>JANXZN010000278.1 GCA_025355545.1 Rhizobacter sp.
GCCGCCATTGATGCGTACGTCGCTCATCACAACACCAAGCCCAAACCGTTCATCTGGACCAAGAGCGCTGCCGACATCCTGCAGAAGGTCATCCGAGCGAATAGCCGCTTAAGTTCTAAACAGAATGCAACACTACACTAGTCCATCGGCACGCCCAGGCGGTGAGCCCGAAAACGACAGGGAAAGTTCCCCCGTGGGTCAACCGCGCCGCGTCGAAACCAGGCCGGCGTTAGCCCGACCAAGGGCGATGATGATACTTGCGCGGTACAACATAGTCTGGCGCGCGACCTGATCGATACTGCCCCGACCCCGCGACGATGGGCCCGAGAGATTCTGGAGACAACATGCAAGCCACGTTCGACCTGCGCCGCCCTGTGCACGCGCTCTGCTGGTTCGCGGCCCCGGCCTGCGCGCTCGCCCAGGCCGAGGCGCCCGCGACGGCGCCGCCGCAACTGCCGGCGATGGTCGTCACGGCCACGCGCACCGATGCGCGCGCGTTCGACGTCCCGGCGTCGATCGACCGGATCGACGCCGCCACCGTGCGCGACGGCCACGCGCTGATCAACATTTCCGAGAGCCTGGGCGGCGTGCCCGGGCTGCTCGCGCGCGACCGCCAGAACTACGCGCAGGACGTGCAGATCTCGGTGCGCGGCTTCGGCGCGCGCTCGACCTTCGGCATCCGCGGCGTGCGGCTGTATGTCGACGGCATCCCGGCGACGCTGCCCGACGGCCAGGGCCAGATCACCAACGTCGAGCTCGGCTCGGTCGGGCGCATCGAGGTGCTGCGCGGGCCGTTCTCGGCGCTCTACGGCAATTCCTCGGGCGGCGTGATCCAGGTCTTCACCGAAGAGGGCACCGGGCCGCCGACGCTCAGCTTCGGCGCGTCGGCCGGCAGCGACGGGCTGCTGCGCTACGGCGCGCAGGCCAGCGGCTCGACCGGCGCGATCGGCTATTCCCTCAGCGCGAGCCGGTTCCGCACCGACGGCTACCGCGATCACAGCGAAGTCGAGCGCACGCTGGGCAACGCCAAGCTGAGCTTGCGCCCGGACGGCGACTCCAAGGTCACGCTGATCGCCAACAGCGTCGCGCTGCCCGAGGCGCAGGACCCGCTGGGCCTGTCGCGCGCGCAGTTCCAGGCCAATCCGCGCGGCACCGATCAATCGGCGCTGGACTACAACACCCGCAAGTCGGTGAACCAGACGCAGGCCGGGCTGGTCTACGAACGTCGCCTCGATGCGGCCAACGCGTTGCAGCTGACGACCTACTACGGGCATCGGGGCACCGAACAATTCCAGTCGATCCCGAAGAGCACGCAGGGCGGCCCGCTGAACCCGGGTGGCGTGATCCTGCTCGGCCGCAACTACGGTGGCACCGACCTGCGCTGGACCTTCACGACGAATCTGCTCGATGCGCCGTTCACGCTGATCGGCGGCGTGGCCTACGACAGCCTGAGGGAGCATCGCCAGGGCTTCCAGAACTTCATCGGCAACACGCTCGGCGTTCAGGGCGCACTGCGTCGCGACGAGATCAACGACGTGTCGAACTTCGACCAGTACCTGCAGGCGGCCTGGCAGATCACGCCGCAGTGGTCGCTCAACGCCGGCGTGCGCCACAGCCAGGTGCGCTTCACGTCGACCGACGGCTACATCGTCGGCACCAACCGCGACGACAGCGGCGCCGCGCGCTACGGCGCGACCTTGCCGGTGCTCGGCGTGATGTTCGCGGTGGCCAGCGACCTGCACCTCTATGCCACCGCAGGGCGCGGCTTCGAGACGCCGACGCTGAACGAACTGGCCTATCGCTCCGGTGGCGCGACCGGCCTGAACTTCGGCCTGCAGGCGGCAACCAGCACCAGCGTCGAGGCCGGCGTGAAGGCGCGCATCGCGGCGCTTGGCGAGCTGACCGCAGCGGTGTTCCAGACCGGTACCGACAAGGAGATCGTGACGCAGACCAACAGCGGCGGCCGCTCCACGTTCCAGAACGCCGGCGCGACCCGCCGCACCGGCGTCGAGCTGGGCTGGTCGGCGACCTACGCCGAGCACCTGCGGGCCCAGGCCGCGGCGACCCTGCTGAACGCGACCTATCGCGATGGCTTCCTGACCTGCACGGCCGCGCCCTGCGCGGCGGCGAACGTGCCGATCCCGGCCGGCAACCGCATCCCCGGCATCGCGCGCGGCGCCTTGTTCGCGGCGCTGAACTGGGCGCCGCCCGGCGGCCTGCGCGGCGGCGTCGAGGCGCGCTACGTGACCGGCGTGACGGTCAACGACCTGAACAGCGACGCGGCGCCGCGCTACGCCATCGCGGCGGCCAACGTCGGCTACGTGTTCAACGCCGGCCCGTGGCAGCTGGGCGGCTTCGTGCGCGCCGACAACCTGTTCGACCGCCGCTACGCCGGCTCGGTGATCGTCAACGAGGGCAACAGCCGCTTCTTGGAACCGGCGCCCGGCCGCACCTGGCTCGCCAGCGCGTCGGCGACCCTGCGCTTCTGAACCCCGCCGATGACCACCGACACGATGCATTACGGGCGCTTCGCCAGTGCGCTGCACTGGCTGATCGGCGTCGCGCTGCTGGCGGAGATCGTCTTCGGCTTTCTGCTCGACGAGATCGCGCCGCGCGGCACGCCGGCGCGCGCCGCGGTCATCAACCTGCACAAGTCGACGGGCGTGCTGCTCGGGCTGCTGATCTTGCTTCGGCTGGCCTGGCGCTGGCGTCATGCGCCGCCGCCCTGGCCGGCAGCGATGCCGGTCTGGCAGCGCAGCGCCGCACGCATGCTGCACGCGGCGATGTACGTCTGCATGCTGGTGCTGCCGCTGTCGGGCTACGTCGCGTCGAACCTCAGCAAGAACGGGATCAAGGTTCTCGGCTACTGGCTGCGGCCGTGGGGCCCTGATCTGCCGGCGGTCTACACCGCCCTCATCCTGGTTCACGACGTGACCGCCTGGCTGTTCGCGGCACTCGTGGCCGGCCACATCGCGGTCGCGCTGAAGCACGCGCTGATCGATCGCGACAGCGTTTTCGCGCGCGTCTGGCCCTGGGCCGGGCCGCCCCATCCCACCCTAGGTGAAAGATCATGACCCCCACGTTTCGCCGCCTCGCCCTTGCCCTGATCCTCGCGCTGCCCGTCGCGGGCCATGCGGCCCCGTTCGCCTATGTTCCCAACGAAGGCTCGGGCACGCTGAGCGTGATCGACACCCAGACCGACCGGGTCGTCTACGAGTTGCCCGCCGGCAAGAAGCCGCGCGGCACCGTGGTCAGCGTCGACGGCACGCGCGCCTACGTCAGCGACCAGCCCGGCAACCGGCTCGTGATGCTCGACCTGGCGGGGCGCAAGGCCGCCGGCAGCATCGACCTGGGCGAATCGCCCGAGGGCCTGGGCATCTCGGCCGACGGCCGCTGGGTCGTGGCCGCGATCGAGGAGTCGAACGAGGTCGCGTTCGTCGACACGCGCAGCAACACCAAGGCGTTCGCCGTCAAGGTGCGCGGCAAGAACCCCGAGCACGCGGTGTTCAGCCCCGACGGCCGCTTTGTCTTCGTCACCGCCGAAGAGGGCGAGGCGGTGGACGTGATCGACACGGCCACGCGCGCGCAAGTGGCGCAGGTTCCGGTGGGCGCGCGCCCGCGCGGCATCGGCTTCTCGCCCGACAGCGCGCTCGCCTACGTGGCGGCCGAGAACTCGAGCGAGCTGTACGTGATCGATGCGCACGCCTTCACCGTGCTCGCCAAGCTGAAGGCCGGCTTGCGCAGCAACGGCGTCGCCGTGCACCCGGACGGCAAACGCGTCTACGTGTCGAACGGCGGCGACGCGAGCGTGTCGGTGTTCGACACGGCCAGCCGCAGCATCGTCGCGACCGTCGGCGTCGGCCAGCGGCCCTGGAACATGGCGCTGACGCCCGACGGCAAAAAGCTGTACGTCGCCTGCGGCCGCTCCGGCGTGGTCTCGGTGATCGACACCGAGCGCAATATCAAGATTGCCGACATCGCCGTCGGCAAGCTGCCCTGGGGCGTGGCGATCCACTGAAGCGCCGCCCACCGACCGGAGACCAAGCCTTGCAACATCGATCGCACGCCAGCGCCCTGCCCGCCCAGCCGTTCTTCTCGACCCCGCAGCAGCGCCTCGCGCTGGCGCGCCAGCGCTACTTCGAAGACGGCGTGCGGCCCTCGGGGCTGATCAGCGAAAGCGTGATCCAGTCGTGGTCGCGCTGCGTCCAGGCGCGGCGCGACCCGGTCGAGCACATCGCCTTCGACCCGGTCACGCCGAGCCGCATCCACTCGGCGCTGGCACGCAGCCAGTTGCTGTTGCAGGCCGCCGCGACCGACCTGAACCAGCTCGAGCAGGCGCTCGCCGGCACCGCCTGCATCGCGATCCTGACCGACCCGCAGGGCGTGGTCGTGCACGCGACCCGATCTCCCGTCGAGCATCAACACGCGCTGCTGCCGCTGGCGCGGCGCGTCGGCGTGAACCTGGACGAAGCGCATATCGGCACCGGTGCGCCGGGCGTGACCTTGCGCACCGGCCAGGCCAGCCTGGTGCTCGGCGCCGAGCATTTCTTCGGCCACCTGCAGATGCTGCACTGCGCGGCCGCGCCGATCCGCGACGCGAGCGGGCATATCGCCGCGGTGCTCGACCTGACCTCCGAGGGCCAGCCCTTCGGCTTCGACGCCGCGGCGTTGACCGCGCTGTACGCGACGACGATCGAGAACCAGCTGCTGCGGGCCCAGTCGGGCGAGCACATCGTCGTGCACCTGCAGACTTCGCCGGCGCTGCTCGGCACGCCGATGGAGGGCCTGGCGGGCCTCGACGCGAACGGCCGCATCGCCTGGCTCAACAACGCCGCCGCGCGGCTGCTCGGCGTCTCGCAGGCCGACGCGGGCCGCCACGCCGAAGACGTGTTCGGGATCGCATTGAACCGCCTCGTGCTGCTGACACGCGCCGCCAACGCCGCGCTGCACCGGCTGCCCAGCGGGCTGAACGTCTGGATCGCCGCCCGCATGCAGGCGCACGACGGCGCCGGCCCGTTGTTCCAGATGCAGGCCCTGCCGGTCGCGGATGCGCCGGCCGAACCCGGCGCCAGGCCGCTGCCGCTACCGCAGGGCACGCTGCGCGACAACGACAAGCACCTGATCGAGCGCACCGTGCGCGCCTGCGGCGGCAACGTCTCGAAGGCGGCGCGCACCCTCGGCGTCTCGCGCGGGCTCGTCTACCGGCACATGAAGCGCGTGCACCCGCCGCAGCCGGCGTAGCCCCGGCCGATAATGCCGCGCATGCACGTGTTCCGCGGCTTTCACCACCCTGGCATCGCGCCCGCCTGCGCGCTGACGATCGGCAATTTCGACGGCGTGCATCGCGGCCATCAGGCGATGCTGGCGCTGCTGAACTCGCAGGCCCGGCACCGCGGCCTGCCGTCCTGCGCGATGACCTTCGAGCCGCACCCGCGCGACTATTTCGCGGCGCGCGCCGGCCAGCCCGAGCTCGCGCCGGCACGCATCGCGACCTTGCGCGACAAGCTCAGCGAACTCGAACGCTGCGGCATCGAGCAGGCGGTCGTGCTGCGTTTCGACCAGCGTTTCGCGGCGCAGCCGCCGCAGGTCTTCATCGACGACGTGCTGGTGCGCGGCCTGGGCACGAAATACGTGCTGGTCGGAGACGACTTCCGCTTCGGCGCGAGGCGCGCCGGCGACTACGCGATGCTCGACGCCGCGGGCCCGCAGGCTGGCTTCGATGTTGCGCGCATGAACAGCTACGAGGTGCGCGGGCTGCGCGTGTCGAGTTCGGCGGTGCGCGAGGCGCTCGCCGCCGGCGACATGGCGCGCGCCGCGGCGCTGCTGGGCCGGCCCTACAGCATCAGCGGGCACGTCGTGCACGGCAGGAAGCTGGGCCGCAGCCTCGGCTTCCCCACGCTGAACCTGCGCTTCAGCCACCCGAAGCCGGCCGCGCTGGGCATCTACGTGGTTCAGGTGCACGGGCTGGCCGAACGGGCGCTGGGCGGCGTCGCGAGCCTGGGCAAGCGCCCGACGGTCGACGACAGCGGCCGCGTGCTGCTCGAGACCTACTGCCTGGATTGGCCCGCCGCGCTAGCCGCCGAGGGGGGCTACGGTAAACTCGTGCGCGTGGAACTGCTGCACAAACTTCGTGACGAGGCCCGCTACGACGGGCTCGAGGCCCTGACGGCCGCGATCGGGAAAGACGCGGTCGATGCGCGCGCCTTCCTGGCGGCGCATGCGGCCGAGCAACGCCAGACCAGCCGCGATCGAATTATTTGACGGGCGCGCCGCCCGCCCGATCGCCCAGCGCACCCGCCGCCCACGCGGGGCCGACTCCTGATCCGCTGCCCGCTTGCAGGCACCGGAACGCACCCATCGAGCGCCACCATGTCCAACGCCAAATCCGTCGCCAAGCCCGACTACCGATCCACGCTGAACCTGCCCGACACGCCGTTCCCGATGCGCGGCGACCTGCCCAGGCGCGAGCCGGGCTGGGTCAAAGAATGGGCCGATCAGGGCATCTACCAGCGGCTGCGCGATGCGCGCATCGGCCAACCGCGCTTCGTGCTGCACGACGGCCCGCCGTACGCGAACGGCACCTTGCATGTCGGCCACGCGGCCAACAAGATCCTGAAGGACATGATCGTCAAGGCGCGCCAGCTGAAGGGCCTGGACGCGCGCTACACGCCGGGCTGGGACTGCCACGGCCTGCCGATCGAGAACCAGATCGAGAAGACCTTCGGCCGCAAGCTCGAACGCGCCGACGTGCAGGCGAAGAGCCGCGCCTACGCGACCGAGCAGATCACCCAGCAGATGGCCGACTTCAGACGCGTCGGCGTGCTCGGCGACTGGGGCCACCCGTACCGCACGATGGACTTCGGCAACGAGGCCAACGAGATCCGCGTGCTGAAGCGGATCGTCGAGCGCGGCTTCGTCTACCGCGGCCTGAAGCCGGTGTACTGGTGCTTCGACTGTCATTCGTCGCTGGCCGAGTTCGAGATCGAGTACGCGGACAAGAAGTCGCAGACCGTCGACGTGGCCTTCCTCTGCGCCGAGCCCGAGCGGCTCGCCGGGGCCTTCGGGCTGCCGCCACTCGCGAAGCAGGCGTTCGCGGTGATCTGGACCACGACCGCGTGGACGATCCCCGCCAATCAGGCGCTCAACGTCGGCCCGTCGATCGAGTATTCGCTCGTCGACACCGAGCGCGGCGTGCTGCTGCTCGCGAGCGCGCTTGTAGAGAGCTGCCTGGCGCGCTACGGCCTCGACGGCACGGTGCTCGCGACGACCGCCGGCAGCGAGCTCGAAGGCATCAAGTTCCGTCATCCGCTGGCCGACGTCGACGACGGCTACGCCCGTCTCACGCCGATCTATGCCGCTGACTACGCGACGGATGCGGACGGCACCGGCATCGTCCACTCGGCGCCGGCCTACGGCATCGAGGACTTCAACTCCTGCCGCGCGCACGGCCTCGCGGTCGACGACATCCTGAACCCGGTGCAGGGCAACGGCCAGTACGAGGCCGGCCTTCCGCTCTTCGGTGGCCTGAACATCTGGAAGGCGGCGCCGCTGATCGCCGACGCGCTGCGCGCCGCCGGCCGACTGCTCGCGACCTCGACGCTGGTGCACAGCTACCCGCACTGCTGGCGTCACAAGACGCCGGTGATCTACCGCGCCGCGGCGCAGTGGTTCGTGCGCATGGACGCGGCCGGCCCCGGAACGGCGGGCGTGTTCGCCACGGAGCAGCCCGCGAAGACGCTGCGCCAGACCGCGCTCGCCGCGATCGAGCAGACCCAGTTCTACCCCGAGAACGGCAAGGCGCGCCTGCACGACATGATCGCGAACCGGCCCGACTGGTGCATCAGCCGCCAGCGCAGCTGGGGCGTGCCGCTGCCGTTCTTCCTGCACAAGGAGAGCGGCGAACTGCACCCCGACACGATGGCGCTGATCGACCGCGCGGCCGACATCGTGCAGCAGGGCGGCGTCGAGGCGTGGTCGAAGCTCGGCGTCGACGACGTGCTCGGCGTGGAGGCCGCGCAGTACACCAAGAGCAACGACATCCTCGACGTCTGGTTCGATTCGGGTTCGACCTTCTTCCACGTGCTCAACGAGAAGGTGGGCAGCCACCCGGGGACGACCGGTGACAGCGGCCCCGAGGCCGATCTCTACCTCGAGGGCCACGACCAGCACCGCGGCTGGTTCCATTCGTCGCTGCTGATCGCCTGCGCGATGGAAGGCCACGCGCCTTATCGCGGCCTGCTGACGCACGGCTTCACGGTCGACGGCTCGGGCCGCAAGATGAGCAAGAGCCAGGGCAACTACATCTCCCTGCAGGACTCGGTGCAAAAGCGCGGCGCCGAGATCATCCGCCTGTGGTGCGCGGCGACCGACTACTCCGGCGACCTTGCGATCGACGAGAAGATCCTCGATCGCGTCGTCGATGCCTACCGCCGCATCCGCAACACGCTGCGCTTCCTGCTCGCCAACACCAGCGACTTCGATGCCGCGAAGGATGCGCTGCCGCTGGGCGAACTGCTCGAGATCGACCGCTGGGCGCTGGCACGCGCGAAGCAGTTCCAGGACGAGGTGCTCGCGCACTACGAGGTCTACGAATTTCACCCGGTGGTCGCGAAGCTGCAGGTGTTCTGCAGCGAGGACCTGGGCGCGTTCTACCTCGACGTGCTGAAGGACCGCCTGTACACCACCGCGCCGAACAGCGCCGCGCGGCGCTCGGCGCAGACGGCGCTGTGGCACCTCACGCACGCGATGCTGCGCTGGATGGCGCCGTTCCTGAGCTTCACCGCCGAGGAGGCCTGGAAGGTGCTGGCGCCGAATCGGTCGCCCTCGATCTTCGTCGAGACCTACAGCGACACCGGCGCCTGGGGAGGCGACGAGTTGCTTGCGAAGTGGGCGCGCATCCGCGCGATCCGCGACGTCGCGAACAAGGAGATCGAGGCGGTGCGCAGCGCCGGGCGGCTCGGCTCGTCGCTGCAGGCGGAGCTGGCGATCGGCGCCGACGCAGCCGACCACGCGCTGCTGGCCTCGCTGGGCGACGACCTGCGCTTCGTCACGATCACGTCGCAGGCGCAGCTTGCCGCGGCCGATGCGCTGACGGTGCAGGTCACGCCGTCGACCGCGACCAAGTGCGAGCGCTGCTGGCACTACCGCGACGATGTCGGCGTCGACCCCGCGCACCCGGCGATCTGCGGCCGCTGCGTCAGCAACCTCTTCGGCGCCGGCGAAACCCGCCGCATCGCCTGACCATGGGCAAGCAAGCGTCCGGCAGCTCGCTGCTGCCCTGGCTCGGCATCGCTGCGATCGTGATCCTGCTCGACCAGATCACGAAGGCGGTGATCCTGCGCACGATGGCGATCGGCGACAGCCACACCGTCACCTCGTTCTTCAACATCGTGCACTGGCGCAACACCGGCGCGGCGTTCTCGTTCCTGCACGCGTCGTCGGGCTGGCAGCGCTGGCTGTTCGTCGGGCTGGCGTTGCTCGCCGCCATCTTCATCGTCTGGATGCTGCGCCGCCACGGCGGGCAGCGGCTGTTCGCCGGCGCGCTCGCGCTGATCCTGGGTGGCGCGATCGGCAACGTGATCGACCGGCTGCTGCACGGCTCGGTGGTCGACTTCGTCCAGTTGCACTGGCACGACGCCGCGTTCCCCGCGTTCAACGTGGCCGACAGCGCGATCACGATCGGCGCCGGGCTGCTGATCCTCGACGAACTGCTGCGCGTGCGGCGCGGCTGATGGAGCCCCTCGCCCGCGGGATACCGCGGGCGATCCCCCGAGGGGATCGGGCCTTGCTTGGGGCGGCCCGGCGCGGCGGCCCCGTGCTATGGGATCAGCACGCTGCAGCCGGTGGTCTTGCGCGCCTCGAGGTCGCGGTGCGCCTGCGCCACGTCGGCCAGGGCGTAGCGCTGCTCGATGTGGATCTTCACCTGGCCGCTGGTGACGGCTGCGAACAACTCGTCGGCCATCGCCTGCGTGGCCTCGCGCGTCGCGATGTGAGTGAACAGCGTCTGGCGCGTCACGTACAGCGAGCCCTTGGCCCCGAGGATGCCGGGTGCGAACGGCGGCACCACGCCGGAGGCGTTGCCGAAGCTGGCCATCAGGCCGAACGGGCGCAGGCAGTCGAGCGATTTCTCGAAGGTGTCCTTGCCGACCGAGTCGTAGACCACCTTCACGCCCTTGCCGCCGGTGATCTCCTTGACGCGTGCGGCGAAGTCTTCGCTGCGGTAGTTGATCGTGAAGGCGGCGCCGTTGGCCTTGGCGAGCGCGCATTTCTCGTCGGAGCCGGCCGTGCCGATCAGCTGCAGCCCGAGCGCCTTCGCCCACTGGCACGCGATCAGGCCGACACCGCCGGCGGCAGCGTGGAACAGCACGAAGTCGCCGGGCTGCAGCCCTTCGACCGGCAGCGTCTTGCGCAGCAGGTACTGCGCCGTCAGACCCTTCAGCATCATCGCCGCGCCGGTCTCGAACGAGATCGCGTCGGGCAGCCTGACCACCGTCTTCGCCGGCATCACGCGCAGCGTGCAGTAGGCGCCCGGCGGGTTGCTGGCGTAGGCCGCGCGGTCGCCGACGCGCAGGTGCGTGACCCCTTCGCCGACCGCCTCGATCACGCCCGCGGCCTCCATCCCCAGCGACAGCGGCATCGTGAACGGGTAGACGCCGGAGCGCTGGTACACATCGATGAAATTCAGCCCGCAGGCGTGGTGACGGATGCGGATCTCGCCCGGCCCGGGGTCGCCGACCGGCAGCTCGACGAGGCGCATCATTTCGGGGCCGCCTTGCTGCTCGATGCGGATGGTCGGGCTGGTTTGGCTGAGCTGCGGGCGGTCGGTCATGCGGGTCTCCGTGGGGTCGTCCGAGCGGCTGACCGAAGGGCCGACCGCGAGGCGGGAAGCTTAGCCTGCATCCTCCGAGCGCGCCGCCGATGGGGGCTTGACAGCAGGCGAGACAGAACCATAATGGTTGCCATTTGGTTAGATGCAAACATGCCCACGACGCTGACGCTGAAGAACATCCCGGACGACGTGTACGCGCGGCTCAAACTCTCCGCCGAAACGCACCGCCGCAGCATGAACAGCGAGGCGATCGTGTGCCTCGAAGCCATGCTGCTGCCCGTCAAGGTGCCACCCGCTGAGCGGCTGGCTCGTGCACGCGCGCTGCGGGGTGCGTTGCCACAAGGAAAGTTTCGAGCGCGCGACATCGATGCGTTCAAGCAGGAAGGCCGCTCGTGATCGTGGTCGACTCCAACGTGCTGGCCTACCTCTACCTGCCCGGCGAGCACACTGCGCAGGCCGAAGCCTTGCTCGAGCGAGACCCGGAATGGGCCGCGCCGGTTTTGTGGCGAAGCGAGTTTCGCAACATTCTTGCCGGCTGCCTGCGACGCAAGACGATCTCGTTCGATCAAGCGTGCAGCTTGCAGAACGAAGCTGAAAGCCTGCTCGCGGGCGCGGAGTTCGAGGTGGATTCGACCGCGGTGCTCGAACTGGTGCGCGACAGCGATTGCTCGGCGTACGGCTGCGAGTTCGTCGCCCTCGCGATCAAGCTGGGCACGCGGCTGGTGACGATGGACAAGAAGCTGCTGCGAGCATTCCCGAAACGCGCCGCCGCTTTGATCGCCGGCTGAATTGCCAGCCCTCCGTAAACCGGCCGAATCGACGCGCGACCCATGAAGCGGCTCACCTCCGCACCGAACCTCGCGCTCGCCACCCTGTGGGCCGACCTGCTCAGCCATGCCGGCGTGCCGACCACCGTGCAGCGCCAGTACGCCAGCAGCATCGCCGGCGAAGTGCCGCCGGATCAGACGCTGCCCGAGCTGTGGGTCCAGGACGCCGCGCAGTACGAGCACGCAAAGCAGCTGCTGCACGAGTTGCGCCACCCGCCGCATCGGCACTGGGCCTGCCCGGGCTGCGGCGAGGTGATCGACGGGCCGTTCGAGCAGTGCTGGAATTGCGGGGCGCTGATGCCGGGCTGAGGCGCGCTCGCAGCGGTTCAGGTGGCCGGCCGCGCCAGATGCTGCTGCAGCGCCTCGACCTCGCGCCGAAGATCTTGAGGCAGGCCGCGCCGGCCGGCACGATCGTCGTGGAGCAAGCCGTGCAGGGCGCGCAGGCAGCGCTCCCGGTCGCCCCAGGCGGCGGCGATCTGATTCGCCAGGCGCGGATACTGGTCGGCCAGGTGATGCGGTTGCAATCTGGTCGGCAGCCGCAGCATCCAGTCGATGGTCGCCCCCGCCAGTGCCCGGTCCGTGGGCACCTGCGGCCGGCGGCGGCGCGCCCAGTCGGCCGGATCGGCCGGCCGCGCCGCTTCGGCGGCCAGTTCGATGGACGCATCGTCGAGCGCCTCGCGTGCCGACGCGAAGTCGGTCAGCTCGAACTCGAAGCCGTTGTCGGGGGCGGGCGGGAGGTTGGCGGGTGGAGAGGTCATGGGTTCGATCCGGGTGTTGTTGGGCGGTGGCTCCACAGGCGCCTGGGCCAGCCGAACGGGCGGCCCTTGAATTCACCGGAGCCAATGATCCCTCCCGGCGCGGGGCCTGTCCAGCGGGAGGCCATCACCTCGGGTGTGAACAAAGTCGCGCACCGGTGCGGGTGCGGCGCCACTTGTCGCCCCCTTTGCGCCGCCCGTCCGCCGCGCGACGGCCCGCGCACGAAGCCTCGTCGTGTTTCGGCTTTAATCCGTTCCACGACGGGTGGGGCTCCCTCCCGATGACCGCAGGGCGACCCACTATTGAGTCGCGGTACACACGGACAAGGCCAAGGTTTCATGCCAACTAAGCGCAATCTGACCGGTTTCACGCTCATCGAATTGATGGTCGTCGTCGCGATCGTGGCCGTCTTGGCAGCCGTGGCCTACCCTTCTTACATCCAATACATCGTCAGATCCAATCGGGCCGCCGCCGAAGGCTACATGCTTGAGGTGACCAGCCTGCAGCAACGCTACCTGCTCGACGCAAGATCGTATGCAGGGACGATGACTGCCTTGAACGCGACCGTGCCGAGCAATGTCTCGCCGAACTACACCATAGCGACCGCCGCGGTCGTGGGACCTCCTCCTGGTTTCACCGTGACCGCAACGCCGATTGGCACTCAGTTGGCCCGAGACACGATGTGTGGCGTCCTTGTGATCGACGGGACGGGCGTTAAGCAATATCAGTCGACACTGATAGATACGGCGGGAGTCTCGGCATGCTGGCAACAGTGACCCGAAGGTCCTGCCGGATGCGGGTGGTCAGGCACTCTGATCGAACACCCGGCTTCACTTTGATCGAACTGATCGTGACGATCGCCGTTGCGGCCATCCTTGCAACGTTGGCGGCGCCTTCATTCAGGCAATTCATCGTCTCGCAGCGCATCAAGAATGCGTCGTTCGACGTCGTCTCGGCGCTGAGCCTTGCCCGCAGCGAGGCAGTCACGCGCAATGCAAATGTCTACTTTGGTCGATCCAGCGGCTGGACCAGCGGCTGGTACGTCTCGGTCAACAGCGACGGGTCGTCGCCATTGTTCACGCACGAAGCATTCAAGAATGTCACGATCACGGATTCGGCCACGTTGAGCCAAGTCATCTACGGCAAGGACGGGCGCGCGTCCACTGCGGCAACCAAGTTCAACATCGCTCCGGCGACTCCATTGAGCGGCGTCACTGCGCGCTGCGTCTCGATCAGTCTCAGCGGCGTTCCGTCTAGCACTTCAGGAGCATGCACGTGACGCGATACCCGATGCACGGCGTTGGCTTCATCGACGCGCGGCCGCCCGCTGCGGCGCCTCCCTCTCACCTGCCGCCGCGGCTGTGTTCGCGGCGACAGCGCGCAGTCGGCTATGCGTTGATCGAGGTTCTGGTCACGCTGGTCATCATGCTGTTCGGCCTGCTCGGTCTGGCCGGCGTGAGTGCCAGGGCGAACATGACCGAGCTGGAGTCTTATCAGCGCGTTCAGGCGTTGCTGCTGGTGCAGGATTTCACCGACCGCATCAATGCCAATCGCGTCGTCGCTGCTTGCTACTCCAACGGCGCCACCGGCGTTCAGGTCGGCACCGGCTATGTCGGTACGCCGGCTTGCACCACGGCCATCGTCGCAGGGAGCAATCTTCAACAGCAAACCCAGGCAGTGGCCGACGTGACGGCGTGGAACGGGATGCTTCAGGGCAATGCGGAGGTCAATTCTGGATCCAAGATCGGCGCCATGATCGGAGCCGTCGGCTGCGTCAAGCAGTTGGATGTGACGAACAATATCTACCTGATCACCGTTTCGTGGCAAGGGTTGGCCAGCACGGTGGCCCCGACGGATGCGACCGGCAATCCCTGCGGCACGGGTTTGTACAGTGATGAAAAGCTGCATCGTGTAGTCACGAGCACTGTCCGAATCGGAAAACTGACATGAGCGCGTCGTTCAATGTTGGTCGCCGGGAGCGCCTCTTGACCAAGAAGCGGCCCGCTGCTGGGTTCTCGCTCGTCGAGCTGATGGTCGCGGTCGTGCTCGGGCTGTTTCTGGTGATCGGTCTCATCAGCCTGATCGTATCGAACACCCGCACCCGCTCGGAACTTGACAAGTCATCGCAACAGATAGAGAACGGCCGGTTCGCGCTGCAACTGCTGAGCGAGGACATCCAGCACGCCGGGTTCACCGGTACCACGCTAACGCGAACCGCCGGCTCGGTTGCCCAGGTGGCACCGTCGCCGTGCCCGACGAGTGTGGCAGCGCTTGGCTATGCTGCCGCCGCAGGCTACGCCGCCTCGGTGCCGTACTCGGTCTCTGGGACAACGGCGGCGCTTTCGGCAAGTTGTATCGATCAGCCTCACAACGTGGCCAACACGCCGGTGCTAATTGTTACCCGTCTGAGCACTGCTACGACATCGATCGGCAGTGTGTCGGCGCCGGCAGCCTATCTCCAGCGATCCACGTGTGCGACCGACACCGTACCGTTCACCATCGCCGCGGGCAGCGCCGGAAGCGGCGGCTTTACCAGGACCGACACAACGTGCACCGCGAAGGCCGAGTTGCGCGCGGTGATGCAGCACGTCTACTTCCTCAGCACTTGCAGCGTGTGCAGCCCTTCCGATGGACTTCCGACTCTGAAGGTGGCCGAGTACGTGAACGGCGCGATGCAAATCACGCCGCTGGTCGAGGGCATTCAGGATCTGCAGGTCGAATACGGTATCGACATGGACAACAACGGTTCGCCGGATTGCTACACCAGCAACCCGGCCAGCCCCCCGGCAGCCGAGGTGGCTGTCGCGAAATGCCCGCAGACCACCCCAGCCTACGACTGGGCCAATGCCGCTGCGAATTGGTCAAACGTGGTTGCCGTGAGGGTCCTTGTGCTGGCGCGCAACAACGATACGTCCGGGGGCTGGACCGACACGCGAACCTACGACATGGGGCTGGCGAAAGGTACGGTCGGCCCGTTCAACGATCGCTACAAGCGCCATGTGTACAGCGCCGTGGCGCGTCTCTACAACATCGCCGGCCAGCGGGAACTCCAATGAACGATTCAGGGTTCACCCATTCGTCCCGGCGGCAGTCGGGCTCGTCTCTTATCGTGTCACTCGTCCTGCTGGTGGTCCTGACATTGATGGTCGTTTCCATCATCAGATCCACGAACGTCAACTCCAAGGTCGCCGGCAACATGCAGGTGCAGAAGGAATCAGAAGCGGCGGCGCAGCAGGCGATCGAGAACGTCATCAGCCAGGATTTCATGGACGCGCCTGCAGCGGCGGCAAGCGCCGCAATGGCGATCGATGTCAACCACGACGCAGCGACGGACTACGCGGCGAACGTGCCTGCGCCGAAATGCCTGAACGTGACCCCAATCAAGGTGAGCCAGTTGGATCCGGCGAACAGCGACGATGTCCCCTGCTACACCAGCAGTACCTACGCACCGGGCGTGACCAGCGGCAACTCGCTTTGCTCCAACACGCAATGGGAAATTCAAGCAACGACGAGCGATGCCCATGGGGGTGCCGCTACCGTGACCGCGCATCAAGGGGTAGCCGTTCGGGTGGCCGCGGGCACGGCATGCCCATGATCCGTCCGAACTTGTTCGTTCGCAGAGCAATGCAAAGTTGTCCCGCCGCAAGGCGAAAAGGATATTGAAATGATTGCGACAAGACTCAAGAAATCTCTGGCCGCGTTCTTACTCCTGGCGCTTGCCAGCGTAGGCGCGCGTGGCGAGGACATCGACCTCTACAGCGGCGCAACGGCGAACGGTACGAACCCGAACGTCATCATCCTGGTTGACAGTCGCGGTCTCGATGACAGCAATTTCACCTTCACTTGCCCCTATCCAATTATCGGCGGCGGAACGCAGGGAACGAAGTTGTTCGACATGATCCAATGCAGCTTGTATGCGGCAATGGAGGCCATCAAGTCCCAGCCGTCGCTGGCTGGCAAACTGAACATCGGACTCATGTCATATGGCACTGGCAATAACTTTGGTGGTCTCTGGTGGAGTCCCGCACCATTCCCGACGAGTCTGCCCACGATGGATGCAACGGGGATTCAAAATGCCGAGACCCTGATTGCCAACGGCATTACGAAAGCAAATAACGGCGCGGCGGCTTCTGTTTTCCAGGAGGCCTGGGCCTTCTTCACTGGGCATACGGGCCTGTCAGGCCACAACTATTCAGACCACATCACTCAGTCGTGCCAGAAGAGCTTCATCATCTACATCGGCGCTGCCACGAAGAACGGGAACCCGAGCAGCGGCGATTCAGGGCTCAGTGACCTGCAGGCTGCGGCGGCAACGATTGGTGCAACCGTCTCATCCACGCCTATCAGCACGGCGAACCTTGGCCCGTACACAAAGTTCGATGGATCCTGGATCGACGAATGGGCGAAGTTCCTGTACTCCAACGACTTTGACAATGGATTGGGTGACAAGCAGAACATCGTCACCTACACGATAGCCGCTCAGCCAGACAGCACTGGCGACTCCCTGAACTTCACGCAGATCCTGACCAGCACAGCCAACAACGGCGGCGGCAAGCCCTTTGTTGCGGCGAGCCTGACCGACATGACTCAGGCACTGCTGAAAATCTTCAACGAAGTTCAGGCGGTCAACAGCGTCTTTGCTTCTCCGGGCCTCCCGGTCAGCACGAATGCCCAAGGGACCTATCTGAACCAGATCTTCCTCGCGACGTTCCGTCCCGATGCAAGCGATCTGCCTCGCTGGAAAGGAAACCTCAAGCAATACCAGTTCGGTGTAGACACCAGCGGAACAACGCCAACGCTGTTCCTGGCCGATGCGTCCTGGGGGCCTTATGCAAAGCCGACTCTGAACGCCAACTCCGCGTTGAGTTCTGCTGGCACCGGTTTCCTTTCGCCCAACGCGATCAGCTACTGGACCTCCAAGGACTTGTCGACGGCGCCCGACCTGAATGGTGGCTTCTGGATAAATCTGCCGCAAGGCGCCGGTGGCGGCTATGACTTTCCGGACGGAGAGTTTGTCGAGAAGGGCGGCGTGTCTCAGCAATTGCGCCTGAAATACCTGACTGACACGTACCCATACTCGGGCCCACCGGCAACGACGGGAACCACCGCCCGCAACCTGTACACCTGCGTGGGCTGTTCCAGCGGCGCACAGTTAAAGGCCAGCACAAACAAGTTCAACACGACCAATATCACGAGCACGATGCTGGGCGTCACCGGCCCGAGTTTGACCGTGTCGACCCTGTCGCGCAGCGGGACAACCGTGACGGCAACATTGTCCGCGGCCCCTACGCCCGCGCTCGTCAACGGCCAGAACGTGACGATCCTGGGCGCGGCGAACCCGGAGCTCAACGGGAACTTCAGCATCACCCTGGTCAGCTCAACGAGCTTCACGTACACGATCACCGAGAGTCCGCCTGCCGGCGCCTCAACCGGAACCTACACGGCGAGCGTGCCGTCGGGCGGCCAGAAGACTGTCAGCGCGCTCAGCCGGGTCGGCACACTGGTAACGGTTCATTTCAGCAGCCCACACGGTTACTCGGCGGGCCAGCTCATCACGATCGCCGGCGCCACGCAGGCCGAGTACAACGGCTCGTTCACCATTGGCTTCCCCATCCTCAACCCGACTACCGACTTCACCTACACGATCGTCGATAGTCCAGGTGCACCGACGTCCGGCGGCTCCGCCAACATAGGTACGACAAACAGCGACCCCATCACCTTCACGACTGCCCAGATCGCGCGCGATGCGACTCATAGCGACGGCACCTCGATTGTGACGGTCACCGCGAGCAGTAATTTGGCGAATACCTACAAGACGGGTGCCAAGGTCAACGTTGCTGGAGTCGTAGCACCCGGCGGACCGGCAGGCTTCGGCGGGTTCAATGTCACACTGGCGACGGTCCTGTTTGGAGGAGGCAGCAGCCCTAGCGGCAACGGCGACAGCTGCCCGGGGGGCAACAAGCAGAAGTCGTTCTGCTACTCGATCACCACGACGCCATCCAGCCCGGCAACCGGGATCATCACTTCCGATTCCGGCGGCTCGGTCGCCATTGCCGCCGGCGGCCTGGTTCACCCGGTGATGTGTACTGTCGCGCAACCGGGGGTTGCCACCACCGTCACCGCGACCACCACCACAGCACATCCGTTCACGACCGGCCAGACGGTGAGCATCGGTGGAACGGCCGGAGCCGGCGAGTCGGCCTATATCGGCAGCGTCTTCGTCACCAAGCTGTCGAGCACCACGTTCAGCTTCCCGCTCACGGTCAGCCCGCCTTGCACGCCGAGCGCCTCCGGCGTCACGGCGGTGACCAATCCCGGCGGAGTCGACAAGGACTCGCTGGTCAACTGGGTCCGGGGCCAGGACAACATCGGCGACGAGCCGAGCCCGGGCAACGGCATCACGATCCGCGGCACCGTCCACGGGGACGTGCTGCACTCGCGTCCGGCGATCATCAACTACGGGAGCACTTATGGCGTCGTCGCGTTCTATGGGGCCAACGACGGCGTCTTCCGCGCGATCAACGCGAACCAGCCCAACAACCCGACCAACACCGCGAAGCCGCAGGGGAAGTGCGCGATCTCGACCGACTGTGCCATCGGAGGTATCCAGCCAGGTGGCGAGTTGTGGGGATTCATTCCAACCGAGTTCATGTCCAAGCTGAGCCGTCAATACCTGAATAGCCCTGCGGTGAAACTCGCATCGACGCCGACGGGCATCGTCCCCAAGCCGCAAGCGAAGGACTATTTCTTCGACGGCAACACGACCACTTACAACGACACCGTCAACAACAAATGGTACGTCTACCTGACCGCGCGGCGCGGTGGCCGCGTGATCTACGCGATCGATGTGACCGATCCTACCAATCCGATCTTCAAGTGGAAGAAGACCAATTCCGACATCGCAGAACTTGGCCAGACATGGTCGCAACCGAAGGTCGCCTTGGTTCACGGCTACGCGAACCCCGTGCTGATCTTCGGTGCAGGATACGATCCGAATGAGGATCTTGACCCCCCGACGGCCGACACGATGGGGCGGGGCATTGTGGTGCTGGATGCCTTGGACGGCAGTTTGGTGTGGCAAGCCAAGCCTGGTGGAACCAGCGCCAGCACCTGTAAGGCGAATCCGTGCCTTGTCACCAGCATGACCTACGCAATGTCGGCCGACGTTGCGCTGGTCGACACAGACTTTGACGGCTATGTCGATCGTCTGTACGCAGCGGACACCGGAGGCAACCTCTGGCGGGTGGATCTGGAAACTTCGTCGACGTTCCTCCCAGCGACCTGGCAAGTCACCAGACTGGCCGCGCTCGGCGGAGCATCGGGCGACGCGACCCGGCGCAAGTTCCTGTTTCAGCCCGACGTTGTGGTGACCAAGAACTACGCGGCGGTCATGATAGGCAGCGGCGACCGCGAGCACCCGTTGCAGATTCAGTCTGGTGCCTACAACACGGTCAATCGCTTCTACATGATCAAGGACACCAAGACGGGCGCAGATTCCCAGTCAAGCCCTGCGTGGACGACAGTGGTGGACAATTCGAGCAGTACGGCTGCAAGCGCACCCAGCCCACAAACACTGTTCGACGCCAGCACTACTGCCTTCGATCCAACGTCTTCGTTTAGCGGCTTCTACCTCGTGCTGAACCAGAACTTCCAGTCGGGAACGAGTGGCAACAAACTTGGCGAGCAGGTCGTCAATGCCTCGACGACGATTGGCGGGTTTACGTATTTTGGGACGAATCAACCAAGGCCCGCCGACGCGAACAGCTGCTCCGCCAACCTTGGGAATGCGCGTGGATACAAGATCAGCTTCTTGACGGGTGCGGGCGGGTTCACCAACCTGGATGGCGGAGGCTTACCGCCCAGTCCGGTGGCGGGCCTGGTGACGGTAAACGTCAACGGTAGCGATACGGTTCTACCATTCCTGCTGGGCGGTGGTGGCGGCTGGTTGAGCGGACAGGTTGGAGGTCATTCTTGCTCACCTTTGGCGAACGGGATGCTCCCAGAGGGATGCACCTGCTCCGGACCTGATTGCAAGTCTTCACTCGGGGGCCAAAAGCCACCCATTCCGATCCCCGTCAAGAAGAAGCGGACCTATTGGTATCGCGAGATGGATCGGTAGGGAGTTGCTTCAAAGACATCCTCCGGCTCGGTCGCCGGAGGATGTCTTTGATATCACCGCGTGTTGCCATCCCCGATAGGCCCGCTCTCAGAACCGGCGCGCGTCAAGGTAGTTGTCGCCTCTTTCATGCAGCCAGCGGCTGTATTTCTGAAGCTCCCGAATGCGTTTGAACGATCGAGTCGCGTTCGGGGTTGAGGGTCACTGGGCCGATGGGCGACCAGTTGCGTGTGGCGC
>JANXZN010000281.1 GCA_025355545.1 Rhizobacter sp.
GCCGCCATTGATGCGTACGTCGCTCATCACAACACCAAGCCCAAACCGTTCATCTGGACCAAGAGCGCTGCCGACATCCTGCAGAAGGTCATCCGAGCGAATAGCCGCTTAAGTTCTAAACAGAATGCAACACTACACTAGCTCACGGATCGCGGCGTCCCGCGTCGGGGGTCGCATTCGTGGCCGCGATCGCGCTCAGATCCTCTTCCCAGCCGGCGAGCCTCTTCGCGGCGGTGCGGCGCTGCGCTGCGCCGGTGGCGTTGTGCAGGCTGGCGGCGAACCCACAGTTGTACTCGTTCAGGCGCTCGCTGTAGCGCCGGTAGCTGTCGCGCGGCGAGTGTCCGAGGCGCTCGACGTAGCCGCGCAACGCGGCGAGCGCCTGCTCGCGGTTCGCGCCATCGGCGCCGAGCCGGCGCAGGATCTGCAACGCGTCCTGCTGGCGCTGGCGGCGTTCGGCGAACCACAGCTCGGGGTCGAACGGCGAGCGCTTCAGCCCGTCGGCAATGCGCTCGCGCTGCGTGTCGTCGAGCCGGCCGTAAAGCGTCTCGGCGCGGTCGATGGTGCGCTTCAGTGCCTCGTCGGCGCGCTTGCGCGGATCGGGCTGCAGGAAGTCGTCGCGGAACTCGGCGTTGAACTTCTCGTAGCGGCGTTCGAGGTACCGGATCTGCTGCGGCGTGATCGTCAGCATCGCGTCGGCGGCGGCCGGTGCGATGCGGTCGAACGCGACGCGGGCGCGCAGCAGCGCCTCGGCCTGCCACTCGCAGACGCGCACCGGCGTCGTGTCGGCCAGCACCTCGGCCTGGGCATGCGCGAGCAGCGCCGCGTAGTCGGGCAGCTGGGTGCGGCGATTCCAGGCGAACCATTGCTTGATCGCCTCGCGCACGCGCGGCGTCTGCGCGGCGTTGAAGTCGACATAGCGGTCCAGCCACCAGTAGACCAGGTCGGGCGCGGTGCCGTAGGCGATGCGCAGCGCGCTGCAGCCCGAGGCAAGGCCGAGCACACCGCACAGCGCCACGATAATCAGCGCCCGGAACCCGAAGCTTCGAAAGACAGACAACATGGCACTCGACATCGTGATCATGGCCGCGGGCAAAGGCACACGGATGAGGTCGGCCCGGCCGAAGGTGCTTCACCAGCTGGCCGGACGCAGCCTATTGCAGCATGTTCTGCGCACCGCTGTCGACCTGGGGGCAGACGGCATCGTGGCGATCACCGGTCACGGCGCCGATGAGGTCGAGGCCGCGGTCGCCGCGGCGCATCTGCGCTTCGCGCGCCAGATGCCGCAGCTCGGCACCGGCCACGCGGTGCAGCAGGCAGTGCCCTTGCTGCATGCCGAAGGCACGACATTGATCCTCAACGGCGACGTGCCGCTGATCGAGGTGGCGACCGCGCGCGCGCTGATCGAGGCCTGTGGCGGCGATCGGCTGGCGCTGCTGACGGCCGAACTCGATGACCCCTCCGGCTACGGCCGCATCGTGCGCGGCGACCCGGCTGGCCGGTCGACGAACGAGGGCGGGCGCGTCCACGCCATCGTCGAGGACAAAGACGCGAGCCCGGCCGAGCGCGCGATCCGCGAGGTCTACACCGGCGTGATGGCGGCGCCGACGGCGCAGCTCAAGCGCTGGCTCGCCGCGTTGAAGAACGACAACCGCCAGGGCGAGTACTACCTGACCGACGTGGTCGCGATGGCCGTCGCCGACGGCCTAGCGGTCGTCACCGCACAGGCCGGCAGCGAGACCGAGGTGCTGGGCGTCAACAGCCCGGTCCAGCTCGCCGAGCTGGAGCGGCGCTATCAGCGCCGGCAGGCGGTCGCGCTGATGGAGGCCGGCGTGCGCCTGGCCGACCCGGCACGCTTCGACCTGCGCGGCGAACTGCATTGCGGCGCGGACGTCGAGATCGACGTCAACTGCGTGTTCGAGGGCCGGGTCGAGCTCGGCGATGCGGTGCGCATCGGCGCGAACTGCATGATTCGCAACGCGGTGATCGCGGCCGGCGCGGTGATCCACCCCTTCACGCACATCGACGGCGACACGCTCGGCGTGCGCGTCGGCGCGGGCGCGCTGATCGGCCCGTTCGCGCGGCTGCGGCCCGGCGCGGTGCTGGCCGAGGACGTGCACATCGGCAACTTCGTCGAGGTCAAGAACTCGACCTTGGCCAAGGGCGCGAAGGCGAACCACCTCGCCTACCTGGGCGACGCGACGGTCGGCGAGCGCGTCAACTTCGGTGCCGGCAGCATCACCGCCAACTACGACGGCGCGAACAAGCACCGCACCGTGATCGGCGCCGACGTGCACGTCGGCAGCAACTGCGTGCTGGTCGCGCCGATCACGCTCGGCGACGGGGCGACGATCGGCGGCGGCTCGACGATCGCGAAGCAGGCGCCGGCCGGGCAGCTGACGGTCGCGCGCGCCAAGCAGGTGTCGCTGGCGGGCTGGAGGCGGCCGGTCAAGATCAAGAAGAAGTAGGCGTCGGCCCGGCCGCGGGCTGGCGCGCCCGCACCCAGGCCTCGAAGGCGGCCTGCGGCAGCGGCGCGCTGATCAGCAGACCCTGCACGCCGTCGCAGCCCTGCTCGGCCAGGAACGCGCGCTGCGCCTCGGTCTCGACGCCCTCGGCGACGACCCGCAGCCCGAGGCTGCGCCCCATCTGGATGATCGCGCGCGCGATCGCCGCCGAGTCGCGATTCGCCGGCAGGTCGTGCACGAACGAGCGGTCGATCTTGATCTTGTCGATCGGCAGCTCCTTCAGGTGGCCGAGCGACGAGTAGCCGGTGCCGAAGTCGTCGACCGAGATCTGCAGCCCCATCGCCTTCAGGTGCGCCAGGCGCTGCTTCACCTCGACCAGGTCGTCCATCAGCATGCGCTCGGTCAACTCGAGTTCGAGCAGCCCGCCGCCGATGCCGCCTTCCGGCAGCACCTGGGCGACCGCTTCGAGAAACCCGATCGACTGGAACTGCACGCTCGACAGGTTCACCGCGACCGGCGCGACCGCCATGCCGATCTCGCGCCAGCGCAGCGCGCAACGCGCGGCCTCGGCCAGCACCCATTGACCGATCGGCAACATCAGCTGGCGCTGCTCGGCCACCGGGATGAACGCATCGGCCAGCAGCAGCCCGCGCTCCGGGTGGTTCCAGCGGATCAGCGCCTCGGCGCCGACCGGGTGGCCGTCGTCGGTGCGCACCTGCGGCTGGAAGTGCAGCACGAACTCGCCGCGCTCCAGCGCCTGCGCGAGCTGGCCCTCCATGACGAGCTCGGCATAGGCCGAATTCGCCACACCACGGTCGAAGAACTGGTGGTTCGCGCGGCCGCGCGCCTTGGCCCGGTACATCGCCGAATCGGCGTGCTTGACGAGCTCTTCGGACGTGTCACCGTCGCCCGGGTAGAGCGCGACGCCGATCGACGGCGTGACCGACAGCGGCCGCCCTTCGGCGTCGACCGCGGCGCCGATGCTGGCGAGCAGCTTCAGCGCCACCTCCTCGGCGTCGGTGCGGTGCTGGGCGCCGGCCGACAGGCCCGACAGCAGCACGACGAACTCGTCGCCGCCGAAGCGCGAGACGGTGTCGGTCGCGCGCAGGCTCGCGGTGATGCGCTGCGCCACGGTGCGCAGCAGCGCGTCGCCGACGAGGTGGCCGAGCGAGTCGTTGATGCGCTTGAAGTGATCGAGGTCGATGAACAGCAACGCCAGCCGCGCGCCGCCGTCGTCGGGGCCGCGCGCCATCTGCTGCTCCAGGTGCTCCATGAACGACGCGCGGTTCGGCAGCCCGGTCAGCGCGTCGTGGTGCGCGAGGTGGTGGATGCGCGCCTGCGCCGCGTGGCGGTCGCGGATGTCGCGCACGATCGTCATGCGCAACCGCTCGCCGCCGCGCATCATCGTGCGCACGATGAACTCGACCGGGATGCGCTGGCCGTGCTTGTCGAGCACGACGCTCTCGTAGGCCGTCTCCTGGCCCGAGGCGATCACCGCGGCGACCTTCGCGACATGGTCCGGCGCGATGAAGTCCAGCGTCTTGCGGCCGAGCATCTCTTCGAGCGGGTAGCCGATCAGCGCGCAGGCCGGCGGGTTCGCGTCGGTGATGAAGCCGTCGCGGTGGAACACGATGCCTTCGGCGCTGGCCTGCATGAACTTGGCCAGGCGCTCTTCGGATTCGCGCACCGCCTGCTCGGCCAGGCGGTGCTTGGTGATGTCGTGGATCAGCACGAAGGCGCCGATGACCGTGCCGGGCTGCTCGCCGCGCTCGTCGTCCAGGTGCGGCAGCAGGTGCACCTCGATCCAGCGCCGGCCCGCCGGGCTGTCCAGGGTGCGTTCGTAGACGACCGGCGCGCGCTGCGCCAGCACGCGCTCGACCTGCGGCTGGATCTCGCGTGCCGCCTCGACGCCGATCACCTCTTCGATGGTCGAGCCGACGATGGATTTCTCATCGCGACCGAAGGTCTGCGCGTACTGCTTGTTCGCGAACTGGCAGCGGAAGTCGGGCGCGCTGTAGTACGCGATCAGCACCGGCACGTTGTCGGCGAGCAGCCGGAACAGCGCCGCCTGGGCCTGCGACGAACGACGCGCGAGCGCGCTGTCGCGGCCCGCGGCGGCCGCCGCCGCCGGGTGGAAGATGCAGGTGCAGCGCACGCCGTCGGACTGCCAGCGCGCCGCGCAGCGCAGCCGCGACGCACCGCCGGACGCGTCGTGCAGATCCAGCCCGATCTCGAAGTCGTGCGGCTGTGCGAGCCGCAGCAGCAATGCCTCGC
Source organism: Rhizobacter sp. (assembly GCA_025355545.1). Taxonomy (GTDB): domain Bacteria; phylum Pseudomonadota; class Gammaproteobacteria; order Burkholderiales; family Burkholderiaceae_C; genus LMDS01. Next base: position 4,737 of record JANXZN010000281.1, read on the forward strand.
ACGAGGTCGCTACGAGCAGCGCGCGCCAGCCGTCGCCAAGCAGGTCGTCGGCGCCGCGACCGCTGAACGCGGCCAGCGCCGGGTTCGCGTACAGCCCGGTGCCGTCGGCCGTGAGCAGCAACACCAAGCCCGGCAACGCGTCCCACAGGAGCGTTTCGTCGGCTTGCACGGGCAGGTGAGCGGCCACGCAGACCATCATAGTCGCCGCTCGCGCGGCGCTGCGAGGCTGCCGGCGCTCAGCCCGGCGCTGCGACGGCCGCGGTCTCGACGGCCAGGCACAGGTCGTCCCAGGCCTTGGCCTTGTCTTCCGGGTTGCGCAGCAGGTAGGCCGGGTGGTAGCTGACGATCAGCGGCACGCCCTGGTAGTGGTGGACGCGGCCGCGCAGGCGCCCGACCGGCTCGCTGCTGCGCAGCAGGCTCTGCACCGCGAACCGGCCGAGCGCGAGGATGATCCTCGGTTGCACCAGCTGCACCTGGCGGATCAGGAAGGGCTCGCACTTCGCGAGCTCTTCGGCCTCGGGGTTGCGGTTGCCGGGCGGCCGGCACTTGATCGTGTTGGCGATGTAGACCTGCCGTGCCGGCCCGGCCTCGCCGCGCGTCAGCGCGATCGCGCGCAGCATGTTGTCGAGCAGCTGGCCGGACTTGCCGACGAAGGGCTCGCCCTGCCGATCTTCCTGCTCGCCCGGTGCCTCGCCGACGATCATCCAGTGGGCGTGCTCGTTGCCGACGCCGAACACGGTCTGGCGCCGGCCCTCGCAGAGCTTGCAGGCGGTGCACGCCGCGACCGCCTCGCGCAGCGCGGGCCAGCCCAGCGTCGCGACGGTCGAGGGCTGCACCGCGACTCGCGCCGCCACGGCCAGCTTCGGATGCGAGGCGACAGCCTCGCCCACCCCCCGCTCGGCGGGGGGTGGGGGGGAGCCCACGGCCTCCCGCAGGGGGTCAGGTTGTGGGCACCACAACCTGACCCCCATCTCGCGCAGCATCGCGCGCTGGCGCTCATCCCAGCGCATCGTTCGCCTCCGCCGGCATCGCATCGATCCGCAGGCTCATCACGACGGCATCCTCGCGCCGGTCGAACGGCGCCGGGTAGTAGCCCTTGCGCATGCCGACCTGCGCGAAGCCGAGATGCGCGTACATCGCCCGCGCGCGTGCGTTGCTCGCGCGCACCTCGAGCCACAGCTTTTGTGCGCGCTGCGCGCGGCACAGTGCGGTCAGCGCGCCGACCATCAGGCGCGCGTGGCCGCGGCCCTGCACCGCCGGCGCGACCGTGATGTTCAGCAGGTGCATCTCGTCGACCCCGGCCATCGCGACGAAGTAGCCGAGCAGCTCGTTGTGCGCGCCCTGCAGCACGCGCGCCGGGTAGCCGGCGGCGAGCGAGTCGATGAAGTTGCCGCGGCTCCACGGGAAGGCATAGGCCGCGGACTCGATCGCCATCACCGCCTCGATCTGCGCGACCGTCATCGGCCGCAACACCGGCGGCGCCGCGGCGCGCTCGGCCTCGTCGCGCCAGAGCGCGCTCATGGCGAAACCCCGCTCGCCGGGTACGCCGATCGACCCTCCAGGGGCCACGAATGGGCCCCTTCGTGGCCCGAGGTCGGGCCTTGCTTGGGGCGGCCCGGCGCGGCGGCCCGTGCAGATTGGGTCGGCCGAGCTTGTCTCACTCCGCACGCTCCTGCAGCGCCTTCGCGGCGCGCGCGGCGTCGCGTTCGAGCGTGGTCTGCGCGACCTTGTCGCGCAGGTACAGCGGCAGCGCGAGCGCCGCGTCGACCGCGCCGCCCGCGGCCCACAGCGCGCGCGCCAGCGGCAGC
>JANXZN010000283.1 GCA_025355545.1 Rhizobacter sp.
GTACTGCGGAGCAGTTCCCCTCGATCGACCGCTGGGCCGCCTTGCTGCGCTACATCTGCGACCGGATCGTCGGCGTCGGGCCGCCTTTACCGGTGCTGGTCGGTCCTACGCCGACCGGGTAACTCACGTTTTTAGGTTGAATGCATATCAAGCCGGCTGCGGTGGTCGGCATCGTGACGCGATCGGAGGCGCAGCAAGCCGGCGCATTCGACGCCGGCGGCGGCGGAGCCGTAGTGCCGGAAATGCCCGGCCATTAAAGTCGGCACTCTCGTCGGTTGCGACGGTCGGCCCAACTCGTCGCTGAACCGGGGGGCACTCACGCGATGCGCGAATCGCAGCCAGCGGAAGATGTCCCAATAGACAAGTGGCGGGCCCGTTGCCCGCCACCTGTCGCCGCAGCCCGATCGGTGCGACTTACTTTGTCACCTGCACCGAGCTTGTGGCGCTGTTGCCGGCCGCGTCCTGGGCGACGACCTGCAAGGTGTGCGCACCCGCAATCACCTTGCGCGTATTCCAGCTGTAGTTCAGGCTGCTGCCCGTCGCCGTCGCCTTCAGCACACCGTCGATGTAGAGAGACTGCGTGATTCCGGCGGCGCCGCTGTTGTCGGTGGCGCTGGCGCTGACCGAGAGGGCATTCTTGGCCACGGTTCCGTTGATCGGATTGACGATGACAACCGACGGCGGCGTGGTATCGGCCGCCACCTTAGTCACGACGTTGGCGACGTTGACCGCGACGGGCGCCGAGGTCGTGCTGTTGCCGGCCGCATCGTAGGCCACGGCGGCAAGGGTCGCCATGCCATTGGCGACCTTCGTCGAATCCCAACTGAACGCGAAGGGGCTGCCGGTGTCGGTCGCGTAGAGCGCGCCATTGACCCGCAACTCCACCTTGCTCACGCCGACGTTGTCCGCCGCGCTGATGCTGACCGGGACCGATCCGGAAACGGTGGCGCTGGCGAGCGGTGCAGAGATCGCGACGGTCGGCGGCGTGGTGTCCGTCGGGCTGGTCGTGGTCGACGTGGCCGCACCCGCGGCCTTCACCGCGGCTGCAGCGTTGACGCGGCCATACCCGTAGTAGATATCGCGCCCGGCGGCGCCGAGATCGACGGCCGTCTTGTACAGCAGGCTCTCGACGTCGGTACTCGACAGCTTGGGATTCGCCGCCATCATCAGCGCAATCGTGCCGGCCACGATCGGCGTCGCGAAGGACGTACCGCCGTAGATGCCGTAGCCACCACTCGATGAGGTGGAGTAGATGTTCGAACCAGGCGCGGACATCGCGACGAAGGCACCATACGTGGAGAACGTCGAGAGGCTGTCGTTGAGTTCGGTGGACGACACAGGGATCATCGTTGTCGTCGGTGCGACGTTGTCGATGGCACCGGTGTTGCCCGAGGCGACGACGACGAGCCCGCCCTTGTTCTTCATGTACTGCGCCGCACTCTGCACGGCCGAGCTGTAGGGCAGGCCCGAGAAGCTGATGCTCGCGACGCGTGCGCCGTGGTCGGCTGCGTAGGTGATGGCCTGCGCGATCACGCTGTAGAAGGAGCCCCCGGTGGAGTCGGTGACCACGAGCGGCATGATGCTCGCATGGCCGGCGACCCCGGCGACACCCGCGCCGTTGTTGGTGATGGCCGCCGCGGTGCCCGCCACGGGAGTCCCGTGGCCCATGAAGTCCGACGTGTTGGAGTTGTTGTTGAAGACATTCCAGCCCGGAACCATGTGGGCCGCGAGATCCGGGTGCGTGCCGAGAACCCCGGTGTCGAGAACGGCGATGACGATGCCGCCGCCCTGGCTCGTATCCCACGCCGACGGAGCACCGATCGTGTTGAGATGCCATTCGCTGCCGGCGTAGGGGTCGTTGGCGGCGAACGCGGGCGACACGCGTCGATCGAGTTCGGCAAACTTGAATTTTGGGTCGTGAGCAAGCTGCTCTTGCACCGCGACCTCAGACGCGTTGGTCGGCAACTCGACGACATACAACCCACTTTGACCGATGCGCCGAGCCTTGCCCCCGTGGGCGCCGACAGCCTTGTCGAGTTCGACGTCCGACAAGCCTGCGCGCGCCATCACGAGAATTCGGCCCTTGGCATAGGACCCGTCCGGAGCGCCCCCCGACGACACCGCTGCGACACCAATCGCCGGCGACACACCGAGCGCGGCCAAGAGTCCTGCCGCGGCTAGGCGGCGCGCCAGACGGCGGACGCGCAACCGACTTGTGGTCAGCGAAGCGGCGTAACCCTTGTTCCGATTGTCCGAAATACTCACGTTCCAGTTCCTTTGAGAAATTGGTCAACGACCAAAGACGGAACTGCGTGAATGACGCCGAAAGGAGCAGCATGTTCGAACGTCGAGTGCCGGTACTGCGCGGCATCACATTCGCTGCTTCATGCCCGCCGAACTACTCGCGGGTGGCGTTATCTGGCAGTCCTGCCGTCCTGGGGCGTTGGCCCTGTAGACCGATGACTTTGCGTCGCCCGCTTTCGCGGGTTTTGCCTTTAACAGATTTGAAAAACTACAAATTCAACCGTATCACGTCGGGTCGGCCCCGATCGCGTATCTGCCGTGTTAATCGGTAATGATTGGCAACGGCATCAGTCCCGAATGGTAAACAGCCCCGCAAGCATGTAAGCGTCCGATACGGTCGATCACGTCAGCTGTCATGGTTGGCGTCGGCGGTCATCCGACGGCATGGCCACGGTGCAGGCTTCGAGCGCCCGGGCCACGTCGCCACGCCCCAGCGGCTTGAGCATGAACGCGTCGCAGCCGGCCAACCTTGCGAGCACACGGTCGGCCGGCTGCGCGTTGCCCGAAACGATGAACAGCGCCGGGGCGGGCCCGGGCGGGGCTGGTGGCCGATTCTTCACGCGCCGGCACAGCTCGACGCCGACGCCCTCGTCGCTGCCGTCCAGCGCAATGTCGAGGAACGCGGCCCGGAACGGGCGGGTCTCCAGCAGCCAGAGCGCCTGCGCGCTGTTGCGGGCCGGGTAGGTGCAGAAGCCGAAGTGTTCGAGGATGGCGCACAGGTGGTCGCGGGCGTGGTCATGCTGGTCCAGCACGAGCACATCCGGGGGGAACGCGAACGCGTCGGTGGCATTTGCCGAGGCCGCCAGGCGTGCGCGCCGCGCGGCCGCCTTGGCTCGCGCATGCCGATCGCTCACGCCGACGCGCGCGATGGCCTGGGCATCGGCATTGACGCTGGCGGCGAGTTCGTCGAGGCCAATCAACAACTGCACGGGATTCGTGGGCCGCGCGACATGCCAGGCCGACTCGGGCGGTCGTTGTGCGCTGAGGAACAGGGTGGTCGCAATGCGGGCCTCGCCGACGATGCTGGCAACCACGTTGACCGAGTCACCGTCGGCAAGGATCAGGTCGGCGTCCGCAAAATCGGGCGCTAGTCGATAGCCCGGCAGGCGATCGCCCAGCTCACGCAGGAAGGACGCGAGGGCACGCAGGTCGGTCTCTGCGAACCCGTGCAACGCAACCCGGAACGACATCGATCCAGCCTCCTGGGCAAATGATTAGGCGTATTGCATCACGGTCCGCGGCCGCAGCGGTGGCCACGACATGGTCGGCGGCGCCACGACCCTCGTGAGGACGAAGGTGTTACGCTTTGTTCATAGTTGCAAGGCAAAGGAATCGTCGATCCATGAAAGTTCTTCTGACCGGCGCGGCCGGCTTCATCGGCATGACCACGGCCCTGCAACTGCTCGCGCGCGGCGACGAGGTGGTTGGCCTGGACAACCTGAATCCCTACTACGACGTCCAGCTCAAGCTCGACCGGCTGCAACGGCTGCAGGCGCTAGCCGGGTTCCGCTTCGTCAAGATCGACGTGGCCGACCGGCCGGCGATGGAGTCGCTGTTCGCCGCCGAAGAATTCGAGCGCGTGATTCATCTCGCGGCCCAGGCCGGGGTGCGCTATTCGCTGCAGAACCCGCACGCGTACATCGAGAGCAACATCGTCGGCTTCATGAACGTGCTCGAAGGTTGCCGGCACCATGGGGTCGAGCACCTCGTCTACGCCTCGAGTTCGAGCGTCTACGGCGGCAACACGCACATGCCGTTCTCGGAGCATGACAGCGTCGATCACCCCGTCAGCCTGTATGCCGCCACCAAGAAGGCCAACGAGTTGATGGCGCACACCTACAGCCACCTCTACGGGCTGCCGACCACGGGGCTGCGGTTCTTCACGGTGTACGGGCCCTGGGGCCGGCCCGACATGGCGCTGTTCCTGTTCACGAAGGCGATCCTCGAGGGCCGGCCGATCGACGTGTTCAACCACGGCCGGATGCAGCGCGACTTTACCTACATCGACGACATCGTCGAGGGCGTGCTGCGGGTGCTCGACCGCCCCGCGGCGCCGAACCCCGGCTACCGGCCCGAGCAGCCCGATCCGGCGACCAGCAACGTGCCGTACCGGGTGTTCAATATCGGCAACCAGGATCCGGTGCCGCTTCTCGACTTCATCGCCTGCATCGAAACCGCGCTCGGCAAGGCGGCCGAGAAGCGCATGCTCCCGCTGCAGGACGGCGACGTGCCCGCCACCTACGCCGACGCGCAGGCCCTGCGCGAGTGGGTAGCCTGCGCTCCTGCAACGCCGATCCAGTCCGGCATCGACCGCTTCGTGGCTTGGTATCGGGCCTACTACAAGGTGTGAGCGAAGCGTCTGCCGGCGTCGCCATGCCGCCCGCGCTTCACCTGCGCCCGATCAGCTCAGCAACGAAGCGGGCCGGGATCGCATAGCTGATGCCAGTCGGCTGGCTCAGCGCCGACTCTTTGGTGCCCTTGACCAGCACCATGTTGATCACGCCGACCACCTCGCCGGTCTCGGCGTCGAGTACCGGACCGCCGCTGTTGCCCGGGTAGGCCGTCGCGTCGAGCTGGTAGATATCGAAGCTGCCCTCGCGCAGCCGAAGCACGGCTTTCTCGTTCAGCTGCTGCGAGTTCGGTGTCGGCAGTGCGACCGCAGTGATCGACGAGATGATGCCGCGATGGGTCACGGGCGTGAAGCCGAGTACGCCGCCGATTGGAAATCCGATGAACGCGATCGACAGTCCCTCGTGAATGTCCTTGGCCGCGGCGACCGCCAAGACCGGCAACGGAGAGCCCTCGAAGCGCAGCAGAACCAGGTCGTGAGCCTTGTCGAGCGTGGTGATGGTCGCCGGTCGCATTTCCAGCGCGCCCGTCTCGGTGGCGAGTTGGACCACCAGGCTTGCCTTGCCGTCGCCGACGCCGGGTTCTGGCAGCACATGGGCATTGGTGATCAGGAGGTTGCCGTTGCCGACCACGAAGCCGGAGCCACGAAACCCGAAGCGCGGGTTGTCGATTGCACTGTAGGTGCCGACCGCGCCGATCGAGCGCTTGGCCTTGGCGATGATCTCGACCAGGCCCGCAGCCTGACATTGCAGCGCCACGCCCAGCCACAGCAAGCCGACAAGGAAGGGTCGAGGCATCAGCGCCGGCATGTTCGTCCCCTTGGATGCTGCGCACCGAAACTGGCTACGCGCTACAACGACTTGAGCAATTGGCCGACCTCGGCTTGGCCGGTGAACTTGTCGCCCAGCTTCGCCAACTGGTCGAGCTCAGCCTTGGCGCGCGCCTTGTCGCCGGAATTTAGGTAGAGCTTGGCGAGGTTGAGCCGAAATGCGTCCTGTGCGGGCGCGAGTGCAATCGCCTTTTTTTCAAGTTCGATTGCCTTGGCCGCCTGGCCGGCGTCACCGAGGATGACCGCCAGCGTGTCCATGAAGGCCGGTTGCCCTGGCCGCAGCGCATTGGCTTGTTCGGCGTAGGCCGCGGCGCCGGGCTTCTTCAATCGGTTCGTGACCCAGGCCAGGTTGTTCAGGCCAATCGCGTTCTCGGGCTGCAGCTTGACGACGGCCATGTAGTGGCCCTCGGCGCCGCCGAAGTCGAGTTGTGCCAGTGCCCTGCCACCGAGGTAAGTTCGAAATGCCGCGTCGAGCGGGTGGTCCTTGATCCAACCGGCGGCGAAGGCATCCGCGTCGGGGCGCTTCTGTATCGCGACCAGCACGCTGTGCAGCTTCAAGGCCAGCTCGGTGGAGCCGCCTCGCTTCAATCCTGCACGGTAGGCGGCGGCAGCGGGCTCCCAGTTCTTGCGGGAGGCTTCGACGTCGCCGGCCAGCAGATAGCCGAAGCTCTGATCAGGCCGCTCGCTCTGGACGACTCGTGCCACGGTCAAGGCCTGCTCGGCGCGACCGGCGGAGAGCTCCAGCATGACCAGGCCGCGTTGCGCCGGCAGGAATTTCGGTGCGATTTCGAGGGCGCGATTGAGGCTTCCGCGCGCCGCGGCCTGGTTTTGTTGCGCCATGTAGGCGTCCGCGAGGCGCATTTGCGGTTGTGGCGAGCGCGGCTGCAATCCGGCCAGTTTGTTGAACGAGCTGATCGCCTGGTTGGTGTCGCCCGCGGCCATCTGCGCGCGTCCCAGGGCGTCGAGCAGCTCCAGGCTGTCGGGAAGAGCCGCCGCGCCATCCTGCGCCGCTGTCAGCGCGGCCTTGGCGTCCTGGGTGCGAAGGTACAACTCGATTAGCAACATGCGGGGCGCGGCGACCGTCGGGTTGAGTTTGGCGGCGTTGGCCAGCAGACTGGCAATCTCCTCCTTGCCGGCGCCGGCCTTGGCGCGCAACTCGGCGAGCGCGAGCAGTACATGGACGTTCTTCGGGTCGGCGGCAAGCAGCTTGTCGAAGTGCTTGCGCGCCTCGTCGGGCTTCTTGTCGCGCAGGTCCAGCGCCGCCAGGCCGGCGGCGGCGGAGAAATAAAGCGGATCGATCGACAGGGCCCTGGCGAAGTTTTGGCGCGCCGCGGCGACATCGTTGCGGGCCAGGTAGACCTGGCCGCGCAGCTGAGCAGCGAACGGCTTGTCGGGCTGTTTGCGCTCCAGCGCGTCGATGGCCTTGAGGGCGGCGTCGTAGTCGCGCTGGCGCAACCGTGCACTGATGATCGCCATGTCGGCGATCGTGCTCTTGTCGGACGAGGCGATCTCCTGCAAGCGGGCATAGGCGAGATCGGCGTTGCCTTTCGAGAACTGCGCGAGCGCCAGCGCGGTGCGGCTGCGCATGTCGTTGGGATTGAGCTTCGCTGCTCGGGCGAAGTAGGTTTCGGCGGTTGTCGCGTCGCCATTCTGCAGTGCAGCCTGGGCCGCCAGGACAAGCGTGTCCGCGTCGGCATCGGCCTTTTCGAGAAGCGGGGCGAGCAGCTCTCCGGCCTTCGACGCCTGCCCTGAGCGCAGGTAGATCTGGGCCAGCAGACGCCGCGTCACCGCGATATCGGGCGAGAGTTGAAGGGCCTTGGCGACGAAGGTCTCGGCCTGCGCCATCGAGCCCGCCTGCAACTCAATGCTGCCAGCGAGCAGCAGCACCTTGATGTTGTCCGGCGCGCCCTTCAGCACCTGCTGCGCGAGTTCCTTGGCGCTCTTGTAGTCCTGGTTCAGGAAGGCAAGCTGGGCCTCGAAGTATTTGGTCTGCGGGTGGTTTGGCAGAACCTTTTTCAGCTCTTCGAGCTGGGTCTTGGCGGCCACGAGGTCGGGGCGCGAAAGCAGGATGTCGAGCACGCTCGCATGGGCCGGCATCCAGTCCTTGCGCAGTGCCAGAGCCTGGCGTTGCGCTTGCAGGGCACCATCGGCATCGTGCTTGACGAAGAAGAGCAGATCACCTTTGAGGTTCAGTGCCTCGTAAGCGCCTGGATCCCTGGCAAGGATTTGCTCGATCAATGCGAACGCCGCATCGAAATCGCGCTCGTCGGCCTTCACCCGAGCCTGCATCAGCAGCGCCGGGCCGAACCCGGGGACGATTGCGAGGGCTTCGCCCAGCGCCGCTTGCGACTTGGCGGCAGCGCCTTGCTGCGCGTAAGCCGTGGCGAGCGCAACCTTCAGCTCGGCCGCCGCTACCGGCTCGGCGAGGTCGACCGATGCGTAGTCCAGGATGGCGCGCTGGCCCTTGCCTTCGAGCACGAGGGCCCGCGCCAGCGGCGGCAGTACCGCGGCCAATGGGTGCTTGAGGTCGAGCGCCTTGCGCAACTCGATTTCAGCGGCCACCGGGTCGCCCGCGTCGAGCAGGGTGCGACCGAGCAGGAAACGCGCCTCGGCCAGATTCGGCTGTTTCTGCAAGGCACTTTTGAGTTGAATGACGGCCGCCTTGGTGTCCTTCCTGGCCAGGTAGTCCTGCGCCGAAACCAACAGCGCCTCGGGCGTCTTTTCGCCACAGCCAGCCAGCACGGCGGCGAAGATCAGTGTGGGCATTACCAGCTGGCGTGCAATTGACTTCACGGGATCACGAGGCCTTCGCAAGACGGGGTTCATTGCTTGATCGACAGCCGATGCAGCAGATCGTAAAGGGTGGGGCGGCTGACGCCGAGGATTTCGGAGGCCTTCACGATGTTGCCGTTGGCGCGCGCCAGCGCCGCGACAACGGCGCCGCGTTCCGCTTTCTCGCGGACGCTGCGCAGGTCCAGCGTAGCCGCGTCGGGCTCGCTCGGCGACCCCTCGGGGCTGGGCAGGCCCATGTCCTCGCAGCCGACGCGATTGCCCTCTGCCATGATCGCGGCCCGCTTGACGGCGCTCAGCAATTCGCGCACGTTGCCCGGCCATTCATGGCCCTCGATCGCGCGCAGTGCCTCTTCGCTGAAGCTGAGCGAGCCGCGCCGCTGCTCCTGGGCGAAGCGGCGCAGAAAGGCATGCGCCAGCAACGCGGCGTCGCCACGGCGCTTGCGCAGCGGCGGCACCTCGATGACGATTTCGGCCAGGCGGTAGTAGAGGTCCTCCCTGAACCTGGTTTCCTTGATCAGGCCTTTCAGGTCCTGGTGGGTCGCGCAGATGACTCGCACGTCGACGGCAATCTCCTGCCGGCCGCCGACGCGCTCGATCTTGCGCTCCTGCAAGAAGCGCAGCAGCTTGGATTGCAAGGGGTAAGGCAAGTCGCCGATCTCGTCCAGCATCAACGTGCCGCCGTGCGCCGTCTCTATCTTGCCGACGGTCGTCTTGGCGGCGCCGGTGAACGCGCCGCGCTCGTATCCGAACAGCTCGCTCTCGAGCAGGTTCTCGGGGATCGCCGCGCAATTGATCGCGACGAATTTTCCACTTCGTTTCGAGGCCTGGTGCAGGCCCTGGGCGAGAACTTCCTTGCCCGTGCCGCTCTCGCCGAGGAGCAGCGCCGTAACCGAGCTGGAAGCGATCTTCTCGATCGTGCGGCAGATGCGCAGCATCTCCGGATCACGTGTCATCAGGCCGGCGAGGGCATCGGGCTGATGCAGGGCCTGCAGGCGGCGGTTCTCGGCCTGCAGCTCGAACAGGCGGTAGGCGCGGTCGATGGTCAGACCGAGCAAGTCGGGATCGAAGGGCTTGGCGAAGAAGTCGTAGGCGCCGAGCGCCACGGCCCGCAAGGCGTTGGCCTGCGCGTTCTGGCCAGTGAGCACGATGACCTTGATGTCCGGATCGAGCTGAAGCAATTGCTCGAGCAGCCTGAACCCTTCGGAGACCGAATCCGGGTCGGGCGGCAGCCCCAGATCCATCGTCACAACCGCGGGAGAATGGCGTCGGCATTGCACCAGCGCACTTTCGCGATCGAACGCCGTCACCGATTCGAAGCGGTCGAGCGACCACTTGATCTGCTTTTGCAGCGCGAGGTCGTCTTCGACGATGAGCAGCGGTGCCGGCTTGTCGAGGCTCATTTGGCACCCGACATCTGCAGGTCGGAGACCGGCTGCGACTCGAACAACGGCAGCGCTATCGTCATCACCGTGCCCCGCGCGAGCTCGGTGTCGACCGAGATGCTGCCGCCCAACTCGCGGACATACTGGAAACTTTCATAGGCGCCGATGCCCATGCCGGCGGCCTTGGTGGTCTGGAACGGCTTGAAGAGCCGGGTCTGAACGTAGTCCTGCGACATGCCTTGGCCGGTATCGCCGACCTCCACCCGAGCCTGCCCGCTGCAGCGCGCGAGCGTAAGCCAGACGCGGTCGGTCGGCTGGGTCGCGTCGAGGGCATTTTGCACCACGTGGCCGAGCACGCGCTCGATCCGTCCCTCGTGCCCGCGCGTCACGACCGGGTCGACCACGCGGACTTCGACCGTGCGGCCCCGCTCGGCTGCCACCGCCTTGATGCGGCGCACGATCGGTACCAGATCGACACCGCTTTGCCCGCCCGGCGGCGCCTCGCCTTCGCGCAATTGCAGCATCAGCTGGCGCATCTTCTCCAGCGAACTCTCCACCGTGGCGAGCATGTCCTGCTGGAACTCCGGGTTGTCCTGCAGGCGCTGCGCGTTCTTCAGCATCAGGCTCAGCTGGGTCACGATGTTCTTGAGGTCGTGCACGACGAACGCCGACATGCGGTTGAAGGCATCGAACTTGCGCGTCTCGAGCAAGGCTTCGGTCGCTCGCATCTGCGCCAGGAAGCCCGCGGCCTGCCGGCTTGCCGTCTTGAGCAGGTCGGTGACCTCCCAGTTGAGGTCGACCGGCGTGCGGGGGGGGCCGAGCGCCACGAAGCCGATCAAGTCGTCGGCGACGATCAGTGGGACGACGAGCCAGAACTCTTTTGCCGCGGCAAGCCAGGACGGCAGGACCAGCCCGGCGTAATGCTCGGGTTGGCTGCCGAATTGCTTCAGATCGACGATCCAGCCCTTGTCAAACAGGAAGCGCGAGAACGCTGAATCGGTCGGTTCCCGATCATTGAGCGCCGGCACGTTCCAGCGTGCCGCCTGGACGAACTCGACCTGCTCCGGGCCGCGCACCCACAGCGCGCCGGCCGGGCTCTCGACCATGTCTGCCATGCCGCGGATCACCAGCGTGCCCATCTCGGCGGGCGAACTCTTGGGCGACAGCATGGCTGTGAAGCGCAGCCACTCTTCGCGATAGTCGTAGCGATAGCTGAAGAAATGCTTGCCCACCAGCACACGCAGCCGCGACCGCATGGTGCCCGACAAGGCCAGGGCGACGAGCACGATCAGGGCGGTAAACAGCGCGACCAGTTGCAAGGCCGGGCCCCAAGCGCCGCCGAAGTAGCGGATGTAGTAGCCGACCGCCGCGACGATCAGCAGATAGGCCCCGGCCAGCACCAGCGCCGCCGAATGAAAAGCTGCGGCGCGCGACATCTGCAGCCGCGCAATCCAGTCGCGGCGCCGTCGCGACGCGAGCAGCAGCAAGGGCACCGCCAGCGCGTGGATCGCACCGCGGATGCTGACGGCGTCGTCGTCGAGGCGCCCGAACAGCACACCCTGCGAGAAGACGTACAGGTCGAAGAGAAACACGACGCCCAGAGCCAGGCACAGCGGCTTTGCGTTCCAGCGCGAATTGTCGGCGACGTTGCGGAACAGTTGCTCGACCAGGAGCAGACCGAACACCGGCAGCGCGAGCGCGTCGAAGAGGGCCAGGCGGGCCCATCCCGTGCGCGCATCGGCGGCTGGCCACCCGATGGCCAGCGCCGCGAGTCCGAGCGCCACCAGCGTCACTGCGACCGGAGCCAGCAGCGCGAGGCCGCGCTGCCGACGCCGCGCTATCGCCGGCGCCAGCAGGCTCAGCAGGAACGCGAACCAGCAGCCATAGCGCACAAGGTCGAACAGCCCGACGACGAAGGCCGGGACCGCGTCGAAATACGGTTCGAAGACGCCTGCCCAGCCCCATGCGGCACTCGATGCCAAGGCGGCGCCGAACAGCAGGGACGCACGCGCGCGCGGCGGGGCGACGGCGCCGGTCTGGATCAGGTGCAACGCAAACGCGGTGTAGGCCAGCGCCGCCAACAAGGCGCTGCAGGTCGCGAGGTCAAGTGCCGAGAGATTCATCAGGCGGTCGGCCCGCGTGGCTGCATGCGGCGCTCCTGGGGGCGGCGCCCCGCGCGGGCGTCAACGGGCGCCCTTGCCCGACAGCACGACGCCAATGGTTTCGAACAGGATGACGATATCAAGAAACAGCGAGTGGTTCTTGACGTAGTAGAGATCGTATTGGAGCTTCTCGAGGGAATCCGCGACGGTGGCACCGTAGTCATAGCGCACCTGGGCCCAGCCCGTGACGCCGGGCTTGACGCTGTGACGCACCGCGTAGTACGGGATCTCGCGCGTGAGCTGCTCGACGAAGAACGGCCGTTCCGGCCGCGGCCCGACCAGGCTCATCTCGCCCTCCAGCACGTTCAGCAACTGCGGAAACTCGTCGATCCGGAAGCGCCGGATCACCGCGCCGACCCGCGTCACGCGAGCGTCCTTCGTGGCCGCCCATTGCGGCTGGCCGTCCTTCTCGGCGTCGACGCGCATGCTGCGGAATTTCAACACATGGAATGGCTTGCCCGCTCGGCCGACGCGCTCCTGCCGGTAAAACACGGGACCCCTGCTGTCGAGGGCAATCGCCACCGCCGTGAAGAGCATCAGCGGGGTCGCCAGCACCAGCAGCAATGTCGCGCAGATCAGGTCGAACAGCCGCTTGGCAACGGTCCGATACACGCCTTGGTGGAAACCATCGCCGAAGATCAGCCAACCGGCGTGCACGTGGTCGATGCGAATTTGACCGAGTGTCCTTTCGAAATGGGTCGACATGTCGGACACGCGAATGCCGCCGATCTTGCAGTCGAGCAGCTCGCGCAACGGCATGCTGCCGCCGCGTCGCTCGGCCAGCGCGACCACGATCTCGTCGACCCCGAGCTCGAGTGCGCAGGCCCGCAGCGACGGCCGGCCGGTCAGCAGTTCGCCGGCCGCGATGACGCTGCGGGCTTCGTTCGGCCCGGGGAAGTAGCCCACGATGTGCGCTCGCGGATCCGCCTCACGCAGCGTCTTGCCGACCTGTTGCGCCGGCGTGTCCGCGCCGAAAATCAGGATTCGCGAATGGGGAGCCGAAGGCTTGGCCGCGTGAGCGGCATGTACGCGGTGCCCGATCACCCCGGCGACGCAGACGATCGCCGCCCACCGGATGCTTTCGCGGTTGCCGAGTTCGGCCGGCAGCAGACCGAAGATCACATACGCGAGCGGCAGCGCCAGCAGCAGCGCCAGCGCCGCGCGGGCGCACGACTGGTTGAGCGAGCGGCCATGCGCGGACTGGTACAAACCCGAAGCGGTATTGATGACGAGCAGGCAAGCCGCCAGCGACAGCCCGTGGGTGGCAGCCGCCGGCACCGCGCTGCTGCCTGCCCCTTGGGTCTGCAGCAGCACGAAGCCGATCACCGCAAACAACGGCAGCCCCAGGTCGAAAAGAACCTGGAGCAGCGCTTGACGCCGAAAATAGTGGTTGAACAGGCGGATCATTGCGCTACTCGTCCCGGAGCCCGTGCTCGGAGGGCGACCTTCGCAACCAGCGAGGTCAAGGGGAACCCGCGAGTCCGACAAATGTATCGAGTTGAATCTCGATTGGCAGCCCCCTTCTTTAGGGGGTTTGAACCGCGCGTCGACCTGGACGGTCAGACCTCAAAGAAACAGGCGCAGCAGCGCCTCGACCTTTCGCGCCTGCGGCACCGATCCGTAAAGCGACGCTGGAGCGCCGGAGTACAGCTGGTATTGCAGCGCGACTTCAACCTTGCTCCAGTGGTAGCGCGTCTCGACCCATTGCTCTCGACTTCGAGTTGCCGGGTCGTACCGGATGAATGCAGACAGGTCGAGGTTTCTGGCCAGCATGTCGCGCCACGATGCATAGAGGAACAGGGCTTGACGCACCGGCAACTCCTGCTGCGCTTGCGCTACTCCCAACAGGCGCCGCGCATCGGTTGGCCCACCGGAACTGAAAGCGTTCCACTGCTGACGGTCCGGCGCGGCGGTGTTGTGCTCGTATTCGGCAGTCAGTGAGAGGTTGAAGCTGGTGGTGTAGGTCAGACCGACCGCCGTGCGCCGTTGGACGCGCTCGGGCTCGGCAAGTCCGAGCGACTGCGCGATCAACGGGCGACCCTTGCCGGTCGAGAACTCCAGATATGCCACCGTCGCGCTGTTGAGAAGACTCGACAGGTTGAACCCGGCTTGGCTGGGAGTACCGGGGCCACCGTACAGCAAGATTTGCGGGTTGAACCCTTCACCGACCTTGTAGCTACCGGACACGAGCCAACGGTTGCTCGGATTGGTTGCGCCCAAATCCAGCGCGAATGTCGAACCACTGGGCGTGCCGGCGAGCCGGGGCGAGAACGCGAGGGTCAACGAACCCTCACTCCACAGCTTCTGTCCCTGGACCACCACCGTTCCCTGGCGATTTTCGCGCAGGCTCGTCGGGTCGAGCGAGACGATCGAACGCAGCGCCCCGGCCTTGAAAAAATCGGTCGGGTTGTAGCCGAACGCGGCGCCGTAACGCAGGTTGATTCGACCGATGTCAGCGATCGCGTCCGGAGCCACGTGCCAGCTCAGATACGCCTCTCGCAGCGTGTTCACGTTGGTCTCGCGTGGCGCCGCGTTGCTGTGGATCAGGTCGAGCCGGTCCGACAGCACGGCCCGCACACCCGGCGCGACCGTACCGTCGTAGCGCAGGTCGAGCGACACGCGCGATCCTTCAATTGCCGACGCATTGCCCCGCAACGAGTTGCGCGAGAGCGCGCCCTCGCCGAACACCCGCCAGCTCTGTGACGACGGCTTCGCGGTCTCTGCCTGGTCTGCAACCGACAGAGCGCCGGCGTCGTCGGGCGGGTCACCCGGGGGATCGGCTGCACTGGCCGACGCTGCGGCCAGAAGGGCAACGCACAGCGTGACGGTGATATTGAGCATGGTCATTTCGGTTTCTGATTTGTGACGAAGCTCGGGTTGATGGTGTGCGGGTCGCCAATGAAACGAGACAGGTACTGCGCTGGAACCACGCGTCGAGGGGTGCAACTGGCCTGTTCGCGCTCCACCATTTCTCTGCAAGTTCAATTTATGATTCAGAACGGCCCGTGATCTGCAGGTGCAACTCCACGATCAGCGAATGCGATCAAGGCGCGTGAAACGCTCGTCAGTGGAAATCGTGTCGCCCCGATCTGCCTCAGCGATTGCATCGAGGAGATCGGCCTCGTCTTCCGGAGACAAGTGGACTTCCTCTTCCGGCTCTTGGGTCAGCACTGTGACGATTTCACCGTCAGCGAGGTCAAGGCGGTTGACGACAACGTTTCCGCCGACAACGGTGCCGATAGCAACTTGCATGGGTAAATGGTACTGCGTCGACGTGGGTTGCAGTGCATTCACCGCGACGCACAACATTCGCCGAGGGCCCGTCCGCCCGATCGGGCGTTGTTAGCCACCCGCATGCGATGCGCGGCGGCGCCGCGGTGCAGGCTGATGCTCGATGATCCACTCATTGAGGGCAGTGTTCATCCGAGTTTGCCAGCCCGGGCCATCGGCCCGAAATGCCGCGAGAACCTCGGGGTCGAACCGAACGGCGACCTGTTCCTTGGTGGGGTTCCTGTTTTTTCCACGGGCCTTCCGCAATGCGCCGACAGTTGCCGCGACACCGCCGCCGGGCGTAACGATCGCATGCCCCCAGTTGATTCCGTCGGGAGGCGCAGGTGGCGCAGCTGCGGCTTTGGCGGCTGCGACTGGTGCGGCGCTAAAGATTTTCAAACTAGTGTAGTGTTGCATTCTGTTTAGAACTTAAGCGGCTATTCGCTCGGATGACCTTCTGCAGGATGTCGGCAGCGCTCTTGGTCCAGATGAACGGTTTGGGCTTGGTGTTGTGATGGGCGACGTACGCATCAATGGCGGC
>JANXZN010000291.1 GCA_025355545.1 Rhizobacter sp.
GCCGCCATTGATGCGTACGTCGCCCATCACAACACCAAGCCCAAACCGTTCATCTGGACCAAGAGCGCTGCCGACATCCTGCAGAAGGTCATCCGAGCGAATAGCCGCTTAAGTTCTAAACAGAATGCAACACTACACTAGGCACCGGTCTTGCCGAACAAGCCATGGGCGCTCAGTTCTGCAACCGTCTTGTCGTACTGATCGACCGACACCTGATCATCTGCCCAGGCGACGAACTCGCGCATGCCGGTGACGAGATCAACCTCCGGAGCGTAGGCCAGCACCTGTCGCGAGTGCGAAAGGTCTGCATAGCATCCGAAAACGTCGCCCACTCGATACTCGCCGCGGTCCTCGAGTACGGCAGCTACGCCCATCGCGTCGGCCTGTGCTTTCGCGATCTGGCCGATCGTCGCCGCGACCCCAGTGCCCACATTGAAGACGCAACCGGGGGCTAACTTCTCATTCATCGCCAGCAAATTGGCTCGGACAACGTCGGACACATGTACAAAATCCCGTACGGGAAGGCCACGTTCGTACAGGGAAATCGATCGACCATTACGCAACAGCGAATAGAAGATTGAAACCACCCCGGTGTAAGGGTTGCGCAACGATTGCAGGGAACCATAGACATTGAAGTAGCGCAACGTGATCAACGGCAGCCCGAATGTCCTGGCTGCATACTGGCAGTAGTCCTCCTGCTGCTTCTTGCTCATCGCATAGATCGATAGAGGCTCGGCGGGGCAATCCGGAGGCGTGGGGATCGCTGACATTTCTGCGCCGCACTGCGCGCACCGCATCGAAAAATCGCCCGACCGCATCGCCTGAGGGTCTCTGATCGGTGGGTGAACGGCGCCATGTACTTCACAGCGAAACATGCCTTCACCGTACACTGCACGCGATGAGGACAGCACGAAGCGTTTGAGCGCCTGGCGTCCCTTTACGACCGCTTCAATCAAAGCTGTAGTGCCGAGCACGTTGGTAGCGACGTAGGCGCTCATGTCGTACATGCTTTGCCCAACGCCCGTACGTGAAGCTAAGTGGAACACACAGTCCATGCCTTCGAGCACCCGCATGCAGGTGGCCACATCGCGCACGTCGCCGCGAATACAGTCGGCGATACTCGACAAGGCCTCGGGAAAGCCCGGATCATCACCATGAATCTGGGGATCCAGAACATCGAGGATCCGTACTTCATGCCCCGCCGCATGAAGGGCCTGCGCAGTGTGCGTCCCGACAAAACCTGCGCCACCCGTGATCAGTACATTCATCGAACTACCTTCCAGCTGAGCAACATGCGGAACCATTTCCGGCGCGTTTCGGAGACCACGCCTGTGCCTTTCTTGGGCCCCGACTCTCAAACGCCTCCGACTGGCCCATGTACCGCCGGCAGCCTATGCTCGAAGGTATGCAATCGAGGCACTGGTTCATGGCGCGGGCGTTGTTCACGGTTCGATGGAAACCAGCAGATCGTTGAGCTTGCGTCGGGTTGACCGCGAGGAAGCGGCTGATCCGGCACCGATTCTTCCCATGAAGACGGCACGCGCGCTTTCCCCTTGGCCGAGCAGCGCGTCGAGTTTGAGCGACAACCCCAGCGCCTGCTCTTGCATGCCCGCCGTCTTCGAAAACACGAGGCCCTCACGCGCGTACCGGCCGAAGATTAGCGGGGTCATCTCGGGTTGCATGACAAGTCCGAGGCCCGTCAGTGTCAGCCAGAATCGCTGAACGACGCGCCCGGCGGCGACGTAGTCGTCGATGCCGTCCGGTGGCCGGTTCGATGCGATGACAAAATGACCGGAACAAAACAGACTGGGTAAAAAATCCATCTGGATCCGCGGCACCAGCGTTCCGGCGAGAAAGCGGTTGACGAACGTGACTCGCTGCCAATCCTCCATGATCCAGCGCATCAGACGCACCGTCAGCGGGTCAACGCCGAGCGCCTGACCCGGCACGCGATCCTCGCTGTATCGCACCCCCCAATGGATGATGTCTCGGTGGACGCGGTAGGCTTCGGGCATGGTCAAGCGTAGCTTGGCGTTGTTGAACATGAGACGCGCGATCTGCAGCTTGGTGGCCGTGCCCTCCAGCCAGATTACGCGATGAGACGGCTCGACCGCAGATTCGAGCGCTTGTTTCTCGAGCGGAGTCAAGCGCCGGAGTTGCATCGGCCGGCGCTGCACGCTGCGGACGATGATCTGCGCGACGAGGGGGTCGGGTCGAACGACCGAATCCCCTGAGAAATGGAGTTCGAAGCTGGGCCTTGTGGCCGCTGCGTCGAGGCGGCGCACGATGTTCGTTCGCAGCCCATGTGCCGTGGCAGCGATCGAGACGGTCTCAAGCAAAGCACCGATGGAAACCTGACTCGGATGGCCATCGAGGTCGTAGACGCAGTGATCTCGGGTATCGAACCCGAGCACAACGACGTTGAAATCGTCAACGATATGGAACCGCCACGGTTGAGTATTGTCCCCGCTCGGAGCCCAACGCCCGAGGTCGAGAATCTGCTCGACTATTCTTCGCTCATCCATACTGAGATGCCAGTTTCGCCATGCGTCGCCTAGCGATGACTCGAATCAAGCGTTGAAACGGATTGTTGCTTCCGCCCGGACGCCAGGTGCGTACAAACGTGTTGCGATAAGCGTCGAACTGAAATCCGCGCGGAGCCGCCAAGACTTTCCCGCGCCCGAGGAGGATCTTGAGGGCCTCGGCAGCTGCGACGCCGGCACAAAGTTGGCACCCGATAATTGTCGACGGCCCACGCTGCTCTACAAAATTGACGGCGGACGGATCGACCAGGTAAAACCCATGCAATCCGGCGGGGGCCAGTCCGAGTAGAAAACGCAAGGCCTTTTCGTCGTCTGGCAAGTTTCCCCACTGAAAGTATTCTTCGAACGTCATTTTTCCCGGCAGGAAGGTCAGCACCGCTGCCCCCATTCCAAGTGGGGCGGCTGTTACTGCGGGAATACGCAGTTTCGAGCAAGCTGAAAACGTCGACTGCCGGGCGGAGAAGGCGAAAAAGTCGAGGCCGTCGACATAAAGATCGGCGCTCGCAAAAAAATCCGGCAAATTCGATTCGTCGATGCCTTTCGGAAAGATTCTGATATCGATTTCAGGATTGATGTCTCTCGCCATCGCCGCGAGGACTTCAACCTTTGGCAAACCGACGGTTGAGACGGTTGCGCCGACTTGGCGGTTGAAGTTCTCGACCGCGAAAGTATCGAAGTCGGCAATGTGGAACGCGCCAATTCCCAGCCGGGCTAGAGTCAGCAGGTGCAGACCGCCGACGCCGCCCATTCCGGCAATTGCCACCCGCTTGCGCCGCAAAGTATCCTGCTCCGCAGCGGTGACCCAGCCGATGTTGCGGGAGAACGCGTTCGTATATGAGAAGTCTTTGTTCATGGGGACAATGCGCGAAATCCCGCCATCGTAGCGCTGCTGACAGACCAGGGGACGGGTGATCTGGTCGGTCCGGCCGCAGGGCCGCGTCGGCACCCCGTTCCAACGACGATGTCGTCAATGGCTTGGTTCGCGCAGACACGGGTGATCGCTCGGCCTGAGGATGTCCTGGCGGCTGCCGCCTCGCCGCGGTGTCGCCCCGTACTCAGGGGATAGACTGGAACGCCACGACGGTGTGCAATAGTCATCACCTCAGGCAACGCAGCGGCGTCCACAATGCACAGCGCGGCAGGGATTTCTCTCTCAACACCGCTGGCGTCCATGCCATAGGCTCGCAGAACGGCGTCACCGAGGACGACGCTGTCGGGGCCCAGCAAGCGTTGCCGATCGTCAATTGCGGCCCCCAGATTTTCATCAAGTCCTGCGTCAGTTCGTAGAGGGAGATGCGCTGTGAATAGTTTTTATACTCTGGCCAGCCGGGGGTTCCGCTCGGCACTGCTCGGTGCCGTTGTCAGCGTGCTGACCGCCTGCGCGACGGCCACCTTCCCACCGGCGCCGCCCTCGGCGTCGACCCAAGACTACAACTACCTCATCGGTCCTGGCGACGCGCTGAACATCATTGTCTGGCGCAACCCCGAGCTGTCGATGGCGGTTCCGGTGCGCCCGGACGGCAAAGTCACTACGCCGCTGGTCGATGAGCTGGTGGCGCAGGGCAAGAATTCGGTCGAACTCGCGCGCGAGATCGAGAAGCTGCTCGGCAAGTTCGTCCGCGATCCGGTGGTCACGGTGATCGTCACCAGTTTCGTCGGCCCCTACAGCGAGCAGATCCGGGTCGTCGGCGAGGCGGCCAAGCCGCAGTTCCTGCCCTACAAGCAGAAGATGACGCTGCTCGACGTGATGATCGCCGTCGGCGGGCTGACCGACTTCGCTGCCGGCAACAGCGCCACGATCCTGCGTGGCGGCGACGCGCCGCAGCAATACTCGGTGCGACTCAAGGATTTGATCAAGCGGGGCGATGCATCGGCCAATGTCGAGATGAAGCCGGGCGACATTCTGATCATTCCGCAGAGCTTCTTCTGACGCGGGCCGAGTCGGTAGCGGTCTTCCGCGCTGCCGCCCGACGCCGTTGGTGGTTTGTCAACCGAGACCGAATGCAATGGAAGAGCTGATCGGCCAAGTGTCCGCCGCCCTCAAGGGGATGTGGAAGTTTCGTTGGCAGGGGCTGGTGGTGGCCTGGGTGGTTGCCGTGGTTGGCGTGATCATCGCGTTGAGATGGCCCGACCAGTACGAGGCCAGCGCACGCATCTATGTCGACACGCAGTCGATCCTCAAGCCGCTGATGTCGGGCCTTGCGATCCAGCCCAACATCGACCAGCAGGTCACGATGCTGAGCCGCACGTTGATCAGCCGCCCGAATATCGAGAAGCTGGTGCGCATGGCCGACCTCGACCTCAAGAACGATTCGAAGGCGCAGCAAGAGGCCCAGATCGAAAGCCTCATGAAGGGGCTGGAGATCAAGAGCACGGGGCGCGACAACCTGTACACGTTGGCTTATCGCGACAGTGAAGGCGAACGCGCCAAGCGGGTGATCCAGTCGCTGGTGTCGATCTTTGTCGAATCCAGTCTGGGTGCGAGCCGCAAGGACACCGATTCGGCCAAGGTGTTCATCAATGAGCAGATCAAGGCCTACGAGGCCAAACTCGAAGCCGCCGAGGCGCGGCTGAAGGAGTTCCGCCTGCGCAACATCGAGCTGCAGAACGGCGATGGCAAGGACTCCGCGGCACGGCTTGGCGAGTTGAGCAGTCAGCTCGAACAGGCCAAGCTCGACCTGCGCGAGGCCGAAACCGTGCGCGACTCGGCCCGCCAGCAGCTCGCCAGCGAGAAGGCGGCTGGCGCTGGCACAACGACGCAAAGCCTGCTGCAGGAATCGGCCCTGTCGGTGTCGACGCCCGAGATCGACGCCCGCATCGAGGCGCAGAAGAAGAACCTCGACAACCTGCTGCAGCGGTTTACCGAGGAGCACCCCGACGTGATCATCGTGCGCAAGCTGGTCAAGGAACTCGAGGAGCAAAAGCGCAAGGAAGTGGCCGAACTGCGCAAGGCGGCCATGGCCGCGCCGAGCATGGCCGGCGGCGGCAACAGTCTGGCCTCCCAGGAGCTGAATCGCATGCTCGCGACTTCCGAAGTGCAGGTCGCCTCGCTGCGGGCGCGGGTGGCCGAATACACCAACCGCTACAGCCAGGCTCGCAGCATGCTGAAGACCTCGCCCCAGATCGAGGCCGAGGCGGCGCAGCTGGATCGCGACTACACGATCAACAAGAAGAACTACGAAGACCTGGTGGCGCGGCGCCAGTCGGCCGTGATGTCGGGCGATCTTGAGTCGGCCTCGGGCGTGGCCGACTTCCGCCTGATCGATCCGCCACGGGTGTCGCCCAAGCCGGTGTCGCCGAACCGACTGCTGCTGCTGCCGTTGGCGCTGATGGCGGCGCTCGGGGCGGGGCTGCTGACCGCCTTTGCCGCGAGCCGGCTGTGGCCCGTGTTCTACAAGGGCAGCGAGTTGCGCGAGAAGTTCGGCCTGCCGCTGCTGGGGGTGGTCTCGATGGTGATGAGCGATGTTGGCAGCCGCCATGAGCGCGTCGACAAGGCGCGGTTCGTCGCCGCATCGGGCACGCTGCTCGGCCTCTTCATCGCGGTGCTGATCGCCGCCACGATGTTGTCCGGGAAGTAGCGGGGGTCCTCATGAGCAGTTTGATCGAACAGGCGGCGCATCGGCTCGAGCAGCTTCGGGACGCCGGCGTCATGCTTCCCGCCCTGCCGACCGGGCCGGCGGCGCCCATCCCGGCAGCTGCGCCGACCGCGCGGCCAACGGAGCGCGTCGTGCATTCGCAACGGGTCGAGCTCGATTTCGAGTTGCTGGCGGCGTCCAATATCGTCACGCCCAGCACACCGCGCTCGCTGGTCGCCGACCAGTTCCGCCTCATCAAGCGGCCGCTGATTCACAACGCCATGGGCAAGGGATCGGTCACCCCGTCGCATGCCAACCTGATCATGGTGACGAGCGCCGTGGCCGGCGAGGGCAAGAGCTTCACGTCGGTCAACCTGGCGGTCAGCATCGCCGCCGAGCTCGACCACACGGTGATGCTGGTCGATGCCGATGTCGCCCGGCCTTCACTGCCGCGGATGCTTGGCGTGCCCGAAGGGCGGGGGCTTCTCGACTTGCTCGACGGCTCGGCCCAGATGGCCGACGTTCTGCTCAAGACCAACATCGACAAGCTGACGCTGCTGCGCAGCGGCACACCGCATGCCCGGGCCACCGAGATGCTGGCCAGCGACGCGATGCGCCAGCTGCTCAACGACATGGCCCGGCGTTACCCTGACCGGATCATCATCTTCGACTCGCCGCCGCTGCTTTTGACCACCGAGTCGCGCGCACTGGCGATGAACATGGGGCAGATCGTGGTCGTCGTGCGCGCCGGCACGACCCTGCAGTCCGACGTTCAGCATGCCCTGTCGACCATCGAGACCTGCCCGCTGCGCCTGATGCTGCTCAACAAGACCCGCGCCGACGCGGAAGGGACTTCCGGCTACGGCCTCGGGTATGGGTACGGCTACGGCTATGGCTACGGACGCGAGAAGCATGGAGCGTGATCGCGACTTTCGATGCGGCGAATTTTGCTGATGCGCAGCCTTGGTCGCCTGCACCGGTATGGCCGCGGGCTGAGCGCCGCTGTGCTCGTGGTCGCGCCCGTCAGCGCCTGGGCACAGGCCGAGGCAGTGCCGCAAAGCGCTGCCGGCCGGACCTTCTCGATCGTCCCGAGTCTGTCGATCACCGAAACATTCACCGACAACAGTCGCCTCGTCACCAGCGGCAGGCAGGCCGACCTGATCACGCAAGTCTCGCCGGGCCTTCGGATCAGCAGCACCAGCGGGCGGGTCAAGGGCTTTCTCGACTACGCGTTGACGGGGCTGGTCTATGCCCGCAACTCGGGCAGCAGCGAGATCCAGAATTCGTTGAACGCGCGCGCCAATGTCGAGGCCATCGAAAACTGGGCCTTTCTCGATGCCAGCGCCAACATCTCGCAGCAGGCGATCTCGGCGTACGGCACGCAATCGGTTGACTCGAGTTCGGTCAACGCCAATCGCACCGAGGTCCGCACCTTCAGCCTGTCCCCCTATGTGCGGGGCAGGGTGGCCGATCTGGCGACGTACGAGGCTCGCCTCACCCAAGCCTGGACCCGCGGTTCCTCGAACGCGGAGTCGGACAACAGCAATTCCCAAGCGACGCTTCGGATGGAAGGCGACAGCGGATTGCGGCTGCTGAGCTGGTCGGCGGATGCAACGCGCCAGGTGATCGACTTCAGCGAGGGCCGCCGAACCGAGGACGACCGCCTTCGCGGCGTGCTTCATTTCGCAGTCGATCGGCAACTGCGCCTGTCGCTGATCGACGGGCGCGAATCGAACAACTACGTCAGCGCCGACAAGGAAAGCCACAGCACGCCGGGCTGGGGGGTCGACTGGACACCGACCGAACGCACCCGGTTGACGGTCCAGCGCGAGCAACGCTTCTTCGGCAAATCGCACGCCTTCGTGTTCGAGCACCGGATGTCCCGTTCGGTTTGGAGGTTCAGCGACACGCGCGACGTCTCGACCGGCTTTGACCAATCGGCGCCGGGCAGCCTGGGCACCGCGTACGACTTGTTCTTCACGCAGTTCGCATCGCTCCAGCCTGATCCGGCGTTGCGCGCCAGGCTGGTCGACGATTTCTTGCAGGCCAACGGGATCCCGCCGTCGACGAAGGTCTTCACCGGCTCGCAGGCGTCCGCCGCGACGCTGCAACGCCAGCAGACGCTGTCGTTCGCGCTGCTAGGCATTCGTGACACGCTGACCTTCAGTGCGTCGCAAAGCGAAGGCCGGCGCCTCGACACGGTGGTGGCGGCGGCGGACGACTTCGCCAACGGCAACCTGGTCCGCCAGCGCGGTTTTAGCCTCGGCCTGGCGCATCGCCTGACGCCGCAGTCAGCGCTCAACCTCGTTGCGTCGGTGGACCGGACCAACGGGTCGACCACGGCGCAGGCGACGCGGCTGCGGTCGATCAGCCTCGGCTGGACCGGTCGCCTCGGCCCGCGCAGCAATGCTTCGCTGACCGCACGCCACGCGAAGTTCGACGGGTCGACCGAGCCGTATTCAGAATCGGCGCTCTCCGCTGCGCTCATCCTGCAGTTCTGACCCATGTACGAAGCCTTCTACGGGTTGAGCAGCAAGCCGTTCCAGCTCAATCCCGACCCGCACTTCTACTTCGGCAGCAAACAGCACCGTCGGGCCAAGGCGTACCTCGACTACGGGGTTTCGCGCAACGACGGCTTCATCGTGATCACCGGCGAAATCGGCGCCGGCAAGACGACGATCCTGCGTGGCCTGCTCGACAGCCTGGCCGACAGCAATGTCGTTGCCGGGCACCTGGTGACCACGCAGCTCGACGCCGAAGACACGCTGCGCATGGTCGGCGCGGCGTTCGGCTTTCGGGTCCAAGGTGTTCCGAAGGCCGAATTGCTGTCGTCTCTGGAGGCATTTCTCATCACCCAGACCAGCCAGGGCAAGCGCTGCCTGCTGGTGGTCGACGAGGCCCAGAACCTGACGCCGCGCGCGGTCGAGGAACTGCGCATGTTGTCGAACTTCCAGCTCGGCAATCAGGCGCTGCTGCAAAGCTTTCTCGTCGGGCAGCCGGAGTTCCGCGAGATCCTGCAGCGCCCCGAGATGGAACAGTTCCGCCAGCGCGTCGCGGCAACTTGCCACATCGGGCCGCTCGACCTGGCCGAGACCGAGGCCTACATCGCTCATCGCCTCAAGTGTGCGGGTGCCGAGACCGGCGGCCCAGAATTCGAGACCGCCGCGATCGAGGCCATCTTCAACGCCAGTCAGGGCATCCCCCGTCGCATCAATTCGGTCTGCGACCGGGTGCTGCTGCTTGGCTACATGGAGAACCGCAAGCGCCTCACGCTCGCCGACGTGACCGAGGTCGTGCGCGAGTTCGCCGAAGAGTCCGAGGTTCCTGCGCGCAAGGGCGGGCCATCGAGCCATGCAACGAACGGCACGGTCATGGACACCGTGACGCCCGCGCTCGACATCGATCTGGCCTTGCTCAAGCTCGACCAGGAAGTCGTCGAAGACATGTCGCGCCGGCTCAACGGCCTCGATGCGCAGCAGGGCGGCGAACGCCTGGAGCGCCTGGAGCAAAGCATTCAGCGTCTCGAACGTCTCAATCTGCAGACCCTGGCGATGCTGCAGGAACTGGTGCGCGCGATCGCCAGGCAGCGCGACGGAGGCGGCTCATGACGTCGGCGGTTTCGACGCCGGCTGCCGGCGCGGTCCTGTGCGTGGTCGGCGCCCAGCCCAACTTCATGAAGATCGCGCCAATCCTGCGCGCGCTGGCCGCGCACACGCCGCCGCTGCCGGCCTTGCTGCTGCACACCGGCCAGCACTACGACCAGGGCATGAGCGAGCAACTGTTCGAAGACCTCGGCCTGCCGCGGCCCGACATCAACCTCGAGGTCGGCTCGGCCAGCCACGCGCTGCAGACGGCCGAGGTGATGCGGCGCTTCGAGCCGGCGCTTGACGCGCACCGCCCGGCGTGTGTCGTGGTCGTCGGCGACGTCAACTCGACGCTGGCCTGCGCGCTGGTGGCGGTGAAGAAAGGCGTGCCGGTCGTGCACGTCGAGGCCGGGCTGCGCAGCTTCGACCGCAGCATGCCCGAGGAAATCAACCGTGTGCTCACCGACCAGATTGCCGACCGCCTGTACACGACCGAGCGCAGCGCCACCGCCAACCTCGTGCGCGAGGGGGTCGCGGCCGAACGCGTCGCGTTCGTCGGCAACGTGATGATCGATTCGCTGCTCGCTCACCGGACGCGGGCGCGCAGCGCCGCGCAGACCCTGCAGGCCCACGGGCTCGACCCGGCGCTGCTGACCCACCCCGGCGGCTATGGGGTGGTGACGCTGCATCGGCCGTCGAATGTCGACGCCGCCGCCAGGTTGCGCGCGATCCTCTCGGTGCTCGCCGAAGTGGCGGGCCGCCTGCCGCTGGTCTTTGCCTTGCACCCGAGAACCCGGGCCAACATCGACCGCTTCGGCCTGGGCGGCCTGATCGACCCGCTGCGCATGGCCGTGCTGCCGCCGCAGGGCTACCTCGAGATGCTCGGCCTGATGGCAAAGGCGTCGCTGGTGCTGACCGACTCGGGCGGCCTGCAGGAAGAGACCACGGCGCTGGGCGTGCCGTGCCTGACCCTGCGCTCCAACACCGAACGCCCGATCACGGTCGAGCAAGGCAGCAACACACTGGTGGGCACGGACCGCGCGGCGATCCTTGCCGGCGTGGCCGAGATCCAGGCGGGGCAGGGCAAGCGCGGTCGCATCCCCGAGTTGTGGGACGGGCACGCGGCGGAGCGGATCGTCGCCGATCTGTGGCAATGGCTGCATGCGCCGCAGACGCGCGACGCGCTTGCCGCGTGAGGAGCGCGCCAATGCCTGCCGTCGAGATCAGAAACGCGCTGACGATCGATGTCGAAGACTACTTCCAGGTCTCGGCGTTCGCTCCCCATATTGCGCGCAGCGACTGGGATCAGCGCGAATGCCGGATCGAACGCAATGTCGAGCGCATTCTCGAGTTGCTCGCCGGTCATGAAACCAAGGCGACCTTCTTTACGCTCGGCTGGATCGCCGAACGCTACCCGCAGCTGGTGCGCACGATCGTTGCCGAGGGCCACGAACTCGCCAGCCACGGCTATGGCCACCAGCGGGTGAGCGACTTGAGCGAGCCGGAGTTCCGTGCCGACATCGAACGCGCGAAGGCGATCCTCGAAGACCTGTCGTCCAGCGCCGTGCTGGGCTACCGGGCGCCGAGCTTTTCGATCGGCGCGGGCAACCTGTGGGCGCTCGATTGCCTGGCGCGTGCAGGGTACCGCTACAGCTCGAGCATCTACCCGATCCGCCACGACCACTACGGCATGCCGGACGCACCGCGCTTCGCGCATCGCGTCAACGGCGGGCTGCTCGAGATCCCTGCGACGACCTTGCGCGTGCTCAACCGCAACCTGCCGTCCAGCGGCGGCGGCTACTTCAGGCTGCTGCCGTATGCCGTGTCGCGCTGGATGCTCCAACAGGTCAACTCGGTCGATGGCCAAACCGCGATCTTCTACTTCCACCCATGGGAGATCGATGTCGGCCAGCCGCGCGTAGCAGGCATCGGGGTCCGGACCCGGTTTCGGCACTACGTCAACATCGGCAGGATGGAAGCGCGGCTGCAGCAACTGCTCGTCGACTTCGCGTGGGGGCGGATGGACCAGATCTTCCTCGACCGCATGGGCGCCGCCGACGCCGTCCGGCACTGAGGAGCGATTGTGTTCAGCATCAAACGCCTGCCGCATTCAGACCCCGCCCACGCTGCGCGCTGGGACGCGTTCGTGGCCGCGTGCCCGCAGGCGACCTTTTTTCACCGCGCCGGCTGGCAGCGCATTCTGCGCGACGTGCTGCGCCATGACACGCACTTTCTCTACGCCGAAGCCGCTGGCCGCATCGTCGGCGTACTGCCGCTGGCCCATGTGAGAAGCTTGCTGTTCGGCCACTCGCTCGTCGGATTGCCGTTCGCCGTGTACGGAGGCGTTGCCGCCAACGACCCGGCGGGTGCCGACGCGCTCGAACGCGCGGCGCAAGAACTGGCGCAACGTCTGGGAGTGGCCCATCTCGAACTGCGAAACCTTGCGGCGCGTCACGTGGATTGGCCCTTGCAGGATTTGTATGTGACCTTCCGCAAGGCGATCCTGCCCGATGAAGAGGCCAACCTGCTCGCGATCCCGCGCAAGCAGCGTGCGATGGTGCGCAAGGGCATCGCCAATGGCCTGCGCAGCGAGGTCGACACCGGCGTCGAGCGCTTTTTCACGCTCTATGCCGACAACGTCCACCGCCATGGCACGCCCGGCCTGCCCAAACGCTACTTCGAGGCATTGCAGCGCGAGTTCGGCGCCGACTGCGACGTTCAGACCGTGACCGACGCGTCGGGCCGGCCACTGAGCAGCGTGCTCAGCTTCTACTTCCGCGACGAGGTGCTGCCGTACTACGCCGGCGATGACTTAAATGCACGCGGGAACGCGGCGAACGATTTCAAATACTGGGAACTGATGCGTCGCGCCTGCGCGCGCGGTCTCAAGGTCTTCGACTACGGCCGCAGCAAGTGCGGCACCGGGTCGTATGC
The DNA here is from genome assembly GCA_025355545.1 of Rhizobacter sp. GTDB lineage: Bacteria > Pseudomonadota > Gammaproteobacteria > Burkholderiales > Burkholderiaceae_C > LMDS01. The sequence continues at coordinate 12,637 of JANXZN010000291.1, forward strand.
ATTCAAGAAGAACTGGGGTTTCGAGCCGCAGCCGCTGTACTACGAGTACTGCCTCTACAAGCGCGATGCCGTGCCGCAGAACAACCCGACCAACGCGAAATTCCAGCTGTTGATCCGGGCCTGGCAGCGCATGCCGATCGGTCTGGCCAATTGGCTCGGTCCGATGGTCGTGCGCAACCTGGGGTGATGCGATGACGATCGCATTGCGCGCTCCCGCCATACCTGGCACGCCGTGGCGCCAGGTTCTGCCGGCGCTGCTGTTGGTGCTCGGCGCGGTTCTCGTCGCCTACCGCGACACGGCGGTGGCGATGGTGACGATATGGTCACGCTCCGACACCTTCGCCCACGCCTTTCTGGTGCCGCCGATCGTGCTCTGGCTGGTCTGGCGGCAGCGCGATGCGCTGGCGTCGGCGCGGCCGCAACCGTGCGCGTGGATGCTGCTGCCGATGGCCGGTCTCGCGTTCGTGTGGCTGCTTGGCGACCTGGCGTCGGTCAACTCGGTGACCCAGCTGGCGATGACGGCGCTGCTGGCGCTGGCCGTGCCGGCGGTGCTCGGCCTGCGAGCGGCGCGCGTCATTTTGTTCCCGCTGGGGTTCCTGTTCTTCGCCGTCCCGATCGGCGAGTTCCTGCTGCCTCAGCTGATGGCCTGGACCGCTGATTTCACGGTGCTCGCGCTGCGCACCAGCGGCATCCCGGTGTACCGCGAAGGCAATCAATTGGTCATCCCGTCGGGCAACTGGTCGGTCGTCGAGGCCTGCAGCGGCGTGCGCTACCTGATCGCGTCGTTCATGGTCGGAACCTTGTTCGCGTACCTCAACTACCGGTCGGCGCGCCGGCGCTGGATATTCGTCGGCATCTCCATCGTGGTGCCGATCGTCGCGAACTGGGTGCGCGCCTATCTCATCGTCCTGCTCGGCCACCTTTCGGGCAACAAACTCGCGGTCGGCGCCGACCACTTGATCTACGGCTGGTTGTTCTTCGGCCTGGTGATCGGGGCCATGTTCGCGATCGGCGCATGGTGGAGCGAGCCCGACGCCACGATCGACGCACGGCCCGCCGACACGATGGCCGTGCCGCAGTTCCGGCCCCGCCGGATCGAGGCGTTCTGGGCTACGGCCGTTGCCGCCGCCATCCTCGTGATAGCTCCCCAACTGGCGCTGCACGCCATCGGCGACGTCGCACCCGGTGCGGCGCCGCAACTGGCCGCGTTGAATGGCCTGGCCGGCCCTTGGCAGTCGAGCAACCGTGCAGTGGCCGCCTGGAAGCCGGCGTTTCAGAACCCATCGGCTGAATTGACATCGACCTACACGGCGAACGGGCGAGATGTCGGCGTCTACATCGGCTACTACCGGCAGCAGGACTACCAGCGCAAGCTCGTGAGTTCGGAGAACGAACTGGTCAAGTCGAAGGACCCTCTCTGGGCATCGATCGGCGGTCTGGGGAGCGACACCCTCGAAATCGGCGGTGAGGCATTGACCGTTCGCAGCGCTTTGCTGCGCGGCACGGCGACCCCGGGAACTCCCGAGCAGCGGCTGGGTGTCTGGCAGCTCTACTGGGTTGGCGGCAAGCTCACCTCGAGCGACCATTGGGCCAAGGCCTATGCCGCCACCGATCGCCTTCTGGGCCATGGCGACGATGCTGCCGTGATCGTGCTCTACACCGGCGAAGAACAGCCAGGCGGTGCCCGCGCGGTGCTCGAATCGTTCGCGCGCGCCAATCTAGGCGCTATCGTCGAGCAATTGCGCAAGACCCGCGACGGCGCTCAGGCCAGCATCGCGGCCAACCAGTCTTCAAATGTGATCACGGAGCGCTAACGAATGAGCACGGTCGCGGTCATCGGCTTGGGGTACGTTGGGCTGCCGCTTGTGGTCGCATTCGGCAAGCAGATGCGCACGATTGGTTTCGACATCTCACTGGCCAAGGTCGATTCGTGCCAGCGTGGCGTCGACCCATCGCGAGAGCTCGACGATGAGGAGGTTCGCGCCGCCCGGCACGCCATCTACACCACTGATGCGGGCCTGCTCGCCGAGGCCGACATCATCGTCGTCGCCGTGCCGACGCCGGTCGATCAGGCACGCATCCCCGACTTCCGCCCGCTTATCGGCGCCAGCACCAGCGTCGGCCGGCACATGAAGAAGGGCGCGATCGTGGTCTACGAATCGACTGTCTATCCGGGCGCGACCGAAGAGGTCTGCATCCCGGTGCTCGAGCGCGAATCGGGTGGCCAGTGGAAGCGCGACTTCTTCGTCGGCTACTCGCCCGAGCGCATCAATCCCGGCGACAAGGAACACACGCTGACGAAGATCCTCAAGATCGTCTCCGGCGACACACCGGCGACGCTCGACAAAGTCGCCCAACTCTACGAGAAGATCGTCGTTCCCGGCGTTCACCGGGCGTCGTCGATCAAGGCGGCCGAGGCGGCGAAAGTCATCGAGAACACCCAGCGCGACCTCAACATCGCGCTGATGAACGAGCTCGCGATCATCTTCGACAAGCTCGGCATCGATACCACCGAGGTTCTGGAAGCGGCGGGCACGAAGTGGAACTTCCTGAAGTTCAAGCCTGGTCTGGTCGGCGGCCATTGCATCGGTGTCGACCCGTACTACCTGACGCACAAGGCGCAAATGCTCGGCTACCACCCGCAGGTGATCCTTGCGGGCCGGCACATCAACGACGGCATGGGCAAGTTCATCGCCGAGCAGACCATCAAGCAGATGATCAAGGCCGGCAGCGCCATCAAGGGTGCAAAGGTCAACGTGCTCGGTCTGACGTTCAAGGAAAACTGCGGCGACCTGCGCAACTCCAAGGTGATCGACATCATCGACGAGCTCAAGACCTACGGGGTCGAGGTTTTCGTTACCGACCCGCAGGCAAGCGCCGACGCTGCGATGCACGAGTACGGCGTACGCCTGCTGGCGTGGTCCGACCTGCCGCGCGCGGATGCGATCGTCGCCGCAGTGGCGCACCGCGAGTTGCTCTTGCTCGGCGTCGACGAGATCGGACGCAAAGTGGTCCAGGGCGGGGCCTTCGTCGACGTGAAGGCGAGCTACGACGCAGCCGCGCTGCAAGCGTGCGGCTTGCGCGTCTGGCGCCTTTGAATCGATGAACCCGCCACGTCGGATCGTCGCCTTCACCAGCGACCTGATGTTCTCGGTGCGCAAGGGCATCGTCGACATCGATAACGAGATGCCCGGGCTCGAGTGGCTGGTCGTCTGGCAGGTACCGCGCAAGCCCGTGTGGCGCCTGCTCAAGAACCAGTGGAACAATGTTCGGCGCAACGGCTGGCGCTGGATTCCGTATCAGCTCGCCGAGTTCGCATTGCGCCGAGTGTCTGGCGTCTCGGGAGCCGCGGGCAGTCGGGGGCCGGGCAGCGAATACGAGCTTCACGCGCTGCGGGCGCGGCCGAACCTGCGCCTGCTCCGGGTCGACGATCTGCACGCCGAATCGACCGTGCAGGAGGTGCTGGGATTTGCGCCCGAACTCGGCCTGTCGCTGGCCGCACCGATCCTGCGCCGCGCGGTGTTCGCGCTGCCGGCGCTCGGCACACTGAACCTGCACAAGGGCAAGTTGCCGCAGTTCCGTGGGATGCCGCCCGCGTTTTGGGAGCTGTGGACCGGACAGACGGAGATCGGCTGCTCCGTGCACTGGGTCGACGACGGCTTGGACACCGGCGACGTTATTGGCGAAACCAGCATACCGCGACCGCCTTACGCCACCCTTCGGGGCCTTCAACTACAGCTCGACGAGGTTGGCGCCGCATTGATGTGCCGCGCGGTCCGAGACATCCTCGAAGGTCGCGCCACTGCTCGAAAGCAGTTGCCGCATCCCGGCAAGGCCTTCCGAAAGCCGACACTGGCGCAGGTCGCAGCGCTCGAACGCAAGCTGGCCCCGGTGCCGATGACCGGGCCGCAGCGGCTCAGGCATGTTGCCAAGCAGCTTCGCGCCTACGCCGCCAACGCGATGGTTCGCAGCGGCGGCAACCGTTTTCGCACGCCACGCATCACGGTGCTGCTGTACCACCGCGTCAGCGACGAGGTCCGCGACAACCTGACCGTTGGCGTGGCCCAGTTTGACCGCCAAATGGCGCTGCTTAAACGCCATTGCCACGTGTTGACGCTCGACGAGGCACTCGCCGCAACACCGGTGCGGCGATCGGATCGGCCACTCGTCGCCATCACGTTCGATGATGGCTATCTCGACAACTACACGATCGCCGCGCCGATCCTGCGCCGCCACGGGCTGCCGGCGGCCTTCTTCGTGTCCACCGGCATCGTCGGCACGGCCAACAGGTTCGCGCACGATCTGCGGCGCGGCAACCCGCCGATACCGGTGATGAGCTGGGACCAATTGCGGGAGATGCGGCGCTGGGGCTTCAGCATCGGCTCGCACACCGCTCATCACATCGACTGCGCCACCGAGCTCGAGACGGTGGTGTGCGATGAACTGGCCCGATCGGGCGCCGATCTGAAGTCCGAACTCGGCGTCGAGCAGCCGGTTTTCGCCTATCCGTACGGGGGGCGCGAGCACATGAATGCCGCGCGCCTCACGCTGGTGAAGAAGGCGGGATACGCGGCGTGCCTCTCGGCCTACGGCGGCAGCAACACCGGCGCGGTCGATCGCTTCAACGTCCGGCGCCAGAGCATCTCGCATGTGTACAGCGATGCCGCGTTCCTGCGCGAAGCGGCGGGCTGGTCTGCCGCCGGCGCCGATCGCCGGCCCCTGATCCTGCACGTGATCCACCAACTCGTGATGGGCGGGATGGAGAACGGCCTCGTCAATCTGGTCAATCACCTGCCGGCGACACGCTACCGGCATGTCATCGCGTGCGTCGAGGATTTCTCGGACTTTCGACTGCGCATCAGTCGTCCCGACGTCGAGGTCATCGCGCTCAAGCGTTCGCGCATCGGCGCGGGGGCGCTGCGGCGGGAACTGTTCCGGCTCTGCCGCCGCTTGCGGCCGGCGATTGTTCACAGCCGCAACCTCTCCGGGCTCGACGCCTTGCTGCCGGCGTGGCTCGCCGGTGTGCGCTGCCGCGTGCACAGCGAGCACGGCTGGGATGTCGACGACCTCGACGGCGAACGCGGGAGACCGACCTTGTTGCGGCGCCTGCATGCACCGCTGATCGATCGCTACATCACGGTCTCGAAGGATCTGGAACGCTACCTGATCCGGCGCGTCGGGGTGCAGCCCCCGCGCATCGTGCAGATCTACAATGGTGTCGACACGGAGCGCTTCGCGCCGCCGACCCGTCGCATCGACGAGGGGCTGCCGCCGGCGCTGCTCGGTCCGCAGGTCGTGCGGTTCGGCACCGTCGGCCGGGCCGAGCCGGTCAAGGACCAGGCGCGCCTGCTCGAGGCACTCGCGCTGCTCGTGCGCGAGCGCCCGGCACTGCGCGACGTGGTTCGGATGATGATCGTCGGCGACGGTCCGCTGCTGGTCAATCTGCGCGAGCGGGCGGTCGCACTCGGCGTGGCCGATATGGTCTGGCTGCCGGGAGCGTCCGAACAGGTGCCGCAGTTGCTTCGCACGCTCGACGTGTTCATGCTGCCCTCGCTCAACGAGGGCACCTCGAACACGCTGCTGGAGGCGATGGCGAGCGGGCTCCCGGTGATCGCGTCGGCCGTCGGCGGAAACGTCGAACTCGTCGACGACGGTGTCACCGGTGTGTTGGTGCCGCCCGCCGATGCCGCCCGGCTGGCGGCGTGCGTGGCGCGCTACGTCGACGATGCGGCGCTGCGGCACCGGCACGGCGCCGCAGCGCGTGCGCAGACTCTGCAGCGATTCAGTCTGGCGTCGATGCTGGCGGCCTATGAAGCAACCTACGACGCGCTGCTGGCCATGCCCGAGGCTCGACATGCTTGAGCACGGGCTGCCGGCCGCCCCGGTGTGGGCCGAACGACAATATTTCGCCGCCTCTGCCTGCGGACGTTAGGACCACCATGTGCGGCATCACCGGCATCTTCGACACCCGCACCGCGCGCCCGATCGATCGCGCGCAGCTGCAGCGCATGAACGAGTCGCAGCACCACCGCGGCCCCGACGAGGGCAGCGTGCATGTCGAGCCGGGCCTGGGCCTCGGCCACCGGCGCCTGGCGATCATCGACGTGGCGACCGGCCAGCAGCCGCTGTTCAACGAAGACGGGTCGGTCGCGGTGATCTTCAACGGCGAGATCTACAACTATCAGTCGCTCATTCCCGAACTGCTCGCGCTCGGTCATGTGTTTCGTACCCGCAGCGACACCGAGGTCATCGTCCACGCCTGGGAGGCCTGGGGCGAGGACTGCGTGACGCGGTTCCGCGGCATGTTTGCGTTTGCGCTGTGGGACCGCAACCGCGAGACCCTGTTCCTCGCGCGCGACCGGCTCGCCGTCAAGCCGCTGCACTATGCGCTGCTCGACGACGGCACGCTGCTGTTCGGCTCCGAGCTCAAATCGCTGCTCGCGCACGGCGGCCTGCGGCGCGACATCGACCCGCTCGCGGTCGAGGAGTATTTCGCGCTCGGCTACGTCGCCGAGCCACGCTGCATCTTCCGCCAGGCGCGCAAGTTGCCGCCGGGCCATACCCTGTGTGTGCGGCGCGGCCACGCCATGCCCGGGCCGCGCGAATACTGGGACGTCCGTTTCACGCTGGCCAACCGCATCGGCGCCGAGGACGCCTGCGCGGAACTGGCGCAGCGGCTGCGCGAATCGGTGCGGCTGCGCCTGATCTCCGAAGTGCCGCTGGGAGCCTTTCTTTCCGGCGGTGTCGATTCAAGCGCGATCGTCGCGACGATGGCTGCCCTCTCGGAGGAGCCGGTCAATACCTGCTCGATCGCGTTCGACGACCCGGGATACGACGAGTCGATGTTCGCTCAGATGGTCGCCGACCGCTACCGCACGCGCCACTTCGTCGAGACCGTCAAGAGCGACGACTTCGACCTGATCGACACGCTGGCCGGTCTCTACGACGAGCCCTACGCCGACAGCTCGGCGATACCGACTTACCGGGTTTGCCAGCTCGCGCGCAAGCATGTCACCGTGGCGCTCTCGGGCGACGGCGGCGACGAGAGCTTCGGCGGCTACCGCCGCTACCGGCTGCATCTGCTCGAAGAGCGGCTGCGCGGCGCATTGCCGCAAACGGTGCGCGCGCCGCTCTTCGGGCTGCTGGGCCGCGTCTACCCCAAGGCCGACTGGGCGCCGCGCGTGCTGCGCGCGAAGACCACCTTCGAGGGCATGGCGCGCAATTCGGTCGAGGCCTATTTCCACAGCATGTCCGTTCTGCGCGAACCGCTGCGCTCGCAGATGTTCAGCGACGGCTTCAGGCGGCAGCTCGCCGGCTATCGCGCGCAGGACGTCTTCGATCGCCATGCCGAGCGCGCCGACACCGATGACCCACTCGCGCTGATCCAGTATCTCGATCTGAAGACCTACCTGGTCGGCGACATCAACACCAAGGTCGACCGCGCCAGCATGGCGCACTCGCTGGAAGTGCGCGAGCCGCTGATGGACCATGAACTCGTGGAGTGGCTGGCGACCTTGCCGTCTTCGCTCAAGGTGCGCGGCCAAGAGGGCAAGTACCTGTTGAAGAAGGCGATGGAGCCGGCGCTGCCGAACGACGTGCTCTATCGGCCCAAGATGGGTTTTGCCGTCCCGCTGGCGCGCTGGTTCCGCGGACCGCTGCGAGAGCGCGTGCGCGCGGCGGTGCTCGGCCCCCGCCTGGCGGCGACCGGCTGGTTCGACCGCCGCGCGCTCGAACAGTTGCTCGCCTCCCACCAGTCAGGCGCACGCGACCACAGCGCGCCACTGTGGAGCCTGCTGATGTTCGAGGCATTCCTGCGCCGCGTCGTTGACGCCGAAGGCGTCGCCCCGGAGATCGCGCGGCCAGAGGCGCTGGTGTCGTGACCGCGCCGCGCACGAGGCGCAGCATCGATTCGCCGCACCGACCGCCTGCGCTCGGGCGCTGGCCGGCGCTCGCCTGATCCGACGAGGCGCGAGCATGTGCGGCATCCACGGCATCTACCGCTTCGACGGTACCCAGCCCTCGCGAGAGGCGCTCGCCGCGATGGGCAATGTCACCCGGCATCGCGGCCCGGACGATGCCGGGTTTCACGTCGACGGGCCGTGCGGCATCGCGATGCGGCGCCTGTCCATCATCGACCTGGCCGGCGGTCATCAGCCGCTCGTGAGCGCTGATGGCGCGCTCTGGCTGGTGTGCAACGGCGAGATCTACAACTTCCGCGAGCTGCGCGCCGAGTTGCAGGACAGGGGCTACGCGTTCAGGACCGGCTCGGACTCCGAAGTCCTGCTGAACCTCTACGCGGCCGAGGGCGACGACTTCGTGCACCGCCTCAACGGCATGTTCGACTTTGCGCTCTGGGATGCGCGCCGGCAGCGCCTGCTGATTGGCCGCGACCGGCTCGGCATCAAGCCGCTCTATGTGATGCAGGACGGCGCGCAACTCGCCTTCGCGAGCGAGGCCAAGGCCTTGCTCGCGTTGCCGGGTCAGCGCGCCGAACTCGACCGCGAGGTGCTTGCCGACTATCTCCATCTGGGCTACGTGGCGGCACCCGGCTGCATCTTCAAAGGCCTGCGCAAACTGCCACCGGCCACGCTGCTGTCGGTCGAGGCCGGCCAGGTGCGTGAGTGGCGCTACTGGCGACTGCCGCAACAGATCGACACGGCGACGACGCCGGCGCAGTGGGCCGGGCGCCTGACGGTGCAGCTCGAGGAATCAGTGCGCATGCAGATGGTCGCCGACGTACCGATCGGCGCCTTCCTCTCGGGCGGGGTCGATTCGAGCGCCGTCGTCGGCTTCATGGCGCGGCATTCGACGCAGCCGATCCGCACGTATGCGATCGGCTTCGCAGGCGGCGAGGCCGAAGAGCTTTACAACGAGCTGCCGTACGCCCGACGAGTCGCCGAGCTGTTCGGCACGGAGCACCGCGAAATCGTCGTCAAGCCCGACGTCGTCGCGCTGTTGCCGAAGCTGCTGTGGCACATGGACGAGCCGCTGTGCGACACGGCCTTCATCACGACCTTTCTGGTGTCGGAGTTCGCGCGCCAGGACGTGAAGGTGATTCTGTCCGGCGTCGGCGGCGACGAGCTGTTCGGCGGTTACCGGCGCTACCTCGGCCAGCACTACGCGCAACGCTATCAGCGGCTGCCGCGCTGGGCACGGAGCGCCGCGTCTTTCGCTGCGCAGCGCCTGCCGGCGGACCGCCACTCGGGCGTCCTCAATGCCATGCGCCTGGCACGAGGCTTCGTGGCGTCGGCGGAGATGAGTGCCGACGACCGCTACCGCAGCTACGTCCAGGTGCTGGCGCGCGACCGCGTCGCGGCGCTGCTGCTCGAGCCGACCGTGGCGACTGGCGACGCGCTTGGCCTGGCATTCGCGGCCGCGGGCGATGCGGACGATCTCAATCGGCTGTTCGCAGTCGATGCCGAGACCCAGTTGCCCGACGACCTGCTGATGCTGACCGACCGGATGAGCATGGCGGTGTCGCTCGAATGCCGCGTTCCGCTGCTCGACCATCAGCTGGTGGAGATGGCCGCGTCGATCCCGGCGTCGGTCAAGGTCGGCGGCGGGCAGCTCAAGGCGCTGATGAAGCGCTCGTTGGCAGGGCTGCTGCCCGACGACATCCTCCATCGCCGCAAGCGCGGTTTCGGCACGCCAATGGGCGCGTGGCTGAAGTGCGAGCTCGCGCCGCTGCTGCGGCGACTTCTCTCCCCCGACGTGTTGCGCGAACGCGGGCTGTTCCGGGTCGATGCCGTCGAGCGACTGCTTGGCGACCACCAGGCCAATCGCATCGACGGAACCGATCCCCTGCTCGCGCTGATGAACCTCGAGATCTGGAGCCGGATGTACCTCGATGGCCGCGAGCCGGACGATGTGGCGATCGAGCTGCAGAGCCTGAACACATGAACATCCTCTATCTCTGCCATCGCTTCCCGTTTCCGCCCAAGCGAGGCGGCAAGATCAGGCCGTTCAACATGATTCGGCACTTCGCCGCCAGCGGCCATCGGGTCACGGTGTGCTCGCTCGCGCGCACGCCCGGCGAGGCGACCGACGGCGACGGGATCGCGGCGTACTGCGCCGATTTCGAGGTTGTGCGGGTGCACGAGCCGATCCAGCTGGCCCGCATGGTCTCGCGGCTGCCGCTGCCCACGCCATCGTCGATGGGCTACTTCTACTCGGGGCAGCTGGCGCGGCGCGTGCGCGAGCGGCTCGCCGCGCAGACGTGGGATCTGATCTTCGTCCACTGCTCTTCGGTGGCGCAGTACGTGGAGCATGTGCGCGACGTACCGAAGATTCTCGACTTCGGCGACATGGACTCGCACAAGTGGATCGAGTACGGAAATCACAAGTCGCGCCCCCTGTCCTGGGGCTATCGTTTCGAGGGCGCAAAGATGATGATGGCGGAGAAGCGCCTGGCGCGGTGCTTCGACATGTGTACCGCCACGACGCGCGCCGAGTGGGAAACCCTGGAGAGCTACGAAACCGGCGCGGCGACCGACTGGTTTCCCAACGGCGTGGACAGCGAGTTCTTCAGCCCCGGCGACGAGCCCTACGACACCGACACCATCAGCTTCATTGGCCGAATGGACTATTACCCGAACCAGGAATGCATGAGCCGCTTCTGCGAGCAGGTCTGGCCGAGGCTCAGGGCGCGGCGGCCGGGCGTGAAGCTCGTCATCGTCGGCGCCGATCCGTCGCCCGAGATGCGCGATCTGGGCCGGCGACCCGGGATAACGGTCACCGGGTCGGTGCCCGACGTGCGCCCGTACGTTCGCAAGTCGGCCGCGATGGTAGCGCCCCTCGCGATCGCCCGCGGCACGCAGAACAAGATTCTCGAGGCGATGGCGATGGGCGTTCCCGTGGTGACCAGCGGCCTCGCCGCCGGCGGTGTCGATGCCGAAGCGGGCGCGCATCTCGTCATCGCCGACTCGCCCGATGCGCAGGCCGACGCGATCGCAAGGCTGCTGGAGTCGCCGGCGGAGCGCCAGCGGCTCGCGCTCGCCGGTCGGGCACGCGTGCTCAGCCATCACGCCTGGGAGCGTTCGATGACTCGGCTCGACGGCATCGTCGAGCGCTGCGTCACGAGCCGCCGGCAACGCCAAGGAGCGACATGAAGGTCAGCGTCTTCGGCTTGGGATATGTGGGCGCGGTCTCCTGCGGCTGTCTGCCCGAACTCGGCCACGAGGTGATCGGTGTCGACACCAACCCGACCAAGGTCAGGATGATCAACGACGGGCGTTCGCCGGTCGTCGAAGAGGGTATCGACGAACTGATCGAAGCGGCGGTGCGCTCCGAGAAACTGCATGCGACTGACGATCTGGCGGCCGCCGTGATGGACTCGGAGGTCTCGCTCGTCTCGGTCGCCACGCCCGCCAAGGCCAACTTCGCGCCCGACCTGACCGCGGTCGAGGGCGTGATCCGGTCGATCGGCGAAGTCCTGCGCCGCAAGCCCGGCAGCCACACGATCGTGTTGCGCAGCACGGTCGCCCCCGGAACGACCGAAGACCACCTGCGGCCGATTCTCGAAGCCGGTGCCGGGCGCGCCGTGGGCGATCGCCTGTCGCTGGTCTTCAACCCGGAGTTCCTGCGCGAGGGGTCGTCGGTGAGGGATTTCCGCCATCCCCCGCAGACGATCGTTGGCAGCGTCGACGAGGCTGGCTACGAGTTGATGGAGCGGCTCTACGCCGATGTGCCAGGCGCGTTCGTGCGCACCTCGTGCCGGGTTGCCGAGTCGGTCAAATACCTGTGCAACGTGTTCCACGCGATGAAGATCGTGTTCGCGAACGAGGCCGGTTCGGTGCTCAAGGCCTACGGGCTCGACGCGCGCGAAGTCATGCGCATCTTCTGCCAGGACAAGCAGCTCAACATCTCGCCGCTGTACCTGCGCCCGGGCTTCGCATTCGGCGGATCGTGCCTTCCGAAGGAGGTCAAGGGCTTCGTCACGCTTGCACGGCAGGCCGATGTGCCGATCCCCGCGCTCGCGCATCTGCTCGACAGCAACTCGGCGCACGTCGACCGCGCCTTCGAGATGATCGCCGCGGGCGGACGGCGTCGCGTTGCGCTGTTCGGACTGGCGTTCAAGCCCGGCACCGACGACATGCGCGACTCGCCGCTGGTCGTGCTCGCGGAACGGCTCGTCGGCCGAGGCTTCGACATTGCGATCTACGACGGCTTCGTGCGCCTGAGCCGCCTGCTCGGCAAGAACAAGGAGTACATCGATCGTGAAGTCCCGCACCTCGATCGCCTGCTCAGGCCCACGCCCGAAGAGGCCTTGGAGCACGCCGAGGTGATCGTCGTCGGGCATGCAGATGCCGCCGTGCGGGAGTCGATCCGCAGGCATGCGGCGGGGCGGCGAATCGTCGACCTGAGCGGCTACGACGACCTGCGCGACTGCGGTGCGGCGTCCTACGAAGGCATCTGCTGGTGAACCGCGACTGTCATCGCCTCGCATTCGTTTCGCCGACGTTCCTGTTTCCGAACGACACGGGCGGAAAGATCCGCACGACCAACATCCTGCGCGGCCTCAAGGACGGCGCGTTCGACATCACGCTGATGGGCCCTGCGACTGCCGAGCAGAGGTGCGTCTGGTCGGCCGATCTCGCCCGTGTCTGCGACCACTTCGTTCCGTGGGTGCCGCGCGTGCCGTTGCCGCGCTGGCGGCGCTCGGTCGATCTGCTGGGGCGCGTGCCGGTCAATGTGGCTGCCGATCGGAGCGCAGCCGCGCGGCGGGTAGTGCGCGAAGGCCTTCAGGCGGGTCGTTTCGATGTCGCCGTCTTCGATTTCGTTCACGCTGCCGTGCTCAGGCCAGTGCGTATCGATGCGGCGACGGTCTGCTTCACCCACAATGTCGAGGCGGAGATCTTCCAGCGCCATGCGGACCAGAGCGGCGGCATGCTGATGCGGTCCATCTGGGCATCGCAGTACCGCAAGATGCTACGCTTCGAAGGCGATGCGCTGCGCCGCTTCACGCAGGTCGTTGCGGTCTCCGAGCGCGACGCGGCAAGGTTTCTCGCGTGGTACGGCATCCAGCACACGAGCGTCATCCCGACCGGAGTCGACCTCGATCACTTCGCTTGGCACGAGCCGCCGGCCGTCAGCGCCGGCAGGCCGCCGACGGTGGTCTTCACGGGATCGATGGACTGGGACGCCAACGTCGACGGCGTGCGCTTCTTCATCGAAAACGTCTGGCCGGCGGTCACGCGCCGGATCGCGGACGCTCGATTCGTCGTCGTCGGGCGCAGCCCGCCGCGCTCGCTCGTCGAGCTGGGCCATGCGGCGAAGAACGTGCGCTTCACGGGCTTCGTCGACGATGTCCGGCCCGATGTTCACGCGGCGCACGTGGCCGTGATTCCGCTGCGCGTCGGGGGTGGCACGCGCATCAAGGTGTTCGAGGCGATGGCGATGGGGTGCCCGGTCGTCTCGACCGCGATCGGGGTCGAGGGACTCGACGTGGAGGACGGCGTCCACTACCTTTGCCGCGAGGACGCGCAGGATCAGGCCCTGGCGATCATCGACCTGCTCGGCGACGCCGAGACCCGCGCCGGGTTGTCGCGGCGCGCGCGCGAGTGCGTGGAGCGCAGGTTCAGCCATCTCGAGGTCGCACGCGCGTTCGAGCGCGCATGCCTGCGCGCGGTCGAAACCGCTGCATCGAGGTCCGCGGCAACCGGCGGCGAGCCTCTGGCACAGAGCAGCCCACGCGAAGGAGTAACGTGAAAGTCACCGTCATCGGCACCGGCTATGTCGGCCTCGTCACCGGCGCATGTCTGGCAGAAATGGGAAACCATGTCGTCTGCCACGACGTCGACGAGCGCAAGGTCCGGATCCTCAACGAAGGCGGTATTCCGATCCACGAGCCGGGGCTCGACACGCTGGTGCAGCGCAACGCGGCGGTCGGCCGCCTGCAATTCACGACCGACGCCGCCGCGGCGGTCGGACACGGAACCTTGTTGCTGATCGGCGTCGGAACGCCACCTGGGGAAACCGGCGCCGCTGACCTGAAGCACGTGCTCGCCGCGGCACGCAGCATCGGTTCGCACATGACCGACTACAAGGTCGTCGTCGACAAGAGCACCGTGCCTGTGGGCACCGCCGACAAGGTGCGCGCCGCCATCAGCGCCGAGCTCGAGCGGCGCGACCTCGATGTCGAGTTCGCGGTTGTCAGCAACCCCGAATTCCTGAAGGAGGGCGCTGCGGTAGAGGACTTTATGCGGCCCGATCGCATCATCGTCGGCGCCGACGACGAGCGCGCCGTGCTGCTGATGCGCGCGCTCTATGCGCCGTTCACGCGCAACCACGATCGGCTGCAGCTCATGGACTTGCGCAGCGCCGAGTTCACTAAGTACGCCGCCAACGCGATGCTCGCCACGCGCATCAGCTTCATGAACGAAATCGCGTTGCTCGCGGAACGTGTCGGCGCGGACATCGAACTGGTGCGCCGCGGCATCGGCAGCGATCCGCGCATCGGCACGATGTTTCTCTACCCCGGTGCGGGATACGGCGGCTCGTGCTTTCCGAAGGACGTCAAGGCGCTGATTCGCACCGGCTGCGACCACGGTCTGGAGCTCGGCGTGCTCGCAGCGGTCGAGGCCGCCAACGAACGGCAGAAGAGGGTGCTGGTCGACAAGGTGGTCGAACGGTTCGGCGAAGACCTTCGCGGTCGCACATTCGCGGTCTGGGGCCTGGCCTTCAAGCCCGACACCGACGACATGCGCGAGGCGCCGAGCCTCGTGGTTGTGAGGGAACTTGCTCGCCGCGGCGCCAGGCTGCGGGCTTACGACCCGGTGGCGATGCCGACCGCCCGGCGCGTGCTGGAAGATGTTCCAGAAGTCACTTTCGCGCCAGACCAGAATGGCGCGCTCGCCGGCGCCGATGCGCTGCTCATCGTGACCGAGTGGCGGGAGTTCCGCAGCCCCGATTTCCAGTTCATCCGCTCCGCGCTGAAAGTGCCGCTGATCTTCGACGGGCGCAATCTTTTCGAACCGGCGGACGTCAAAGCCATGGGCATCGAATACTGGGCGATCGGGCGGGGCGACTCGGTGCGCATCGCCGCGCCCCGCGACGACGCACCGGAGTGATCGCGTCATGTCTCGCAAGGTTCGCACGCTGCTGTTCTCGACGCTGTATCCAAGCAGCGCGCGGCCGGGGCACGGCATCTTCGTCGAGACGCGGCTGCGCGAACTGTTGCACACCGGCGCGATCGAAACCAAGGTGCTGGCGCCGGTGCCCTGGTTCCCGAGCACCGACCCGCGCTGGGGCGAGCACGCGAAGATCGCGGCAACGCCCGCACGCGAGACCCGCAATGGCATCGACGTGCTGCATCCGCGGTACCTGGTCGTGCCGAAGGTCGGGATGACCGTCGCGCCGTATTTGCTGGCGGCCGCTTCGATCGGCCCGATGCGCCGATTGATTGCAGACGGCTGGGACTTCGACGTCATCGACGCGCACTACTTCTACCCCGATGGCGTGGCGGCCGCGATGCTCGCGCGCAGTGTCGGCAAGCGGCTCGTCATCACGGCGCGCGGTACCGACCTCAACCTGATCCCGCGACATGCGCTGCCGCGCCGCATGATGCAGTGGGCTGCCCGGCGTGCCGATGCGTCGATCGGCGTCTGCGCGGCGCTGGTCGATGTGCTGCGCGGCTGGGATATCGACCCCGCGCGCCTGCACGTGATGCGCAATGGTGTGGACTTGCAGCGCTTCCATCCCCTGCCGGGCGATCGGGCGCGGCAGCAACTGGGGATCGACGGATCGCCGATCCTGCTGAGCGTCGGAAACCTGCTCGAACTGAAAGGCCACCACCTCGTGATCGACGCGCTGAAGGCGCTCGGGGCGGAGTTCCCGGCGGCGCGGCTGGTCATCGTCGGCCAGGGCCCCGAGCGCCGGCGTCTGGAGGCGCGTGCGCGCGAGCGCGGGGTGGTGCAGCGGGTCACGTTCGCGGGCGCCGTGCCGAACGCGCAGCTCGCGGCGTGGTACAGCGCGGCCGACGTTTTCGTGCTGGCGTCGCGCCGCGAAGGCTGGGCCAACGTGCTGCTCGAAGCCATGGCCTGCGGAACGCCGGTCGTGGCCACGGACGCAGGTGGCACGTCCGAGGTCGTGGCGGGAATCGCCGGCGTGCTGATCGGCGAGCGTACCGGCGAGTCGCTTGCGGCGGCGCTGCGCGCGATTCTCGCTGCGCCACCTGCGCGTGCCGCCGTTCGCGCCTACGCGGAAGGCTTCGGATGGGACGAGACGAGCCAAGCCCAACTGCATCTCTTCGGTCGTCTGGCAGCGGCGGGCCGGGAGTTCGGCCGTGCGTGACCTTCTGCTGCTGGCGATCATCATCGGCGGCTCGCTCGTCGCACTGCGCCGGCCATGGGTCGGCGCCGTTCTCTGGACCTGGGTCAGCGTGATGAATCCGCACGAGCAGTTCGCGTGGAGCGCGAGCACCTGGCCGGTCGCCTCCATCGTTGCGATCAGCACCTTGCTCGGGCTGCTGATGACCCGCGACCGACAGAACCCCTTGCTGGGCCCGCCTGCCTGGGCCTTGCTCGCGTTCTCGATCTGGATCTGCGTAACGCTGCCTTTTTCGATCTACCTGACCGAGAGCCTGCCCCTGTGGGAGCGGTCGATCAAGATCTACCTGATGATCTTCGTGACGATGTCTTTGCTCGACACTCGACGCAAGCTGGAATGGTTCATCTGGACCATCGTCGTCTCGCTCGGCTTCTACGGCCTCAAGGGCGGCGTGTTCACGATCACGACCGGCGGAAACTACCGCGTCTGGGGGCCGGGCGGCTTCATCGGCGGCAACAACGAACTGGCGCTCGCGCTCGTCATGACGATCCCGCTGATGCGTTATCTGCAGATGCAGGCGGCCCGGCGCTGGGTGCGCTACGGCCTCGGCGTGGCCATGGTGCTCACATCGATCACGGTGCTCGGCTCACAGTCGCGCGGCGCCTTGCTCGCCCTGATCGCGATGGCCGCCACTTTCTGGTGGAAGGGCGACCGCAAGATCATCTGGGGCCTGGCGATCGTCGCGGTCGCATCGGTCATCCTGCCGTTCATGCCTGACGAGTGGTGGGACCGCATGCGCACCATCGGCACCTACGAGGAGGACAGCTCGGCGCTCGGCCGGATCAACGCCTGGTGGGTGGCCTGGAACCTGGCACGCGATCGCTTCTTCGGCGGCGGGTTCATGATCTGGAACGAGTCGGTGTTCAGGGCGTACGCGCCGGCGCCCGACGACGTGCATGCCGCGCACAGCATCTACCTGCAGGTTCTCGGCGAGCACGGGTTCATCGGGCTCTTCCTGTTCATGACGATCGGGATTCTCACCTGGCTGACTGCGCGCCGGCTGATCGCGGCCGGCACCGCAGCCCGCGAGAACAAGTGGGCGGCCGACCTCGGCGCGATGGTGCAGGTGAGTGTCATCGGCTACGCGGTGGGCGGGGCGTTCCTCAGCCTCGCGTATTTCGACCTGCCTTACAACATGATGGTCGCGGTCGCCTGCGCGAGCGTGTTGATCCGGCAGCGCGTCGGGTCCGCTCCGGTATCCGCCGATCGCGAGGCCCCGCAGCCGAGAGTCGTCGCACCGTCGGTCCGCGGGGTCAATGGCTCATGATGCGCCTGCTGTTCGGTCGACTCTCGCCGGCGGGGCGGCGCAGCCAGTTGCCGATCCTGATCTTCCATCGCGTTCGCAAGAATCCCGACCCGCTGATGCCTGGCGAGATCGACGCGGCGCAGTTCGATCGGGTTTGCGGCTGGCTCGCGGCATGGTTCAACGTGATTGCGTTGGACGACGCGGTGAACCGTCTCGAGGCGCGCAGCCTTCCCGAGCGCTCGCTCGCCATCACCTTCGACGACGGGTATGCCGACAATCACGATGTCGCCTTGCCGATCCTGAAGCGCCACCGGCTGCCCGCGACTTTCTTCATCGCGACCGGCTTCCTCGACGGCGGCCGCATGTGGAACGACACCATCATCGAGACCGTGCGTCGCACCCGACACAGCGCGATCGATCCGGGCGAGTCGGTCGGCGTGCGGCCCGGCGTCGTGCCGGTGCGCACGCTCGAGGACAAGCGCAGCGCGGTCGACATGCTTCTGCGCGCCGTGAAGCATCTTCCGGCCTCGCTGCGGGGCGCCGCGGTAGCCCGCATCGCGGCACACGCCGACGAGCCGCTGCCGGACGATCTGATGATGAGCTCGCGTCAGATTGTTGCGCTCAGAGATTCGGGCATGCAGATCGGAGCGCACACGGTGAGCCACCCGATCCTTGCGCTTCTCGACAGCGCCGCGATCCGGGCAGAGATGACACAAAGCAAGCGGACGCTGGAGCGGCTGCTGCACCAGCAGATCACGCTCTTTGCCTATCCGAATGGCCGACCGATCGACGACTACGACGCGACCGCGGTCGCCATCGCGCGCGAGGTCGGGTTCGGCGCCGCCGTCACCACCGCGCGCGGCACGGCGGCGCCGGGAAGCGATCTGTTCCAGCTGCCGCGGCTCGCGCCGTGGGACCGCAGCCGAATGAAGTTCGGCATGCGACTCGCCGGATCGCTGCTCCAGGGCCGGCCCGCCGGAGCACGCGACCGCGCATGATGCCCTCGCCGTAGCGGCGGCACCGGTCATCAGCCCAATTCGAAGAGGTGGTGGTACGTCGGGTTGACGCCGTACCGTTGCACGATCGCATCACGGTACTTCGGCTCGACGGCGACGCAGCGGTATCCGCAGTTCGCGATGATCGGGCCGAAGTCGATCCCGTCGTTCGTCTTGAGTGTGCTGCCGTCGTGGGCGTCGCCCGCATTCGGCACGACCATCAGGTGTCTGACTTTGGCCGCGGCAAGTCGCGCGACCCACCATTCGATCGCGGCAGGTCGGCACTCCGAGAAGCTGTGGATGTTGACGGCGATATCGATGCGTTGATCTTTCAGCGCCGCGTCGAATTCGTCGAGCGCCACGACCTTCGCGCGGTCCGCGACGCGCCGATAGTTCAGGTAGTAGGCCGAAACGAAGGTCGACACCGCGTAGGCGTCGGTGCACAGGTACTGCTCGACATTGGCGTAAGCGGTGGTCATGCGATGAGCGAGCCGCCCGTAGCCGGCACCGATGTCAAGGATGCGAGCACGCGGCATCGACGACAACTTCAGATGCTTCTCCAGGAAGTACATCTCGACGACCGAATCGAGCAGGTCGCGCGACACCCTGCGACCGTCCACCTCGAGGCTGAAGTTGCCGAAGCTCTCGTCTTCGGTCAGTCGGTCGAGTAGGCGGAGTTCGTCGATCGCCTTGGCGTAGTAGGCGCTCAACGCATACGCGAGCGGGCTCATGTTCAACCCGCGGCGCTGCCAGACGTAGGCGTTCTCGCCCCTGAAGTGGCGCATGTCGTCGGCGCTCACGTGTGAGTCGGTCCAGACGAGTGCGGTCGTGACCATCTTGTCGAAGTCGGCGTAACGCCGCTGCAGGTCGACCAGCGCCGGGTTGTGCGGGCCGAGATGCGGGTTGGCGTCGCCGGGCGCACGCGTGTCGGGAGCGGCGCTCGGGGGTCGCAAGGACTTCTGCCAGTCGTACAGAAGCCGGGCATCAACGACTTCGTAGCCACGGCTTCGCAAGGCGGATCCGAAGATCTCGCGCAACCGTCCGTTGATGGTCATCCGCGCCTCCGATGTTCTCATGCGAGCCGACCGAGGCCTGGCCGGTGTGCCTGCATCCATTGCTCGAGCATCATCAGGATCCACACCATTTCGCCGTAGTACCCCGGGTGCACCTGAAGATACTCGTCGAGCAACTGTTTCAGGAACGCCGGCCGCACGATGCCGCGGGTCGACAGGCTGCCGAGTGAATCCGCAGCGAGCCGGTGCAGCGTGTCATGGCGCGCGGCCCAGACGCCGAAGGGTAGCCCGAAGCCCTGCTTCTTCTTGGCAATGATCTGCTGCGGAAGAAAACCTCGCAGTGCCTCCTTGAAGAACCAGCGCAGCTTCAGCCCCTTGAGCTTGCCCTGCGCCGGCAGCCGCAACGAGAACGCGAGCAGGCGCGGATCGAGGAGCGGGAAGCCCACTCCGACCCGCGCCAGCTCGGCAGTGCCGCACACCTTCGGCAGGTCGGTGTCGGCGAGCGTGTAACGCCAGTCGAACGCCAGCATGCGATTGACGACGCTTGCGGTGCGCGCCGCCTGCCACACCTCGCGCTGCTGGCGCTGCGGCCCCTCAGCATCCACCGCGGCGAGAAAATCAGCGGTGAACACGTTGCCGACCCCCATGCGGCCGAGCAGGTTGTAGGTCTGCATGCGGTCGGGCATCGGCACGCGCGCCTGGTCGATGTAGCTCGCACCCTTGCGCAGCAACGGTGCCCGGGCCATCGGCGCCATCTTGAACAGCGGCTCGAGCAGCCCGTGTCGAATGCCTGCCGGCACATCGTTGTACCAGCCGAACACGCGTTGTTTCGCATAGCGCGTGTTGCCGCCGAACAGTTCGTCGCCGCCGTCGCCGGCGAGAAGCCGCGTCACGCCGTCGTCGCGCGCCATGCGGGCGCAGTAGTAGGCGGGCAGGGCGGAAGAGTTGCCAAACGGCTGGTCGTAGTGCGCGGCGACTGTCGGGATGCTCGCGACCAGATCCTCCGGCGTCACGTAGTACTCGTGGTGCTCGGTCTTGAAATGGCGTGCCGCGAGCCGCGCGTATTCCATCTCGTCGTAGCCTTCGGCGGCGAAGCCGATGGAGTAGGTCGACGCCGGCCTGCCCCCGACGACGCCGATCATTCCGGCCACGGTCGAGCTGTCGGTGCCGCCGCTCAGGAAGCAGGCCGGCTTGCTGCCGTCGAGCTGCGCGGCGACGGCGTCCTGCAGCAGCTGGCGAAACTCGGCTCTGGCGGAGAGCATCGACAGGCTGCCGCTGTCGTCGAATTCCGGCACCCAGTACGGGGCGACCGTGAGGCGACCGTTCTCGAACAGCGCGCAGTGCCCCGCGGGCAGGCGAAAGACACCCTCGAAAATCGTCCGCGGCGCCGGAATGACGTGGAAGTAGACGTAGTCGAATATCGCTTGCCGATCCACATCGGCGCCGGCGCTTCCCTCGGCGAGCTCGTCGGCACGAACCGCGAATCGCAGTCGACCGTCGACCACGCGGTAGCAGATCGTGCGTATGGCGAATCGGTCCACCGCCAGAAAGGTCCGCCCCGAAGGCTCGCGCAACGCGACCGCGAACTCGCCGTCGGCGAGCGACGCCGCTGCCTGCGCGCCGAGCTCGAGCGCGGCACGCCATGCGGCGAGATCGCCTTGCTCAACTGCCAATCGAGCGATGCGCGGATCGCGAAAACGTGGCGACCCGAGTGCGAACGATGCTTGCGGATCGGTCATCGGGCGCGTCTCGCGCCGAGCAACATCCTCGGATCGACTTCGTTCGGAAAGAAGAAGACGTTGGTGTTGATGAACGATCTGCCGAACTGACTCGGATTCAGGTGCACCTCGGGCTTCAACTCGTCGAATGCGAGCAGCCGATCGTGGAAGGTGGCCCAGCCGCGGTATCCCAGGTCGATCACGAAACCGAACGTCTCTTCGAGCGGCGCTGCGTAGAGCAGCGGGGTGGTCTCGGTCATGATCACCGGGCGGCAGCGTCGAATGATTCCCACGGCGCCTTGGAGAACTTCTCTCTCGTGCTGTTCGACATCGATCTTCAGAAAGCCGAGATTGCCGATGTCTTCCGAATCGAGCGTCACGCAACGAACGACGTGGCGCTGCAGGTCTTGCGCACCATCGAAACCCTGGCTGATGCTGCCGAGTTCATGCGCCGGGCGACCGTTCGACACCGGAACGAGAAGCTCCAGCGTGCGCTCATGGTTCGACAGCGCGACATTGCGAACCACGACGTCGGGAAAGAGGTTTGCGAGCCTCGCGGCCAGACCCGGATTGGGCTCGTAGGCGATGGTCCGCTTCGCGTAGCGCGACATGAAGAAGGTGTAGGTGCCGATGTTGGCGCCGACATCGACGACCACATCCTTGCCTTCGCAGAGACGCCGAAGCAGACGTATTTCCGGCTCCCCCCGCAGGTAGTGGTCGATCGCGCTGAGGCGAACCAGCAGACCCGCTGGAAGCAGACTTTCGGCAATGTCTCGGAACATGGAACAGCATCCTCCGACGTCGAACTCGGGGCCGGTTTTCGCGCGTGATGGCGAGGCGGATGAGCATCGCGAGTATCGCCGAAGGGCTCGCAGCGTCCAAAAATTGTCCGGCTTGTGAGCAAGTGTCTCAGCCTCTGCGTCCGGACAATTTTGCACAATTTCCCGTCGGCCCGGCCGAGGTTGACATGCGAGACTTCTTCGTACACAACATGAAGTCGCCGGGGCATCCGGATCTTCACCAATGCACGATATCAAGCGCCGGAAGTTTCTGCAGTTCGGCTTCGCATTCAGCACCGTTCCGATCGCCGGATGCGGCGGCGCCGCCGGCGCCGTGCCGGAAGCCGCGCCCGCCCCGATTGCGGCGAGCCCGCCTCCCGTTTCTGCTCCCGCGGCGCCGGCGGCCGCACCGGCGCCCGCGCTAGGCCCGGCCGCAACCGGCTCGATGGCCTTCTCGCTGCTCACGACCGTTGCCGCCGACGCCGCGCCGTTCTGCATCGGCTTCGCGTTCAGAAAGGGCGACGTTCCGTCGGCGCAGGGCGTGGTCGGCAACATCGCCAATCTGCAAGTCACGCCGAAAAACCGCTGGGCCGACGGTTCGCTGAAGTTCGCTGTTGTGGCCGGCCGCGCCGCATTGACGGCGAATGCGACGCGCATGATCACGCTGCGCGGCGGGCAGGCAGCCTCCGGTGTCGATCTGAGGCTCGCCGACCTCAAGGCCACCGACGTGACCGCATCGGTGGACTGCGCGGCTTTCGGTGCGGCGAGCTGGGCCGGCACGAACTGGGACGCGCCGTTCAGCAACTGGATCAGCGGCCCCGAGATGTCGTCGTGGATCTACCGCAAGCCGGTCGGGTCGGACGCGCACCTGGTGGCGTGGCTCGAAGTGCGCCTGTATGCCGGCGGTGCGGTCGAAGTGCTGCCGTGGATCGAGAACGGCTACATCAAGATCGCCAACCCGGTGAACAAGGCAGCGGTCTACGGCTTCAGGCTCGGCGGCGTGCAGCGCTTCAGTGCCGCGATCGACCTGCCGGCGCGCGCGCGCACCCCGCTGCTAAGCGGTACGGCGCTGTCGCATTGGCTCGGCGTCGATCCGGCGATCGCGGCGCGGCACGACGTCGACTATCTGCAGGGCACGGAAGTGGTGCCCGCTTATCGTGCCGGGGTGGCGGCAGACAGCGTGCTGGTCACCGGCCTGGCGGCCACGTACAAGCCGCTGCAGAACGGGAACTTCGACTACAACGCCGACACGATGAGCAGCGGCGGCTACGCGCCGCCGATCGGCCTGTTGCCGCAGCACGATGTGCTCTACCTCGTCGCCAATTCGATGTCGATTGGCGCGGCCGTGCAGCGCAATGGCTACAGCGCAGGTCGCTACCCGATCCACTATCGCGACGAGGCGACCAACCGGCCGCTGCGCTTTTCTGCGCACCCGACCACCTCGACCAACTATTCGAGCGGGGGCAGCTATCCCGCGAAGGCCACGGGCACGGCAGCGCCGCAATGGGACGTGGCTCACAGCCCCTCGGTCGGCTACATGGCTTACCTGCTCAGCGGGCGGTACTTCTTCATGGAGGAGGTGCAGTTCGCCGCGACCGGAAACTATCTCTTCTCGACCGACGGCGTGCGGCACGGCGCCGACGGCTGGTTCGAGCCGGTTCCCGGCGGCGTGCAGGTCCGGCAATGCGCGTGGGCGTTCCGAACCCTGGCGCAGGCCCTGGCGGTGACGCCGGACGGCGACGCGACGATGCAGGGTGAGTTCAAGGCGTCGGTCGAGGCCAACATCGCGCGCTTCCATGCGCGCTACGTCGCGGCCTCGAACAACCCGCTCGGGATGATAGAGCCCGACTACGACTACGGTGTTCCTGGCGTCTACATGGCCGCGGGCTGGATGCAGGATTTCTTCACCGCCGCCTACGGCTACGCGCTCGCGATGGGACTGCCGATCAGCGCCACCGCGCAGACGCAGCTCGCCGCATTCTTCGCCTGGAAAGCGCAAAGCATCGTCGGGCGGCTCGGTTCGAGCGCCGACTACTGGTACATCAACGCGGCGACATACAATGTTGCCGTCGCGCCGAGCGACACGCCGAACTTCGGCGCCGGCACGGGGCCGTGGTACTCGAGCTGGAAACAGGTCTATGACGCCACCGCCGCTGCCGCCGCGTCCGGTCAGCAGGCTGCGTTCGGAACGACGGAAGGCACGCTGTCGGCAGAGATCTTGCCAGGCGCGGAGTCGATGTGGGGCAACCTGCAGCCGGCGATCGCCTACGCGGTCCGGCACGGCGTGGCCGGCGCCGCGGCCGCGTACAAGAGGATGACCTCGGCATCGAATTGGCCAGCGCTCGCGACGCAGTTCAACGCGATTCCGGTCTGGAGCGTGAAGCCGCTCCAGTGACCGAAAACACATCAGGTATTTATCGCATGCACAGCGACCCCAGACGAAAGTTCCTGCGTCACCTCACGTTCAGCGTCGGCTCATTGTCGCTGGCCAGTTGCGGTGGTGGCACGCAGAGTGCCGAGGTTGGGTTGGCAGGAGCGGTTGCGCCGGACGCGACGGCGACGGCCGCACCCGCGACTCCCGCCGCCGCGCCGGCCGCTGCGCCCGCGCCGGCCTCCGCACCATCGTCGGCGGCGATCCAGCCACGCTGGCTCGCGAACAAACCCATCAACGAGTGGTTCGCGATTCCCGGAACGATTCACGCCGGTTCGGCCGCAGCTCCCACAGACAATCCTCTGGACCCTTACGCGGCGTCGAACCGGCGGCTCGCGTACTCCGGCATGGCCCTGCGGCAGGCCGAGATCATCCTGGCCGCCTGCGGAGGTCACAACGACTACGCGGGCAACGAGGTCACCTCGCTCGACCTGTCTCTGGACTCGCCGGCATGGGTGCTCAGAAAGGCCGCCTCCGCGCCGAAGGAGAACGTTCCCTACTACCCCGACGGCACGCCGGCCTCCAGGCACACCTACTGGTCGTCGAACTGGAACGCCGAACGCAATCGCGTGATGTTGCACTACAGCCGATTCGTCTACGGCAGTGCCGTGTCGTTTACGAGTTCCAACGGATTCAATCTCGACACGAATTCGTGGGATGCCGCGGGCACGTGGGCTGACGGCTACGGTGCGGGTTGCGCAGACGCCGACGGAAACTGCTATGCGCTCGGTGACGGCTACTTTCGCCTCAAGAAGTGGACCGCATCCAGCGACACCTGGTCGACGGTCGCGACCTTCGCCACTGCGATAAATGTCAACCCCGTCTGCTATGACAACGCACGCGGCCACCTCTTCGCGTTGGCATGGGGCGACGGACAGGGCAACGCGCTCGGCGGTGGGCCGATCGGTCTGTCGGCCTTCAAGATCGTCGGCGCGGTGAAGACCGACATCACGTTCAGGGCGAGCGATGCGCTCGAGAAGTTCAAGAGCGACGCGCCTTCGTACAGCGGCATGGAGTACGACCCGCTCAACGACCAGTATCTGTTCTACGAGGGTGCCGCGGGCCGGACCACACGCATGTACATCATCCAGCCCAATGACACCGCGGTCTGGGACATGCGTTTGCTGACCCTGGGCACCGGCTCGCAGGTGCCCGTTGCTGCGGTCCGGGGCGGGGTGTTCAGCCGCTTTCGCTACGTGCCCGCGCTGCGCGGCTTCGTGCTGATGAGTTCCGGCACGAGCGAGCTGTACTTCATGCGGACGGCCTAGGCGCTGCACCCCCGATCGCGGGGCGTGCCGCCGCGCCATCCAGCCCGTTGCCGCGTCGACCGTCTGGCAGAATCGCTGCCAGGGATCGCGCCTGACGCTCGGGACTGGCGGCCAGACGCGTAAGGGCAACGGGTCGAGGAGAGCCATGCGCGTCGCAGTTCTGTCTTATCCGATGCTGTTCCAGACGTCGGGCGGTTTGAGGATGAAGGTCGGGCGAACGGTCGATGCACTGGTTCGCCGCGGCATCGAAGCCCGACTGATCGACCCGGTCCGCGAGCGCATTCGCGACTTCGATGTGGCTCACGTCTTCGCCGCGTACAACGGCAACCACCGCCTTGTCGAACAGGCCCGAAGCGACGGCGTTCCTGTGGTTGTCTCGACCATCCTGAACCCGCCGTTCAGCCGCTGGGAGGGCATGCGCGCGCGCTTTCTCTCGCGCCTGGTCGGGCGGCTCACGCGCTGGGAAGTGACGACGAGCTATCAGCAGATGATCAAGACGCTGGATCTCGCCGACCACCTTGTCGTGCTGGGCAGCATCGAGCGTCGCATGCTGACCGACGCCTACCGCGTGCCGGCCGCGAAGATCACCATCGTGCACAACGGCATCGGCGAGGAGTTCTTTCGCGCGAAACCAGACACCTTTCTCGCGCGCTGGCCGGTGCCGCGCCCGTTCGTGCTGCACACCGGGCTCGTCGGCGACGTGAAGAACCAGCTCGGTCTGATTCGGGCACTCAAAGGCGTCGACGTCGACATCGTGCTGATCGGGCAGGCCGTGCGCGCCGCGCGCGACTACCTCGACACCTGCATCGCAGAAGGCGGTTCCCGCGTTCACTACCTCGGCGAACTGCCGCATGGCGAGCTGATCGCTTCTGCGTGCGCAGCGTGTTCCGTGGTCGCGATCCCGAGCCGACACGAAGGGATGCCCAACTCGATCCTGGAGGCGCTGGCCTCGGACCGACCCGCTGTCCTGACCAACAACCACACGATGGATTTCGAGCTGCCGGCCGACGTTGCCGCCCAAGTCGCGCCCGACGACTACGCCGCGATCCGCCACGCGGTGACGGGCTTTCTCGAGCGCCCGCCGGCGCCAGGTCGCGCGCGATCGGTGGTCGCCGAAATGAGCTGGGACAAGGTGGCCGAGCAGCTCGAGGGCATCTACCGGAACGTGCGCTCGCCCGTCGTCGCAGCGCCACCGGTGCCCGCGACGGCCGCCGCAGCGTCGTGAACCGGGTGGTCGTCCTGGCCTGCAATCTCTGCGGCCATGCCGGACTCGCGCCGCTGCTTCGCAAGGATGGATTCGATCTGGTGCGCTGCGACGTGTGCGGACTGATTTGTGTCGCGAATCCGCCGACCGACAAGGAGCTTGCGCACCTGTATTCGTTCGAGTCGGGCTATCACGCGGCGCTACATGTCGACCCGGCGTCCGTCGCGTTTCACGACCGCGAAGCAGCGGCAAACCTGCGCATGTTGCGGCGCCATGCGAACGCCGGCCGCCTGCTCGACATTGGCTGCTCGACCGGGCTGTTTCTCCGGGCCGCGCGCGACTCCGGCTGGAACGGCCAGGGCCTCGAATATTCGCCCGACTCGTCGCGCATCGCGCGCGAGCGCAACCACCTCGACGTCCGGACCGGCGAGCTGCGCGACGACACCTACGCGCCGAACGCCTTCGACGTGATCACCCTGTGGGACGTGATCGAGCACCTGCCCGACCCGCGCCTCGCCCTGTCGCACATCCGCCGGATTCTTGCGCCGGGCGGCTTGCTGGTGCTCAAGACACCCAATGCCGATGGCCTGTACCCGCGCATGTCGTTGCTGCTGGCGCGGCGGCTCGGTTTCTGGGGCCACGCGGAACCGCCCGGGCATCTGTATCAGTTCTCGATATCGACACTCTCGCGCCTCGTTGCGCAGGCCGGCTTCGAGGTCGTCGCGGTCCACCACCAGCGCATTCCGATCACCTATTCGTTCGGCAGCGTGCGCGGCTGGTTTCGATCGGTCAAGTGGGCGGGCTACTGCGCGCTCTTCATGCCGCTCGCGTGGCTCGGGCCGTATCTCGCGCGGGGTGACGATCAGGTGCTCGTGGCTAGGAAGACCGCGTGAGCGCATGCGAATCGACATGCCCGTGGACCCCCGCATCGCCTACCACCTGAACGAGCTCGAGATCGCGCGCGACCCGGCTTCGCCGCACCGGCTGATGCCCGAGCTTCGCGGCGACGATCGCGCGGTTCTCGACATCGGTTGCGGCATCGGGCAAACGCTGGCGTGCCTGGACGCGAAGGGCAAGCTGCTGGTCGGGCTCGATGTGGACCTTCGATGCCTCGCCTACGGCCACCGGCTGTTCGCCGATCTGTGCTTCGTTCACGGCGCCGCCGAACGGCTGCCGTTTCGCGATCAGGCATTCGACCTCGTGCTGTCGCGCGTCAGCCTGCCGTACACCCACATTCCGCGCGCGTTGACCGAGATCGAGCGGGTGCTCGGGCCCGATGGGCGGGTCTGGTTCGCATTGCATCCGCTGGCGATGGCGGGCAGGGATCTGATGAACGCTCTGCGCCGAATCGAGTTGAGGAATTCCGTCTACAGAACCTACGTGGTTTTCAACGGGATCGCACTGCACATGTTTGGACGGCAGTTTCCGTTTCTCTGGAAGAGAAGGTACGAGTCTTTCCAGAGCATCGCAGGGATGACGAAGGCCATGCGCAAGACCGGCTTCACCGATGTTTCGTTTGCGCGATCGGGCCTGCACCTGATTTGCACCGCGCGCAAGGCGCAGCCGAGGTTCGCCGATGGCCTATCGGAAGTCGACGATCTGCATCATTTCAACGGTGCCGCGGCCGGTCGAACTGCGCCGCCCCCGGAACGCAGGTAGGAGCGCCGAAAACGCGAGAATGGCCGCTCGATGAACCTCATGCTCAGGTAGCCGATCGGAATCATTCCGGCGAAGCGGATCAGCGCTGCGTCGTCTACAGAACGAAGAGCCCGCCGGCAAGGCGTTTCGGACCACCGAACTCGTCCACCGCCTGGGCGGTGCCACGCTGCGTTAGGTGGTCGTAGTCGTCGCCGCAGATCACCGTGGCGCCAACCGACCGGGCCCATACGATGTCGGCCTTCGTGGCTTCGTAGGAGTGGTCCGCATCGCAGAAGAAGACGGACGGGGCCCGGCCCGAGTAGGTGCGATAGAACTCGTCCTTGCCCATGCGCAACTGCTCGACACCGTGCTGCGCGACGGCTTCCGTCAGGCGATTGCGTGTCACTTGGTAGTGCGCCTCGGGCGTCAGCCCCAGCGGGTTCCATGAATAGTTGTCGACGGTGATCAGGCGCTGCGCGGGTGCCTTGAAAAGCGTGATGACCAGGGTCGAGAACCCGAACAAGGTGCCGATCTCGATGACGGGTCGAGTCGGGTCGCTCTCGCGCACGATCTCGCCGAGGGCGCGCGCCTCAACCAGTGAAAGCTGCCCCAGATTTCCGAGCGCTCGGAACCACTGTGCCTCGCGAAACGTGAATGTCGCGTGGCGTGGCACCTCGGCTCGTTCGGAGTCGTACAGGCGGCACACTTCATAGCCATTGCGCTTGAGAATGTTCTTGACGAGAACCTTGATCATGTGACACCGGTTAATTGCTTACTAATCAGCTTCCCAACCCCGCTGTCGCGGGCCAGGCGTTCGCAAAGAAACAGTCTTTGCGCTACAAGGTGGACGGCGGCGCCGAGATGACCGACCAACCATTGGTGCGAGCTTGTGCGAGCCCGTTAATCAGCATGGTCT
>JANXZN010000294.1 GCA_025355545.1 Rhizobacter sp.
CCACCTTGGCCTTGAAGAGCGGCGAGTGGTTCCTGCGGGGTCTCTTGCTCATGTCCATCCTGCATTCTCGGGCCTCGGGCCCGGGTTGATGCCGCAGAGCTTCCACTTATCCCGCTGTTCAGAATTCCGGCGCCACCTCTCACCGCGTCCCAGCGGATGTTCTTCATGAACGCATCGACGTAGGCCGCCGCCTTGGCGCCGAAGTCGATGTGGTACGAGTGTTCGTACATGTCGAGCGCGAGCACCGGTGTCGCACCTGCCAGCAGGTTGGTGTGGTCGGCCGCCCAGTGATTGATGAGACGCCCTTCGCGCGACGACCACGCGAGGATCACCCAGCCGGAGCCGCCGCCGATCGCCTTGCCAAGCGCGGCGAACTCCGCGCGCCATCGGTCGACCGAACCGAAGTCGCGCGCCAACGCGACCGAGAGCCCGCACGACGGCAGCACTCCGTCGCCGCCCAGCCCATCGAAGTACAGCTCGTGCAGAAAGGCGGAGTTGGCGGCTACAAGTTCTTCGCGCTTCAGGCCGTTGATGACGAAGACCGGCGCGCTGCCCCAGTCGAGCTCGCCAAGCTGCTTGCGGATGGCGCCCAGCCGCTTCACCGCTCCGGCATAGTTGTTCTCGTAGTGACTGGCGATGAGCTTTTGCGACAGGCCGTCGAGCTTGCTGAGGTCGAGCGTCAGCGGCTTCATTTGCAGATCCATGGCGTACTCCTTCAGGGTGTGTCAGGCGTGGGTCATCAACGGGTACAGCACCAGGCCCAGCAATGCAGCGGCGACGACGATGATCGGCTCGGGGAGCTTCTTGAAGCGCCACAGCACGCCGATTGTCACGAGTGCCAGCGCGGCGGTGACCCAGTCGGTGATCGAGCGCTGGCCGATCACGATCACCGCCCCCGTGATCGCGCCGATCGCCGCAGTGGTCACCCCATCAACAAAGGCCACGATGTCCGGTCGCTTGCCATGCTTCTTGAAGTAGGGTGCCGGCAGGATGGTGAAGAGGTAGCAGGGTACGAAGGTGCCGGCCGCAGCGACCACTGCGCCCCAGAATCCGGCGACGAGGTAGCCGATGAAGCCCGTGGTGATGACCACCGGGCCCGGCGTGATCATCGCTACGGCCACTGCGTCGACGAACTGGCGATCGGTGAGCCAGTGGTACTCCTGCACCACACCGCCGTAAAGGAACGGCACGATCGCCAGACCGCTGCCGAACACGAAGCTGCCGGCGTAGGCAAAGTACGCACCGATCTGGCCGAGCTTGTGCCAGTCGATGGCGTCGAGCGCGAAGAAAGCCAAGAGCGGCGCAGCGAAGCTGTTCACCGTCCCGCCAAACCACCGCTTGGGCGGTGCCCGCACCAGCCAGACCAGCACGCCTGCGCCAAGAAATATCCAGACGATCTCGGACTTCGTGATCACCGTCACCGCGGCACTGACGAGGAAGATCGCCCACAGCAGCTTGTCCTTGCCGATGTTCTTGGTGGTGAGCTTGTAGGCGCTCATCGCGATGATGCCGATCACTGCCGCCCCGACGCCGTAGAACACGGCCTGCATCCAGCCGATACCGCCATACGTGGTGTAGACCGCGCCGATAGCGACGACCATCACGAACGACGGCAGCACGAAACCCAGTCCGACCAGCGTCGCACCGCGCGCCCGGTAGTGCACGTAGCCGAGGTAAATCGCCAGTTGCGCGGCCAATGGGCCCGGCATCAGCTGCGCGAGCGCCATGCCTTCCTTGTAGTCGCTCTCCGAGATCCAGTGCCGCTTCTCGACCAGGTCGCGGTACATGTATCCGACCAGCGCCACGGGGCCGCCGAAGCCCCAGGTGCCCAGCGCCAGCAAGTAGCGCACGAGCTGCCAGAGGGTGTAAGTGGCAGGTTGCGAGACTTCTGTGGTCGGGCTTGCCTCGGTCATCGTGTGTTTCCCTTGTCATTGCTACGTTGGGCTTCGCGCTGGAAGTGTGCGTACAGCGAGTCCAGCACCGTGCTCATCTCGGCAAGCAGCGCGTCGTCGTCGTCCAGGCGTTCGCGGGCACCGGCCATCACGGCCTCGAAACCCTTGGCCTCTGGAACAGGTTCACCGCCGACGTCCAGCGCGTGCACGATCGACGCAAGACGCACCAGCGCCAGGTCTTCTTCCAGGCCGAAGCTGGCCATCAGCGTCTCGAAAGTGACGCGGTCGTCAACGTGCGTGAACGTTGCGCCGTCGAAATCGAAGCCGAGCGCACTCTTGGGGCATTCCGACGGCTTGGCGAGCCAGCGAAACTTGGCGTCAGGGTCGATGAAGCGGCGGATCAGCCAGGCGCTCGCCACCCGGTCGACCCAGAGGCGGCGGCGCGTCGCCCAGGTCCGGCCGCGATACTTGCTCGCGTCGAGCCTCGGTACTTGTCCGGCTGTCTCGTGCGGCTCGTCGGGCGACAGGACGGCGTCGATGCGCTTGCTGAAATCGACCCAGGCGGCTTCCGCCTCGACGCTGGCTTCCGACGGGAAAAAGTCGATCGTCCGCACGCTGTCGAACTCGCGCTGCAGTTTTCGCTGAAGTCGCGCGAGCTCGGATGTCGCCAAGAACGCGAGGCCGCGGTTCGCCTCCTTCCATGCCTTGCGCAATTCGGCGTAGTCCTCGCTGCGGTCGAACAGTTGGCAAAAGGTCGTGGCTTCGTCAGCTGAGCGTGGCTGCACGGCCATCAGCCATGCGATGCCGCCTTCGCGAATGCACTCGTCGGCGAGCTCTTGCAGCGCCGGCTCGTGATCGCCCCTGGGTGGCAGCAGATATGCGCCATCGCGCAGCGCGACGCAGCCCAGTGCCTTGAGCGCGCGCCATATGCGCATGCGCCCCGTAGCGCTCGACGTGGGAAGCGAGACGATCAGCAGAAGCCACGACGGAGTGGAGCGGTCCATGTAGCGAATCATACGTTGATGTAGAGTACGCAATATGCAATCAACCATGTCTCATGTGGGGACGCGGTCGGACACAGCCCCCACCGCCTGGTCACGCGAGATCAGCCGCACAGTGGCCGCCTCAGCGGCGCTGCTCCTTGCCTCGCTGCTCTTCCTGGTCGCACGGCCCGTAGCAGCTCAGTCGCTCGTACTCGACCAAAGAATCGAGCTTCCCTCGGTCGAGGGTCGAATCGATCACATGGACGTCGACGCCGACGGCGGCCGACTGTTCGTTGCCGCATTGGGTGCCGGCTCGCTGGAAGTTGTCGACCTGCGCGCGGGCAAGCGAATGGCTCGGATCGCGCCGTTGCGCGAGCCCCAGGGAGTGACGTATGTACCTGCAATGCGGCGCCTCTTCGTCGCCGAGGGAGCAGGTGCTCGTGTGGGGGCCTATGCCGACGGCAAGGCGCCGATAGTTGCGAGCGCGGGTGACCTTGACGACGCGGACAACCTGCGCTTCGATCCTGCCGCGAACCAGTTGGTTGTCGGGTACGCCCGCGCCTTGGCGTTCCTCGACCCGAATACGCTGCGGCTCGTCAGACGCATCGAGCTGGCCGGTCATCCCGAGGCGTTCGAACTAGAGCACACGGGCGGCCGCATCTTCGTCAACGTACCGAGTGCCGGTCACGTCGCGGTGGTCGATCGGTCCAGCGGCAAGGTCTCTGCGACGTGGAATCTTGTCGGCGCCTCGCGGAACTTTGCGATGGCCCTGGACGAACCGAACCATCGATTGTTCGTTGCCACGCGGCAGCCGGCCCAGATGCTGGTCTACGACACCGGCACGGGCAAGCGCACGGTGGCGATTCCGATTTGCGGCGACGCGGACGACCTGTTCTTCGATGGCCAGCGACGACAGCTCTATGCAGTGTGCGGTGAAGGCGTGGTCGATGTCATACGTCAGCGAGACCCGGACCACTATGAGATTGCCCAGCACATCCCGACGTCGAGCGGCGCCCGTACGGGATTGTTCGTGCCTGGCCGCGCGACGCTGTTCGTCGCGGCCCCGTCCCGCGGCGGATCGTCGGCCGAAATTCGTGCCTACAAAGTCCAGTAGGGATGGCAGCAGTACCGCCTAGGCTTGTGATGCGCGGATCGGTGGCGCGCCTGCTGCTGCCTTCGGGGGTGGACCCCAGTGCGCTGCCCTTGTTGATCGCCCGAGCGCTGCGCGCCCTCGCCGACGGCTACATGGCGGTTCTGCTGCCGGCCTACCTGCTGTCGATCGGGCTGGGCACGCTGGAGGTCGGCATCATTGCGACCGCGACGATGCTCGGTTCGGCCATGGCGACCCTGGCGATCGGTGCCTGGGGTCATCAATTTGCATCGCGCGGCTTGCTCAAGGGTGCTGCCTTGTTGATGGCGGCCACGGGAATCGGGTTTGCGGGCCTGTCGTCGTTCTGGCCATTGCTGGTGGTCGCCTTCATCGGTACGCTCAACCCCAGCTCGGGGGATGTGAGCGTCTTCCTGCCACTGGAGCACGCTCGCCTGGCCGCGGCGGCCAGCGGCCAGGCGCGAACCGCGCTGTTCGCGCGTTACAGCGTGTTGGGGGCGCTGTCTGCAGCGGTGGGCGCACTGGCCGCGGCGATACCGGATTGGCTCGCAAGTCACACCGAGGCGTCTCGGCCGACGGCGCTGCGCGCGATGTTCCTGCTCTACGGCCTCATCGGCCTTCTCGTGTGGTGGCTGTATCGGCAGCCCATCGCTGACGTTGCCGCCGTCGAGTCGAGCGCCTCGGTGCCGCTCGGCCCATCTCGTCGCGTCGTCGTGCGGCTCGC
The DNA here is from genome assembly GCA_025355545.1 of Rhizobacter sp. Taxonomy (GTDB): domain Bacteria; phylum Pseudomonadota; class Gammaproteobacteria; order Burkholderiales; family Burkholderiaceae_C; genus LMDS01. Next base: position 4,708 of record JANXZN010000294.1, read on the forward strand.
GGCGTTGTTCAGCGTCGATGCCTTTGCCGGTGGACTGGTCGTCAACGCGCTGTTGTCCCTGTGGCTGCTGGAGCGATTCGGCTTGTCGCTCGCGCAAGCTGGCGTCTTCTTCTTCTGGGCGGGACTACTGAGCGCCGCATCGCAACTGGCCGCACCGCTGGTCGCGCAGCGCATCGGCTTGTTGAACACGATGGTGTTCACGCACATCCCGGCCAACGTCTGCCTCGTGCTCGCCGCATGGGCTCCGAGCCTGCCGCTGGCGCTCACGCTGCTGTTCGTGCGCAGCGCGCTGTCGCAAATGGATGTGCCGACACGCACGGCCTATGTGATGGCGGTCGTGACCCCGGTGGAGCGGCCGGCGGCCGGGAGCTTTACCGCCGTGCCTCGCAGCCTGGCGGCAGCGCTGAGCCCGACGATCAGCGGAGCGCTCTTTGCAGCCGGTTTCATTTCGCTGCCGCTGGTGGCTTGCGGCGTGCTCAAGATCGCCTACGACTTTGCGCTGTGGCGAGGCATGCGCAATGAGCGCCTGTCTGGCGAATAGGGACTCCGCGATCTAGTGTAGTGTTGCACTCTGTTTAGAACTTAAGCGGCTATTCGCTCGGATGACCTTCTGCAGGATGTCGGCAGCGCTCTTGGTCCAGATGAACGGCTTGGGCTTGGTGTTGTGATGGGCGACGTACTCATCAATGGCGGC
>JANXZN010000297.1 GCA_025355545.1 Rhizobacter sp.
GGTGGCCGGCATGACGGTGGCGATGCCGTTCGACGCGAAGGCGATGCAGCGCGTGCACCAGCTCTCGCGCGGCGTGCCGCGCCGCATCAACCTGCTGTGCGACCGCGCGCTGCTCGGCGCCTATTCGAGCGGCACCGGCCAGGTCGACCGCGCGATCGTCGACAAGGCGGCGGTCGAGGTGTTCGGCCGCAGCGATGGCGGCGCACCGGCCGTCGGCCTGGCGGGCCGGCGGCGCGCGATCGGGTCCTGGGTGGCCTTGGCCGCCGCGGGCGCCGCCGCGCTGGCGCTGCTGATCAGCCTGCTCGGCCGCAGCGACGCGCCGCCGCTGGCCGCAGCGTCGGCGCCGCGCGTCGCCGCGGCCAGCGCGCCGACGTCGGGCGCGGCGAGCGCGTCGCGCACAGTGGCGGCCGCGACGTCGGCGCCGAGCTTCCTGACCGCGGCCGATCTGCAGGCCGACTTCGACGGCCTGCCGCACGACGAGCGCGGCGCCTGGCGCGAGCTCGCGACCGCGTGGACGCTCGGCCTCGATGACGGCGGCGACCCCTGCGCGGCCGCGCAGCGCCGCCAGGTGCAATGCTTTCGCACCGCGAACAGCACGCTGGCGCTGATCCGCCAGCTCGACCGGCCCGGCATCCTGACCTTGCGCGACAGCAAGGATCGCCCGGTCTACGCGCTGCTCACCGGCCTGACCGACGACGCCGCAACGCTGCGCTTCGGCAGCGCGTCGCGCACCGTCTCGCTGCTGTCGCTGGCGACCTTGTGGCGCGGCGAGTTCGCGACCTTCTGGCGCGCACCGCCCGAGTACGCGGGCAAGCTCGTCGATGCGGGCTCGGGTGCGAGCGCGGGCTGGGTCAGCGCCCAGCTCGCGAAGCTGCACCACGAGCCGCCGGTCACGACCGACGTCGCGTGGAAGGCCCAGGTCTCGGCGTTCCAGCTGTCGCAGGGCCTCAAGCCGGACGGGCTGGCCGGCCCGACGACCTTCATGCAGCTCAACCGCGCCCTCGGCGTCGACGAGCCGCGCCTGCGTGCCGCCACGGCGCGCTGACACCGCGGAACACCATGTCCTATATCCTCGATGCCCTTCGAAAGGCCGATGCCGAACGCGAGCGCGGCAACGTGCCCGGCATCCACGCGCAGCCGATCATCGGCGGGTCGGCGTCACCCGCTGCGCCACGCGCCGGCACGCCGCCCTGGCCCTGGATCGGCATGGGCGCGCTGACGCTCATGCTGGTGCTGGTGCTGGGCTGGTTCCTGTGGCGCGGCGGGTCGCCCGCAGCACTCGAGTCGCGACCGGCACCGGTCGCGGTGGCACCGGTCGCGCCGGCGCCCGCCCTTGCCGTCGCACCGAAGGACGAAGCGCTGCCGGTGATCCGCCAGACCCGGGCCGCCGCGCCGGTGCCGGTCGCGCCAACCGCTGCGCTGCCCAAGACCGACGCGAAGCCCGCCGCGGCGGCGGCGTCGGCCCCCGGCGAAGCGCGCATCTATGCGCTGGCCGAGCTGCCCGACGAAATCCGGCGCCAGCTGCCCGCGCTCAGCATCGGCGGCTCGGCGTATTCGAAGAAGGCCGCCGACCGCATCCTGATCGTCAACGGCCAGGTGCTGCACGAGGGCGACAAGGTCGCGCCGGAACTGGTGCTGCAGCAGATCAGGCTGAAAGGCGCGGTGCTGGCGTTCCGGGGCTACCGCTACGAGATCGCGTACTGATCAGATCGACATCAGCTGGCGCACGCCGTCGGCCTGCATCGCGTCACCGCGGCCTCGCTTGATGATCTCGCCGCGTTCCATCACCAAGTACTGGTCGGCGAGTTCGGCGGCAAAGTCGTAGAACTGCTCGACCAGCACGATCGCCATCTTCTGGCCGCCGGCCATGCCGCGGTCCGCAAGCATGCGGATCACGCGGCCGATGTCCTTGATGATGCTGGGCTGGATGCCCTCGGTCGGCTCGTCGAGGATCAGCAGCTTCGGCACGGCCGCGAGCGCCCGCGCGATCGCGAGTTGCTGCTGCTGACCACCGGACAAGTCGCCGCCGCGCCGGTTGATCATCTGCTTCAGCACCGGAAACAGCTCGAACAGTTCGGCCGGGATCGGCGTGCTGCCGCGCTTGTAGGCCAGGCCCATGCGCAGGTTCTCCTGTACCGTCAGGCGAGCGAAGATCTCGCGCCCCTGCGGCACGTAGCCGATACCCTTGCGCGCGTGCTCGTAGGGTGTGTCCCTGGTGATGCTCGCAGCGTCGAGCTGGATCGTGCCGGTCTTCACCGGCACCACACCCATCAGGCTCTTCAGCAGGGTCGTCTTGCCGACACCGTTGCGGCCGAGGATGACCGTGACCTCGCCGAGCCTGGCTTCGAAGCCGACGTTGCGCAGGATGTGCGAGCCGCCGTAATACTGGTTGATGCCTTCGACTTTCAGCATCGTCGGTGCTCCACTGCAAACCTCGACGCGAGATCAGGCCGGTGGGGCACTCTGCTCCGCACACGTTCGCCCACGGCCGAGCCAGCGGGCCGGCGAGCGCTTCGCCTCAGCGACCAAGGTAGACCTCCACGACCTTCTCGTTCGCCTGCACTTCCGACAGCAGGCCCTCGGCCAGCACGCTGCCTTCGTGCAGCACCGTGACCTTCTTGCCGTTCCTGCCGTTCTGCGTCAGCTCGCCGATGAATTTCATGTCGTGCTCGACGACGACCAGCGAGTGGTTGCCTTCGAGCGAAAGGAAGAGTTCCGCGGTGCGTTCGGTCTCTTCGTCGGTCATGCCCGCGACCGGCTCGTCGAGCAGCAGCAGCTTCGGATCCTGCATCAGCAGCATGCCGATCTCGAGCCACTGCTTCTGGCCGTGGCTGAGCAGCCCCGCGGTGCGCTGCGCGCTGTCCTTCAGGTGGATCAGCGTCAGCATCGCGCCGATGCGGTCGAGCTGCTCGCCGTTCAGGCGGAAGAACATCGACGAGCGCACGCCGCGGTCGGCCTTCAGCGCGAGCTCGAGGTTCTCGAACACGCTGAGCTGCTCGAACACCGTCGGCTTCTGGAACTTGCGGCCGATGCCGATCGACGCGATCTCGTTCTCGCGCAGGCGCAGCAGGTCGATGGTCGAGCCGAAATAGGCCTTGCCGAGATCCGGCCGCGTCTTGCCGGTGATCACGTCCATCATCGTCGTCTTGCCGGCGCCGTTCGGGCCGATGATGCAGCGCATCTCGCCGGCGCTGATCGACAGGCTGAGCGCGTTCAGCGCCTTGAAGCCGTCGAAGCTGACGGTGATGTCGTCGAGGTACAGGATCGCACCGTGGGTCACGTCGAGCTCGCCGGTGGCGATGCGCGAGTAGCTCGCCTGGCGGCCGCCCGACTGGCCGCTCGTCGCCGCGAGCCTGCGCTCGTGCTCGATCCGGACCTGTGCCCCGCCCTTCATCAGTTCGGGTGTCATGTCAGCCCCGACGGGCGCTTCGCGCCGTGCCCCCCGAGGGCGCGTTCGCCTGTCTCGAGACGGTCCGGCGACAGGTTCATGCGCCTTCCTTCCTGCGGCGCACCAGGCCGATGATTCCCTGTGGCAGGAAGATCGTCACGAGGATGAACAGCGCGCCCAGAAAGTACAGCCAGAACTCCGGAAACGCCTGCGTGAAGTAGCTCTTCGCACCGTTGACGAAGAAGGCGCCGACGATCGGCCCGATCAAGGTGCCGCGGCCGCCGACAGCGACCCAGATCGCGATCTCGATGCTCGCCGCCGGCGACATCTCGCCCGGGTTGATGATGCCGATCTGCGGCACGTACAGCGCACCCGCGATGCCGCACATCACCGCCGAGATGACCCAGATCGCGAGCTTGTAGCGCAGCGGGTCGTAGCCGGTGAACATCACGCGGGTCTCGGCGTCGCGGATCGCCTGAAGCACGCGGCCGAACTTGCTGTTCACGAGCCAGCGCGCGAGCAGGAAGAAGCCGATCAGGGTCAGGCCGGTGATCACGAAAAGCGTCATGCGCATCGAGGGCGTAGCGATCGGCACGCCCAGGATGCGCTTGAAGTCGGTGAAGCCGTTGTTGCCGCCGAAGCCGGTCTCGTTGCGGAAGAACAGCAGCATCGACGCATACGTCATCGCCTGCGTGATGATCGAGAAGTACACGCCCTTGATGCGCGAGCGGAACGCGAAGTAGCCGAACACGAACGCGAGCAGCCCCGGCACCAGCACGACCAGCAGCATCTGCGCGATGAACGAGTCCGACAGCGCCCAGTGCCACGGGAATTCCTTCCAGTTCAGGAACACCATGAAGTCGGGCATCGGCAGGCGGTATTGGCCATCGCTGCCGATCTGGCGCATCAGGTACATGCCCATCGCATAGCCACCGAGTGCGAAGAACACGCCGTGACCGAGCGACAGGATGCCGGTGTAGCCCCAGATCAGGTCCATCGCGAGCGCGCAGATCGCGTAGCACATGATCTTGCCCACCAGCTGCACCGCGTACTCGGAGAGGTGGAAGGCGCTGCCCACGGGCACCGCGAGGTTCAGCACCGGCACCAGCACCGCGACGACGATCGCGGCGAGCACGGCGCTCCAGCTCTTGCCGGTCAGCAGGCCGCGCGACGGGGCGACGATCGGGAACGGAGTCGAAAGAACTGCACTCATGCTTCGGCGCTCCGCCCCTTCATCGCGAAGATGCCCTGCGGCCGCTTCTGGATGAAGACCACGATGAACACCAGCACCATGATCTTCGCGAGCACCGCGCCCTGCCAGCCTTCGAGCAGCTTGTTCAGCACGCCCAGGCCGACCGCCGCGTAGACGGTGCCGGCGAGTTGCCCGACGCCGCCGAGCACGACGACCATGAACGAGTCGACGATGTAGCCCTGCCCCAGATCGGGCCCGACATTGCCGACCTGCGACAGCGCGCAGCCCGCCAGCCCGGCGATGCCCGAGCCGAGCGCGAACGCACAGGTGTCGATGCGCGCGGTGTTGACGCCCATGCAGGCGGCTTGTCTGCGGTTCTGCGTCACGCCGCGCACGAACAGGCCGAGCCGCGTGCGCGCGATCAGCGCCGACACGCCGGCCAGCACCAGCACCGCGAACGCGATGATCGCGAGGCGGTTGAACGGCAGCGTCAGGTTGCTCATCACGTCGACGCCGCCGGACAGCCACGCCGGGTTCTCGACCGCCACGTTCTGCGCACCGAAGATCGACCGCACGGCCTGCTGCAGCACCAGGCTGATGCCCCAGGTCGCGAGCAGCGTCTCAAGCGGGCGGCCGTAGAGCCAGCGGATCACGCTGCGCTCGAGCACCGCGCCGACCAGCGCCGCGGCGAGGAACGAGGCGGGAATCGCGAGCAGCACGTACCACTCGAATGCGCCGGGCAGGAAGCTCCTGAACAGGTTCTGGATCACGTAGGTCGCGTAGGCGCCGATCATCATCAGCTCGCCGTGCGCCATGTTGATGACGCCCATCAGGCCGTAGGTGATCGCCAGGCCCAGCGCGACCAGCAACAGGATCGAGCCGAGGCTGATGCCGGTGAAGATCACGCCCAGCCGCTCGCCCCAGGCCAAGCGCGCCTCGATCGTGCGCAGCGCGGCCTCGACGGCGGCTTTCACGTCGGGCTCGGTCTCGACCTTCAGACGGTCGAGCAACAACGTCTTGGTCGCGGGCGTGCCGGTCGCCCCCAGCGCGTTCGCGGCGTCCAGGCGCTTGGTCCTGTCGGCGCTGCCGAGCAGCATCGCCCAGCGCACCCGGCCGATCGCGTCCTTGATCGCGGGCACGCTCTCCGTCGCGAAGGCCTTCTCGATCAGCGGCAGCTTGGCTTCGCCGATCTCGCCGCCGGCGAGCGTCTTGACCGCTGCGGCCCGCAGCTTGTCGTCGGGCGAGAACAGCTTGATCGATGCCAGCGCCGCATCCAGCTCGCTGCGCATCTCGTTGTTGTTGACCAGGTCCTCCGCGGCCTCGGGGACCGCCTTCTCGGCGCCGCTGACGGGATCAAAGCCCTTGCCGTCCTTCATCACGAAGACGGCTGTGTCGGCAATTTTTACCGCGTCGTCGGACATGGCCTGGATCAGCGCCACGGTCTTGTCGTCGGCACTCTCTGATCCATCTCGCACCAGCACGGCATTCAAGGCCGCGATGCGCGACTCGACCTCGCCAGTGGCGAGGCGGCGCGCCTCGGCCGGCGTGAGCGCCCGCGCCGGTGCGACCAGCACCAGCGCGAGCAGCGACAGCAGGAGCCAACGCATCACGTGCCGTCGCTCGCCGGCTCCCTACTTCTTCGCCATCAGCGCGGGCTCGTCTTTCTTGCCCTTGTTCTCGGGGATGAACGGGCTCCACGGCTGGGCCTTGACCGGGCCCGGCGTCTTCCAGACCACGTTGAACTGGCCGTCGGCCTTGATCTCGCCGATGAACACCGACTTGTGCAGGTGGTGGTTCTTCGGGTCCATCTCGGAGGTGATGCCGCTGGGTGCCGGGAAGGTCTGGCCGGCCATCGCCGCGATCACCTTGTCGGGGTCGACGCTGCCGGCCTTCTTGACCGCCTGCGCCCACATGTGGATGCCGATGTAGGTGGCTTCCATCGGGTCGTTGGTCAGCGGCTTGTCCTTGTGGCCCGGCAGCCCCTTGACCTTGGCGTAGTCGCTCCACTGCTTGATGAACGCGGTGTTGGCCGGGCTCTTGATCGACATGAAGTAGTTCCATGCCGCGAGGTGGCCGACCAGCGGCTTGGTGTCGACGCCGCGCAACTCCTCTTCGCCGACCGAGAACGCGACGACCGGCACGTCCTTCGCCTTCAGCCCGGCGTTGCCGAGCTCCTTGTAGAACGGCACGTTCGAGTCGCCGTTGATGGTCGAGACCACCGCGGTCTTGCCGCCGGCCGCGAACTTCTTGATGTCGGCGACGATGGTCTGGTAGTCGGCGTGGCCGAACGGGGTGTATTTCTCGTCGATGTCTTCGTCCTTCACGCCCTTGCTGTGCAGGAAGGCGCGCAGGATCTTGTTGGTGGTGCGCGGATACACGTAGTCGGTGCCGAGCAGCACCCAGCGCTTGGCGCCGCCGCCGGCCTTGCTCATCAGGTACTCGACCGCGGGGATGGCCTGCTGGTTCGGCGCCGCGCCGGTGTAGAACACGTTCTTCGAGAGCTCCTCGCCCTCGTACTGCACCGGGTAGAACAGCAGCGCGTTCTTCTCTTCGAACACCGGCAGCACCGACTTGCGGCTCACGCTGGTCCAGCAGCCGAAGGTCACCGCGACCTTGTCCTGGTCGATCAGCTGCTTCGCCTTCTCGGCGAACAGCGGCCAGTTCGACGCCGGGTCGACGACGACCCCCTCGAGCTTCTTGCCGAGCAGCCCGCCCTTGGCGTTGATCTCGTCGATCGTCATCAGCACGGTGTCTTTCAGCACCGACTCGGAGATCGCCATCGTGCCCGACAGCGAGTGCAGCACGCCGACCTTGATCGTCTCGGCGGCGCTGGCGAACGGGGCGAGGCCGAGCGCGGCAACGCCCAGCGCGACGGCCGTGAGGGTCTTGCCGGCCTGGCGGCGGGATGTGTTCATGGGGTCACGCTCCTGTGGGTCGTTGGGGGTGGGTCTCGCGAGCGGCATGCCAATGCCGGATTGCGTCCAGCGCAGGTTACGCAGGCAGCCCGCCGAGCGGAATACGCCCGATGGCGTATGGCGCGTGTCGTCCTACGCGCGTGCGGCGGATCGGCCTACGGGCCGGCCGCGCCACCCGGCTAGCCTGACTGGTCCCGATGAACCCAATGACGATCTCAGGAGCAACACGATGAGCAAGAAGACTGCGGCGAGCCGCGTCGCCGCGAACGAATCCGACACCTTCGGCCAGGGCGGTGAACGACACCAGGCCGCCGGCGGTAGCCACCCCGATCTGACGACCAACCAGGGCCTGGCGGTCGCAGAAAACCAGAACTCGCTGCGCGCCCAGCCGCGCGGGCCGACGCTGCTCGAAGACTTCATCCTGCGCGAGAAGATCACCCACTTCGACCATGAGCGCATTCCCGAACGCATCGTGCATGCGCGCGGCACCGGCGTGCACGGGTTCTTCGAGCTGACGCAGTCGCTGGCGAAGTACACGCGTGCCGCGATCCTCGGCGAGGTCGGCGTCAGGACGCCGGTGTTTACGCGCTTCTCGACCGTCGCCGGCGGCGCCGGCTCGGTCGACACGCCGCGCGACGTGCGCGGCTTCGCCGTCAAGCTCTACACGAAGCAAGGCAACTGGGACCTGGTCGGCAACAACATCCCGGTGTTCTTCATCCAGGACGCAATCAAGTTTCCCGATCTGGTCCACGCCGTCAAGATGGAACCCGATCGCGGCTTCCCTCAGGCCGCCAGCGCGCACGACACCTTCTGGGACTTCATCTCGCTGACCCCCGAATCGCTGCACATGATCATGTGGGCGATGTCGGACCGCGCGATCCCGCGCTCGCTGCGCATGATGGAGGGCTTCGGCATCCACAGCTTCCGCCTCGTCAACGAGGCGGGCGATTCGACCTTCGTCAAGTTCCACTGGCGGCCGAAGCTCGGCCTGCAGTCGACGCTGTGGGACGAGGCGGTGAAGATCGCCGGCGCCGACCCCGACTTCCACCGTCGCGACATGTTCGAGGCCATCGCCGCCGGCAGCTTTCCGGAGTGGGAGTTCGCGGTCCAGCTCTTCACGCAGGAGGAAGCCGATCGCTTTCCCTTCGATCACCTCGACCCGACCAAGCTGATCCCCGAGGAGCAGGTGCCGCTGCAGGTCGTCGGCCGCATGGTGCTCGACCGCTGGCCGGACAACTTCTTCGCCGAGACCGAGCAGGTCGCGTTCTGCCCGTCGCACATCGTGCCGGGCATCGACTTCTCGAACGACCCCCTGCTGCAGGGCCGGCTGTTCTCGTACCTGGACACCCAGCTGTCGCGGCTCGGTTCGCCGAACTTCCACCAGATTCCCGTCAACGCGCCGAAGTGCCCGTTCGCGAACCAGCAGCGCGATGGCCACATGCAGATGGCGCAGCCGAAGGGCCGCGTAAACTACGAACCGAGTTCGCTGATGGACGACTCGCCGCGCGAGAACCCGCGGGCCGGCTTCCGCAGTTTCGCGACCGCGGAGTCAGGCGAACGCGGCCGCGTGCGGGCCGAGACCTTCGCCGATCACTACAGCCAGGCGCGCCAGTTCTTCCGCAGCCAGACCGCGCCCGAGCAGGCGCACGTCGCGTCGGCGCTGGTGTTCGAGCTGTCCAAGGTGGCGACCGCGCACGTGCGCGAGGCGATGGTCGGGCATCTGCGCCGTGTCGACGAAAGTCTGGCCAAGCGGGTGGCCGACGGGCTCGGCCTGCAGGCGCTGCCGCCGGCGGCCGAGACGAGCGTGCCGGCCCAGGATCGGGAGCCGTCGCCCGCGCTGCAGATCATCGGCAAGATGAAGGCCACGCTCGAAGGCCGCTGCGTCGGCATCCTCGTCAACGACGGCTCGGACGCCGCGCTGATCGGCGCGCTTCGCAAGGCCGCGCTCGATGCCGGTGCGGCCGTCAAGATCGTCGCCCCGAAGCTCGGCGGCGCGAAGCTTTCCGACGGCGCGCTGCAGCCGGCCGACGGCCAGCTCGCGGGGACGCCGTCGGTGATGTTCGATGCGGTCGCGGTGGTTCTGTCGGTTGCCGGCGCGGCGGCGCTCGCGAAGGAAGGGGCGGCGGTCGACTTCGTGCGCGACGCGTTCGGCCACCTGAAGGCGATCGCGATCGATGCGGGTGGTCAGGCGCTGCTGCAGGCGGCCGGTGTCGCGCCCGACACGGGTGTCGTCGCTGCGCACGACACGGCGACGTTCATCGCCGCCGCGAAGACGCGCCAGTGGGCACGCGAACCGAAGGTGCGCACGCTCGCCTGAGCACCGGGGCAGGCGTGACCGGTCAGCTGGACACGTTCAGGTTTAGCTGTCGCAGCCGCCCCATCGCGATCCCCGCCGCCGCGGTGCGCGTCTCGACGCCGAGCTTCACGTAGACGCGCTCGAGGTGCTTCTTCGCGGTGGCCGGGCTGCTGCCGAGGATGTCGCCGATGTCGCGGTTCGTCTTGCCCTTCGCAACCCAGTACAGCACCTCGGCCTCGCGCAAGGTGAGCTTGAACGCCTGCACCATCGCGTCGACGACCGCGGCGTCGGAGATTTCGCGCATCACGATCAGTAGGTCGTCGTCGCCGGTGCGCTGCTGCAGCGCGAACACGAGCTGGCGCGCGCCGGCCTCGGTCTGGCGCGTGACCGGCAGGCTGCGCGGCTCGCGCCCGTTCGCGGCGAACGACGACTCGGTGCGCAGCCAGTCGAGCACCGCCTCGGGGCTCTGCGCCGGCGCGGCACCGAAGTAGTCGTGCATCAGCTGGCGCGCCAGCGGTGTCTGCCAGACCGCGCGCACCGCGCGGGCCGTGTCGTCGAGCTGGATCGCCATCGTCGCGTGGCCGAAGGCGTCGAGCGCGTTGCGGGCCTGCGTGGCCTGCGCCTTCTCGTATAGCCGCTCGCGCGCGCTGCTCATGTGCACCGCCATGCGTGCCAGCACCTCTTGCGCCCGGATCGGCTTGGTCACGTAGTCGACGCCGCCGGCCGCGAACGCCGCGACGACGTGCTCGGTTTCGGTGAGGCCGGTCATGAAGATGATCGGGGTCGGCGCGGTCGCCGCATGCGCTTTCAGGCGCCGCGCGACCTCGAAACCGTCCATGCCCGGCATCACCGCGTCGAGCAGCACCACGTCGGGCAGCGCCTGCGCGGCGCGCTGCAACGCGCTCTCGCCGTTGGTCGCGACGAGCACGGTGTAGCCCGATTCGTCGAGCGCGTCGTGCAGCACCGACAGGTTGTCGGGCACGTCGTCGACGATCAGCACCACGGCGCTGTGGCGGCGGTCGGGCAGCGACTCGATCATCGCGCCGCGCGCCGATCACCGCGCGCCTGCCGGATGATGCGCGTCATCGCATCGAGCTGGAACTGCTGCGCCAGCGATCGCAGGTGATTCGCGAACGCCGCATGGCCGGGGTCGCTCGCGACGATCTCGTCGAGCTTGCGCACGATGCCGCGGTAGTAGCCGAGGCTGACCAGGTCGTCGAGCGCACGCAGCTGCGACGCCGCGGGCAGCGACCATTCGTTGGCGGGCGCGGGCTCCGGCGCGGCGATCGCGGGCGCCGGCGCCTCGTGCCACACCAGCTGCAGGCGCGCGCCCAGCCAGTCCAGCAGCTCGTCGATGCGCACCGGCTTCAGGATGAAATCGTCCGCGACGATGCCGACATCGTTGTCCAGCCCCTTGTCGAACGCGTTGCCCGAGACGATCGCGACCGGCGCGTCGCTCAGGCGCCGTTCGCGGATCGCGCGCACGGTCGCCCAGCCATCGATGCCGGGCATCGCGAGGTCCATCAGGATCGCATCGGGCGCACAACCGGGCAGCAGGTTCAGGCACTCGTGGCCGGAGGCGGCCTGGTGGATCTCGAAGCCCAGCGGATCGAGCAGGCTGGCGAGCAGGTCGCGATCGACCTCCTCGTTGTCGACCACCAGCACGCGCCGGCGCGCGCCGGCGTAGCCGCTGCGTGCGACGCGCGGGGAATCGCGCCCGGCAGTCGAAAGGGGATGCACACCGCTGAGCTCGGGCAGGAACAGGCGGATGCGAAACAGCGTGCCCGTCCCCGGGGTGCTGGCCACGGTCATCTCGCCCCCCATCAGGTCGGTCAGCATCTTGCCGATCGTCAGGCCCAGGCCGGTGCCGCCGCTGGCCGCCGCGCTGGCCTCGGTGCCGCGCGCGAAGGGCTCGAACACATGCTCGATCTCGGCCGCGGCGATGCCGGGGCCGGTGTCCTCGATCTCGAACACCGCCATCTCGCGCGCGTGGCCGACGCGGAACTCGACCCGCCCGACATGCGTGAACTTGACCGCGTTGCCGAGCACGTTGATCAGGATCTGGCGCAGCCGTTTCTCGTCGGCGCGCACCAGCTCCGGCAGCGGCTCGGTCAGCACGCAGCCGAACTCGATGCCCTTGGCCGCGGCCTGCAGCTCGAACATGCGCACGATGTCCTGCACGCAGTCGCGAAAGCGCATCGGCTTGTTCTCCAGGCGCAACTTGCCGCCTTCGATGCGCGCGATGTCGAGCGTGCGGTCGATCAGCGACAGCAGGTGCTCGCCGCCGCGGCGGATCACCTTGATGGCATGGTGGCGGTGCGGCGGCACCGAGGCGTCCTCCTCGAGCAGCTGCGCATAGCCGAGGATGCTGTTCAGCGGCGTGCGCAGCTCGTGGCTGACGGTCGTGATGTAGCGGCTCTTGGCCTGGTTGGCGAGCTCGGCCTGGCGCTTGGCGGCTTCGGCCTGGAGCTTGGCGCGCTGCAGTTCCTCGTCGGTGCGGCGGTGCGATTCGATCTCGCGCCGCAAGGTCCTCGCCTGCTCGTTCAGCAGGCGCGTCTGCTCGTTCAGCGCCTGGGTCTGGCGGTTCGATTCCTCCTGCGCAACCTGGCGGCTCTTGTGCGTCAGCACCAACCACCACGCGACGATGCCGCTGACCAGCAGCAGCGCCGAGAAGGCCTTCACGAAGCCGAGCCGCAAGGCCGTCGCGCCGTGGGCGCCGCCGGGTTCGAGCAGCGCCGGCAGTTCCTGCGTGTACAGCGTCGCGAACAGCCCCGCGAGCAGCGGCACGACCACCGCCATCAGCAACAGGTAGTGACCCAGGCCGGTCTCGAGGTAGGGCCACACCGCGCGCGGCAGGAGCGCGCGCAGCAGCTGGTTCCACTGCACCGACAGCCGCGCGTGCGGCTTGCACAGGTCGTTGCAGCGCGCGTCGAGGGTGCAGCACAGCGAGCAGATGTCGCCCTGGTAGGCCGGGCAGTGCGCGAGGTCGTCGCGCTCGTAGTCGCGCTCGCAGATCACGCAGCGGGTCAGGCGCTTGTAGCTGCCGACATCGGCGGCGGGCTCGATCGACGGCGTGCGCGCCAGGTAGTAGCGCCCGCGCGTCCACCATGCGATCAGCGGCGAGACAACGAGCGCGGTGACGAGCGCGATCAGCGCCGAGAACGCCTGCGCCAGCGGCCCCAGCACGCCGAGGTAGGCGACGATAGCCAGCAGCGAGGCCACGCCCATCGCGCCGACACCGACCGGGTTGACGTCGTACAGATGCGCCCGCTTGAACTCGATGCCTTTCGGCGACCAGCCCATCGGCTTGTTGATCACCAGGTCGGCGACGACGGCCATCATCCACGAAATCGCGATGTTCGAGTACAGGCCGAGCACCTTGCCCAGGGCCTGAAACACGTTGAGCTCCATCAGCATCAGTGCGATCAGGGTGTTGAACACCATCCAGACCACGCGCCCCGGGTGGCTGTGGGTCAGGCGCGCGAAGAAGTTCGACCACGCGAGCGAGCCGGCGTAGGCGTTCGTGACGTTGATCTTGAGCTGCGAGACGAACACGAACAGCGCCGTCGCCGCGACCGCGAGGCCGTACTGGGAGAACACCGCGTTGTAGGCGACCAGGTACATCTGCGTCGGGTCGACGGCGCGATCGGGCGGCACCGAATAGCCGATCGCGAGGTACGCGAGCAGCGCGCCGGCGAGCATCTTCAGCACGCCGGAAATGACCCAGCTGGGGCCGCCGATGATCACGCCGGCCCACCAGCGGCCCTTGCCGCCCGATTGCGGCTCGGGCATGAAGCGCAGGTAGTCGGCCTGCTCGCCCATCTGCGTGATCAGCGCGATGCCCACCGTCATCGCGGCGCCGAATTTCAGCAGGTCGAAACCGGGCGCGCGCGGGCCGTCCGGCCCGAGGCCGCCGTAACGCCAGAGCTCGCCGACCACGCCCGGGTGCTGGTGCAGCACATAGGCGAGCGGCACGATCAGCATCGCCAGCCACAGCGGCTGGGTCCAGACCTGCAGCCGGCTGATCGCGGTGACGCCGTGCGTGACCAGCGGGATCACGACCAGCGAGCACAGCAGGTAGCCCCAGGCCGGCGGGATGTCGAACGCGAGCTCGATCGCGTAGGCCATGATCGCGGCCTCGAGCGCGAAGAAGATGAAGGTGAAGCTGGCGTAGATCAGCGAGGTGATGGTCGAGCCGATGTAGCCGAAGCCGGCGCCGCGCGTCAGCAGGTCCATGTCGACGCCGTGGCGCGCCGCGTAGACGCTGATCGGCCAGCCGGCCAGGAAGATGACCAGCCCGGTCGCCAGCATGGCCCAGAACGCGTTGACGAAACCGTAGTCGACCAGCAAGGTGCCGCCGACAGCCTCGAGCACGAGGAACGAGGCCGCACCGAACGCGGTGTTCGCGACCCGCAGCGCCGACCACTTGCGAAACGAGCGTGGCGTGAAGCGCAGCGCGTAGTCCTCGATCGTCTCGCGCGCGACCCAGCTGTTGTAGTCGCGCCGGACCTTGATGACCTGCTGCACCGGCGTGGCGCCCGCTGCAGCAACCACACCCTGCCCCACGTGCGGGCGGGCGGCGTCAGCGGCGAGTGGCAGCAACGAGCTCATGACCCGAGTTGGTGCAAGCCCCATGCCAAGCGCGCGCCTGTTCCTCTAGTGTAGTGTTGCATTCTGTTTAGAACTTAAGCGGCTATTCGCTCGGATGACCTTCTGCAAGATGTCGGCAGCGCTCTTGGTCCAGATGAACGGTTTGGGCTTGGTGTTGTGATGGGCGACGTACTCATCAATGGCGGC
>JANXZN010000299.1 GCA_025355545.1 Rhizobacter sp.
GGCGCATCGAAGCAGTAGTAGCAACGCTCGGCCTCGATCAGCGCCTGCACGCGCGTTAGGGGCGGGTGCGCATCGCCGAAGTTGTCGATGTACTGGCACGCGCTCAGGCGGCCGGCCTTGACGTCGGGTTGGGACATCGAGGGTCTTCGGGGCGATCAGGCGGCGCGCGCGAGATCGCGCAATACAGCGTGCGGCGCGTGCAGCGCCGACTGGCGCTTCAGCGCATCGAACAGCGGCGCGAACGCCGGGCGCTTGACGTAGCGGCCGGCGCCGCGCTCGGTGCGCAGTTCGCCGCCCATCCAGACGATCTTGCCGCGCGACACCGTGACCTTCGCGAGGCCCTGCACGTGGCGACCTTCGAACACGTTGTAGCCGACCTTGCTGATGCTGCCGGCGGTCGTGATGGTCTTGGTCGCGGCCGGATCCCAGACCACCAGATCGGCGTCGCTGCCCGCCGCGATCGTGCCCTTGCGCGGGTACAGGTTGAAGATCTGCGCGGCGTTGGTCGAGGTGACGCGCACGAACTCGTTCGGGGTCAGGCGGCCGGTGTTGACGCCGGCGTCCCAGAGCACCGACATCCGGTCCTCGACGCCGGCGCAGCCGTTCGGGATCTTGCTGAAGTCGGACTTGCCCATGCTTTTCTGCTCGCCGCAGAACGCGCAGTGGTCGGTCGCGGTCGTGTGCAGGTGGCCGGCGGCGAGTGCGCCCCACAGCGCGTCCTGGTGGTGCTTGGCCCGGAACGGCGGGCTCATCACGTGGGCCGCGGCGATGTCCCAGTTTTCGTTGCGGTAGACCGAGTCGTCGATCGTCAGGTGCCCGGCCAGGGCTTCGCCGTAGACACGCTGGCCGCGGCTGCGCGCGCGGATGATCGCGTTGACCGAGTCTTCGCACGACACATGCACGATGTACAGCGGCGTGCCCAGCACCTCGGCGATGCGGATCGCGCGCTCGGCGGCCTCGGCCTCGACCGCGGGCGGGCGCGACAGCGGGTGGCCTTCGGGGCCGGTGATGCCCTGCTCGACGAGGCGCTTCTGCATCTGGAACACCAGCTCGCCGTTCTCGGCGTGCACGGTCGGCAGCGCGCCGAGTTCGAGCGCGCGCGTGAAGCTGTTCACCAGCACTTCGTCGTCGGCCATGATCGCGTTCTTGTAGGCCATGAAGTGCTTAAAGCTGTTGACGCCGTGCTCGCGCACCAGCGTGCCCATGTCGTCGTGCACGCTCTGGTCCCACCAGGTCACCGCGACGTGGAAGCTGTAGTCGGCGGCCGATTTCTCGGCCCAGCCGTTCCAGTTCTTCCACGCATCCATCAGGCGTTGCTTCGGGTCGGGGATCACGAAGTCGATGATCATCGTCGTGCCGCCCGACACGCCGGCCGCGGTGCCGGTGTAGAAGTCGTCCTTCGTGACCGTGCCCATGAAGGGCAGCTCCATGTGGGTGTGCGGGTCGATGCCGCCGGGCATCACCAGCGCACCGCCGGCGTCGACGATCGTGGCGCCCGCGGGCGCCTGCAGGTCGGGGCCGACGGCGCGGATCACTCCGCCATCGGTCAGCACGTCGGCGCGGACACTGTTCTCGGCATTGATGACGGTGCCGCCGCGGATCAGGATGCTGCTCATGTTCGGTACTCCAGCTCATCAATCACGCGACCGCGACGGTCTCGTTGCTCTTGAACACTTCCGGCAACTCGTTCGCCTTCGCGAGCATCGCCTGGAACAGCACGTTGGCGCCGGCCTCGATCCACTCGGGCTTGGCGTCCTCGATCTCGTTGTGGCTGATGCCGCCGACGCAGGGCACGAAGACCATCGCGGTCGGCGTGACCGTGCTCATGTAGCAGGCGTCGTGGCCGGCGCCCGAGACGATCTCGCGCGTCGAATAGCCGAGCCGCTTCGCGCCGGCGCGCACCATCTCGACACAGCTTTCGTCGAAGTGCACGCAGTCGTATTGAAAGATCTGCTTCAGGTCGTGTTCGAGCCTGCCCGCCGCCGCGATTTTCGCGACGCCGGCCTTCAGCTCGGCGTCCATCCTCAAGAGCTCGCCGTTGTCGGGGCAGCGGAAGTCGACCGTCAAAAACACCTTGCCCGGGATCACGTTGCGCGAGTTCGGGTAGACGTTCAGCATGCCGACCGTCGAGACCGCCACCGGCGCGTGCGCCAGGCCGATCGCGTTGACGAGCTGGATCACCCTGGCGGCGCCGAGCAGCGCATCTTTGCGCACCGGCATCGGCGTCGGGCCGGCGTGCGAATCCTGCCCCGTCAGCACCAGCTCGTACCAGCGCTGGCCTTGCGCATCGGTGACGACGCCGATCGTCTGGCCTTCGGCCTCCAGGATCGGGCCCTGCTCGATGTGGGTCTCGAAGAACGCGTGCACCGGCCGGTTGCCCATCGGCTCGGCGCCGAGGTAGCCGATGCGCGCGAGTTCTTCGCCGATCGTCTTGCCCTGCTGGTCGGTGCGCGAGTGACCGTATTCGAGCGAGAACACGCCCGCGTAGACACCCGAGCCGACCATTGCCGGAGCGAAGCGCGAGCCTTCTTCGTTGGTCCAGACCGAGGCCTCGACCGGCCGCTCGGTCTCGATGCCGTGGTCGTTCAACGTGCGGATCACCTCAAGGCCCGCGAGCACGCCGTAGACGCCGTCGAAGCGGCCGCCGGTGGGCTGGCTGTCCAAGTGGCTGCCGGTGCCGACCGGCGCCAGGCTGTTGTTCCGGCCCGGCCGGCGCGCGAAGATGTTGCCCATCTGGTCGACCTTGACGCTGCAGCCGGCCTCGGTGCACCACTGCACGAACAGGTCGCGGCTCTGCTTGTCGAGGTCGGTCAGCGTCAGGCGGCAGACGCCGCCCTTCGGCGTGGCGCCGATCTTGGCCATTTCCATCAGGCTGGCCCACAGGCGGTCGCCGTTGATCTTGAGTTCTGCCATCACATGCTCCTGCGCGATTCGACAAGATTCGATTTATGCACCCATAACAGGCGTGCGTCCACCGTTGCCGCGCAGCATGCAACCCCCGTGCCAGTTTGACCATATGGACAAACACGGGGTCGGGTGATGCCGGCTGTGGGAGACTGGCCGCCGTGACGAAGCCCCAAAAGATGGCTGCGAAGGCAACCGAGAATGCCGCGAAGGCCACCGCGCCGGTCCAAAACAAGCGCGCTGCGGTGCTCAGCGCCGCGCTCGGCCTGTTCTCGCGTTTCGGGCTGCACGGCACCAGCGTCGACCAGGTCGCGGCGCGCGCGGGCGTGTCGAAAAGCAACCTGCTGTACTACTTCGCGAACAAGGAAGAGCTTTACGTCTGCGTGCTGCGCGAGCTGCTCGAAGTCTGGCTCGCGCCGCTGCGCGAGTTCAGCGCCGAGCAAGACCCGCAGCAGGCGATCACCGACTACATCCGCCGCAAGCTCGTCGTCTCACGCGACAGCCCGGACGCGTCACGGCTGTTCTGTTTGGAGATGATCCAGGGGGCGCCGCTGCTGAAGGGCGAACTCGCCGGCGAGCTGCGCGGCATCGTCGAGCACAAGTCGGCGGTGATCCAGGGCTGGATCGATGCGGGCCGGCTGGCCAAGGTCGACCCCGAACACCTGATCTTCATGATCTGGGCCACGACCCAGCACTACGCCGATTTCGCGGTGCAGGTGCAGGCGCTGACGGGCAAGACGCTGGCCGATCCGGCGTTCTTCGAGCAGACCGTCGCGAATGTGCAGGCGGTGGTGTTGAAGGGGGTGGGGGTGAGGTAGATCGGGGCAAGCGAGTGGCGGATGCCGACCCGGGGCCGACGTTCACGCGGGCCAACCCTCTACCGAGGAGCGGACAGCCAGTTCCGTGGCGTTAGGGTGCGACCGGTCTTCGCCTGCGTGGAGCTGCTGAGCGTCACTCGCACCGCCGGTCTATGCCTTGACGTACTGTGGCTACACTTTCCGAACAAAGGGCCGCCACCTTGGACTCAGAGCCTCGACAGATCCGGTCCCTCGGACGGCCCGAACCAGGCTCGCACGTACGACCGCCTCGCTGCCGCCTCGCTGTTGCGATCGCCCTTCCGGCGATAGACTTCCGCGAGACCGGCGAGCGCCCAGCCGTTGTTGCGCACGCGGACAAGCGAATCGCGGAACGCATGTTCGGCATTGTCGAGTCGGCCTTGCCGCATCCGGACGCCGCCGAGGGACTGGCGCACCGGGTAATACCAATACGGCGGCTCGGTGTAGCTCAAGTTGTCCTCGAGCGCGATCGCGTCCTCGTATGCCTTGGCCGCGCCCTCGAGATCCCCGGTCGCGTCGGCAATCCGGCCGGTGGCGACCAGCCGCGCGGTTTGAAGGATCGCCTTGGCAGGTAGGCCCCACTCATCGTAGGGCTTGAAATTCGCCGTCGCCTCGATCGCGTCGATGGCCGCGATTTCGGCACGCGCGGCGGCGAGGTCATTCTTACGTGCGAAGGCGACGGCTCGGGCGTAGTGCTGCATCGTCCGAACGAGCGGGAGCTTCGCGTCGGGCGGCGCGATCGCAAGCACGGCGTCGGGATCGGCGAACTGGAGCTGCGTCGTGAACGGAGCGGCCTTCACCGGCTCCATGATCGGGAACTGCCTGGCGAGCTTGGCCGGAACCGCGGCGTCCAGCTTCTTCGCCGCATCGATGGCCGTAGCGCCGTCGCCGCCCATCTGCGCCGAGACCATCACGAAGTGAATGTTGTGCGGGTAGTAAGCGCCGCGGTACATCGGGTCGGAGGGCGAGTTCTTAAAGTACTGCTCGTCCACCTTTACGGCTAGCCTGTTGGTGTCGAGCGAGCGACGGTATTGGCCGACCCGATAGTAGATATGCGCCGGCATGTGGACCACGTGCCCTGCGCCCGGCATCAGCGCACCGAGCCGCTCTGCATACGCGAGGGCCCGCTCAGGCGTGCTCGATGCTTCGACCGCGTGGATGTAGAGGTGGATCGCGCCCGGGTGCGTCGGATTGCGCTTGAGCACCGTCTCGAGACTGGAGAGGATCTCGGCGCCGCGGCCCTTCGGCTTCACACCGCCGGACTCCCAGTAGTCCCACGGCTGAGTATCCATCGCGCTCTCGGCGTACAGCGTGCGGATCGTGTCGTCGGCCGGGTAGCGGGCGGTGACTTTCTGCATCGCATCGGCATACGCCGCATCGAGCGCGGGACGCTCGACCTTCGGGTCTGCCGAATAGCGCTGCTGCAGGGCCTCGATCAGCGCTCGCTCCTTTGCGCCGGCACGGTCTTTCAGCGCCACCGCCTTGGCGAGCGCGGCGACCGCCGGTGGGTTCGCCTCCGGCAACATCGGCGCGTTGATGTTCGGGCCGAGGATCAGCGCTTCGCCCCAGAAGCATGCCGCGCAGGCCGGATCGAGTCGCTGCGCCGCCTGGAAGGCGCGTTGCGCTTCGGCGTGGTTGAACGCGAAGGCGAGCCGCAGGCCTTGGTCAAAGTAGGCCTGCGCGCGTGGACTGCGCGTCGTGATGCGGAAAGCCAGCGTGCCGAGGTCCGTGTAGAGCGGCACGTCGCCGCCCGCGGCCTTCATCGGCTGCGGCCGAAACGGAGCGGTCTCGGTCTTCGCCGCGACCGCCAGCAGCAACGGTGCCTTGGGCCTAAACCCGCCGCCGAGCGGCCCGCATACGCTCGCAGAGCCGCCGTCGAGCAGGGGATCGAACGTCGGATCGGAAGCGGCGACAGCGGTGCCGCCGACGCCACGGCGATCAACAACGGACAGGCTTGCCAACAGCAAGCCGGCGGCAGCCAGCGCAAGCGCGAGGCGGCGGCGCTGCGAACGATGGATGGGATGTAGGGACACGACAAGGCTCTCCCGTGAACGGCACGACGGCCTGCAGTCACGGGCGTTGCCGCCGGGGCCGAGGCCGTCAGGCGGCCCTGGCGCAGCTTCGACGCATTCGTCGTTTAGCACTGTCGATCCTGACACCAGCGCCTCGGTGGCGCAAGTCCCTGTCTTGTCCAACGAGGTATGAGCCTGGAGCGGGGCTCGTGATTCCATTGAGAAGTGAGAGTGTGAGAGTTTTTCTCCGTCCCGATCAAACTGGCACGAGACTGGCTACGTTCAAGGCATGGCGACGCGAGCCGATTTCAGCGAGAAGAACCCGAGCGCCGGCCTGTTCGAGGACTTGCCCGGCCCCAGCGAAGCGGACCTTGCACGAGCGCAGGCTCGGGCGAGCAAGCGAAGTCACGCGGTTGACGCGCGAGCACGACGCGTACCGCTGGATATGCGGGGGCGTGGCGGTGAACTACCACGCGCCCAACGACTCCCGTGGTGCCAACGATGCGCTGATGGACGAGCTGCTCAGCGACAACGTGGCCGCGCCGGCGGCCGTCGGGGCGATCACGCTGGAGCGCGTGGCGCAAGACGGCATGCGCGTGCGCGCCGATGCCGGGGCGGCCTCGTTCCGGCGTCAGGCGCGCCTGGAGGAACACCAGGCCGAGGCGCGCGAGCTGGTTCGCACACTCAAGACCCAGGCGCAGGCCGACCCGGGCCAGGCCAGCCGGCGCGCGCAAGCGGCCCGGTTGCGCGCGGCGCAGCAGCGCGAGCAACGCATAGCGGATGCACCGGCGCGCTTGCCCGCGATGGAAGCGGCCAACCGGCGCAACGGCGACAAGCCCGAGGACGCGCGCTCCGGCACTACCCATGCCGATGCGAGCAACATGAAGATGGGCGACGGCGGCTTCCGCCCGGCCTACAACGTGCAGTTCGCAACAGACTGCGCCAGCCAGGTGATCGTGGGTGTGGATGCGGTCACTGCGGGAAGCGACATGGCGCAGCTCGCGCCCATGGTCGCGCAGGTCGAGCAGCGCCTGGGCCGGACCCCCGGGCAATGGTTGGTGGACGGGGGCTTCCCCGCGCACGCTCAGATCGATGCGGTGGCGGGCAAGACCGAACTGTATTCGCCGGTGCCGCGAGCCACGTCATCCAAGGGCCGGGAATCGGCTCGGGCACAGGTACGTGCCCAGCCGTCGCAACCCCTACGTGAGGCAACAGATCATGGCCCAAGAGCTCGAAACCGCAGCATTGCAAGCCCTCAAAGGCTCGCCAACTCGCCAGCGCCCTCGCATCCGCCAAACCGGCCTTGCGTTCACCTACGCCGATGTTCTTCAATCAGGCTTGGCTCAATAGCGGGCTCACCACACGGCGTCCGATAACGCCGCGAGTTCGCACCAATGACGTGTCGGTCATCTCGGCGCTGCCGTTCACCTTGTAGCTCATAGTCGTTTCTTCGCGAACGCCTGCTCAGGGCTCGCCGAGACGGGGCAGCACATCGCGGAAGATCTCAAAGCGCTTCCAGGGCGCCGGTGGCGTCTCCACACCGCGGCTTGGCACGAAGGGTGATATCTCGAGCCGCTGCATGCAATGGATGTAGCGCGGGCAGTTCGGAAACAAGAACTCGACAACAACGCGTACGACCAACTGAGCGCCCGGCCAGCGATCGACGATCGGGTCGTTGTCGGCAGCCGAGGCATGCCCGAGGATGCGAAGACGCTGCGGTTGCTCGAAGTCTATGAAAAGCAAGCTCACCCGTGGATTCAGACGGACGTTGCCAAGGCTGCGGAACATGCCGTTGCCGTCGTAGCTGGGGAACGCCAGCGTTTGCTCGTCGAGAATCTGTACGAAGCCCGGCGCGCCGCCCTTGTAGGACACATCGGGCTGACCCCGTTCGTCGGCCGTCGCCAGGAAGAACATCGACTGGCGTTGGATGAAGGAGCGGTCCTCGTCGCCAATGGCGCGGCGTGAAAGACGCTCGGCCAGTCTGTCGGCCAGGCGGCGCGAGTCGAAGCGATCCTGCCAGTGGCGCGCGCCGGCGTGGTAGGGCGCGTCAGCCAAGGTCTTCATGCAAGCATAGAATGTTGCCTTCGGGGTCCTCGAACCAGGCCGCCTTCTCCGAGCCGAGCACGCAGACATGCTCGACCGTCTTCAGCCCCGGCAGGTTGTAGTCGGCGAAGCCTACGCCACGCGCCTTCAGCGCCGAAACGGCTGATTCGATGCTCTCGACCCGAAAGCTCACCGCAGTGTGCTCGGCCTTGGTGCCCTCAGGCTTCGGAAAGAGCGCCAGCGTCGTCCCACCGACGCGATAGTTGAACTTTCCATCGGGGCGCAGCCCCTGCGGTGCCAGCCCGAGCTGCTGCTCGTAGAAGCGGCGCGCTCGCGCCATGTCCTTTACCGGCAACATGCAGGTGACTTGGCCTTCAAGTAGCAGATTCATCGCCAACCTCCAGTCGAGTCCTATACTGAATTTGTACGCGGTGAGCCGCGCCGCGTCGATGCTCAGAATTGCGTACGCGGCCGAGAAAGGAAGCGTCCATGGCGAGTCCGAGACACGAACTTCTTCGCTCGCGCGACCTTCGCGCTGCGCTGATGGCCCTCGGAGACATCGCGGAGGCGGCCGACAGCAGCGCGCACTTCGCGCAGGCTGGCGTTCAAGCGCTTTCGCGCCTCGTGCCCAGCGAACTGACGACCCTTTCGCGCTGCGACTTGCGAACCGGAAAGCGCATCGTGGTTGGAACAGCGCAGGTTTCCGTTGGTGTCGATGAACGGGCTGCCTTCGATCGCCACTTTCACGAGCACCCGCTGGTGCGATACCACGCCGTCGAACGCGGCGCCTTCGCGCACCGGATCAGCGATTCGATGTCCCAGGCGCGGTTTCGGGAAACCGCCCTCTACAACGACTACTACCGCCGGGTCGGGTTGAGCCATGCGCTTGCACTGCCGGTGTGCATGGATGGACGAGAGCTCGTGAGCTTCGTGCTCAACCGCCAGGGTCAGGACTTCAGCGACTGCGAGCTGGCGCTGCTTGACTCTGTGCGCCGGCCGCTGGCACGACTGTTCGATCGTGCGCACGCCACCGAACGGGCGTCCCCGGCGCTCGACAACGAGGCGCTGGCGCGCCTTGGGCTGACCCGCCGCGAGTCCGAGGTTCTGCAGTGGGTGGCGGCCGGCAAGACAGACAAGGATGTCGCCACGCTCCTGGAATGCAGCCCACGCACTGTGCACAAGCACCTGCAGCGGATCTACGCCAAGCTGGGCGTGGAGACACGTACGGCGGCCGTCATGCGTGCACTTGGCCGCTGAGTGTCGCGCAGAGCGGCGGCTTGGTGATTGCCGGCCGATAGCTCCTGAGCGGCGAGATCAATTCTTCGCGTGTCGCTCGATTGCCCAGGCCGTGCGGAATCTGGACGCCAATGCCAGAAGACGTGCAAGATCGGACGACTGATCTCTCCGATCGAGCTCTATTCAACGATCGCTGCTCAAGGGAAGGGATTGAGTACCTCTCACAAGGAAATGAGGCTCCGCCACTTTCCTTGATCCCCGCGGGGGACGGGCGCCGCGAGGCGGCGTCCTTGGGGCGCTCAAAAGATCGAGCGAGAGAGTTTTGACACGACCTGGATCCACCCCCTACACCCGTTGGCCCAAGGTCGAGCGCCGCAAAGTGGCCATCGTCGATGGTCAACGAATTCATCTGTGCGATTCGCTCCGCGACGCGCAACCGTCGCTCCGCCCATACGCAGGGTTGCGTATGGCGCTTCCGCCCGCCTTGCCTAGACTGTGTATGAGCAATTGAAGAATGGGAATCAAGGCAGGAACCTCGGAAACCATTCGGCATGGAGACCAGATCATGAGCAGTACGCGATTCGTCGGATTGACTGGTGAGGTCGTCACGGTCGATGCGGACGCCATCGAAAAGTTGAAATCCTCAATGCGAGGGCGACTGCTCGCTCCAAACGACGACGGCTATGAAACGGCACGCACTGTCTGGAACGCCATGATCAATCGCAAGCCGGCATTGGTAGCGCGCTGCGCCGGCGTGGCCGACATCCGCCAGGCCGTGATGTTTGCGCATGCGCACGGCCTGCTGACCGCCATCAAGGGGGGCGGACACAACATTGCGGGCAATGCCGTGTGCGACGGCGGCTTGCTCATCGATTTGTCGAACATGCGAGGAGTGACCGTCGATCCGTTCACCTCAGTCGCGCATGTGGAGCCGGGGGCGACGTTGGGCGATTTTGACCACGAATGTCAGGCCTTTGGATTGGCGACACCAGTCGGGATCAATTCGACCACCGGTGTGGCCGGGCTCACGCTCGGCGGCGGCTTCGGCTGGTTGTCCCGAAAGCAAGGGATGACTGTAGACAACCTGATTGCAGCCGATGTGATCGTCGCCGACGGGCGCATGCTTCGCGCCAGCGAGACAGAACATCCAGATCTCTTTTGGGCGATACGCGGCGGCAGCGGCAATTTTGGGGTTGTCAGCCGCTTTGAGTTCAAACTTCATCCGGTTGGACCGGAAGTGCTGACCGGGATGGTCGTCTATTCGCTCAAGGACGCGGCGTCCGCGCTGAAACAATTCCGTGAATACGTAAAGAAACTCGGCGACGAAACGAACGTATGGACGGTGATGCGCAAGGCGCCGCCGTTGCCGTTTCTCCCGCCGCAGGTGCACGGGACCGAGATCATCGCCTTCTGTGTGTTCCACGCCGGAAATTCAGATGAGGGACGAAGAGCGATTGAACCGGTGCGGAAATTTGGCACCGTCCTCGGGGAGTTTATCGGCATGCAGCCGTACACCGCCTGGCAACAAACGTTTGACCCACTGCTGACACCAGGTGCCCGGAACTACTGGAAGTCGCACAACTTTGTCGATTTGAGCGACGGCGCCATCGATGTGGCGGTGAAATACGTTCAAAGTCTTCCCTCGCCACACTGCGAGATATTCTTTGGCCTTATCGGCGGCGCGACCACACGTCCCAAGCCCGATGCCACCGCCTACTCTCATCGTGACGCTATCTACGTATGCAACGTGCACGGACGCTGGGAGACAGCGCCCGAGGACCAGAAATGCATCGACTGGGCGCGCGGTTTCTTCCGCGAGGCCGCACCGCATGCGACAGGCGGCGTGTACGTCAACTTCCTGACCGATGATGAACCCGAGCGCATCGGGGCTGCCTATGGGCCCGGATACGAGCGCCTGGTAGCGGCAAAAGACAAGTACGACCCGGGCAACCTGTTTCGCATGAACCAGAATATTCGTCCGAGCGCGTGAGACTTTGCGCCTGTAACTCGGGCATTGCACTAGTGTAGTGTTGCATTCTGTTTAGAACTTAAGCGGCTATTCGCTCGGATGACCTTCTGCAGGATGTCGGCAGCGCTCTTGGTCCAGATGAACGGTTTGGGCTTGGTGTTGTGATGGGCGACGTACTCATCAATGGCGGC
>JANXZN010000300.1 GCA_025355545.1 Rhizobacter sp.
CTATCGCTCAAGAGATCAGGTGGAGATCTGACGCGCCGCCGAATTCATCCGCCGATCGACATCGCGACCCCAGCGCCGGCCCGATTCTGATCAGCATTTTCAGACCGCCCAGTTTCAGGCAACTTCGCACTGCCGCGCACAACGTCCAGTTTTTCCACCATCATGGTACGAGCCATTGCGCGAAAACCATGTGCGGTCGCCGTATCCCTGTCGTATCCGAGTCGGCGCAGTGCCGTGTTGACCGTGTTGTCGCTCATCGGCCGGCCACCGCCAAGGATTGAGGGAAAGACATAGCGTCCGTGGCCGGTCAGGGGGCGCAACTCGGTCAGAATCGCGACGGCTTGGCGCGCCAGCGGTACGAGGTGTGGGCGCCCGTTTTGCTTTTCGTATCGGCTGCGCTTCATTTCGGCAGCGGGAATCACCCAGGTAGGTTCGCGGCCCTCAAGTTCGAGCGCCGACCACTGCATTGCACGAACGTTGCCAGGGCGCTGGAAGAGAAGCGCCGACAACTTCAGCGCGCCACGCGTCAGCGCGCCGCCTTCGTAGTAGTCGATGGCCAGCAACAATTCGCCAGCGGCAACAGCCTCGGTGATTGCCGCCATATTCTTGACAAGCACGGGCCGCAGTGCACCTCGCAAATCAGCCGCCGGGTTGCGCTCAGCGCGGCCGCTGGCGATCCCGTAGCGAAACACCTGCCCGCACGCCTGAAGAATCGAGTGCACGGTTTCGCGCACGCCTCGGTCCTCCACACGACGCAGTGTCTTGAGCAACAGTGGCGCCGGGATGTCATTCAGAGCCTGTGCGCCGACGTACGGGAAAACATCTTTCACGAGACGCTCGAGCCATCGCCGGGCATGCGCCTCGCTCCACTCGGCCCGCTTGGCCTCGTGAAACTCCCTCGCCACCGCTTCAAAGCTGTTGGCTTCAGCACTCATTCGGCTCGACTTGACAGCCCTGCGAACGGCGCTCGGATCGACACCCGATGCGAGGAGCGAGCGGGCTTCGTCGCGCTTGCCACGCGCCATCTTCAAGCTCGTGTCTGGATACGTGCCCATTGAAAGCAATTTCTCTCTGCCTTCAAAGCGATACTTCCAGCGCCACCATCGGCCGCCGTTAGGGGTGACCTCGATATACAGCCCACGACCGTCGTACAGCCGGTGCGATTTTTCTCTGGGAACGGTTCGCCTGATCGCCAGATCGGTCAGCGTGTCGGAAGCCATGATTGGGGGTAACCTCTCGCGCACTCGCAGCTGTTACCCCACAATTTACCCCCAACTACCCCAAGATTTCAAGAGACCGCAAAGGACGATTACGGACGACGAGTCATCCGTCGGCCTCAGTTTTCATAGGTAGGTCGGGACTGCCTAGGACATTCTGGGAGCCACCGAGACGCTAGATTGGAGCGGGTGAGGGGAATCGAACCCCTGTATGAAGCTTGGGAAGCTGCCGTTCTACCATTGAACTACACCCGCGGCGGCCGCGATTCTAACGCGCGAGCCGCACGGCGAGCGGCAGACCGCAGGCGCCGAGCCGCTGCCTGCAAGGAGCGGTAACAAATGCCACATCGGCCGCGGACCGGCACGCGCTTTGCTCCGCCTGTGCTGCGCTGCGCGCTTGAACCGGCCGGCACGGCCGGAAGATCATCAATGGCATCATGACCCGATGAAGATGCTCTATCTGACCTTCAATGCGATCGACGATCGGTCTTATGGAGCAGCCCTGCGCAGCGCGCACATTCGCGACTCGATGATGCAGATCGGGCAAGTCCATACGCTCGTCATCCACGCCGGCCTGCGGATGCAGATCGACGCCGACTGGGACGAGTTCGGGGTCAAGCGGGCCACTTACAGCCTGCTGGGCTTTTCCGCCGGCGCGCGGCGCCAGCGCGCCGAGATTCGCGAGTGGGTCGGTGATGTGCTCAGGCAGGGCCGCTACGACGCGATCGTCGCACGCTACCTGGGCCTGGCCCGCTTCGTGCCGCGCTGGGCCTGGCGGCGCCTGGTGCTCGATGCGGACGACATCGTCAAGACGATCGCGCCTGGAGCGGATGTTTCGCTGCGCGCGCGGCTCGGGCTGCGGCTGCGCAACCTGATCGCAAGCCTGGCCGCACGTCGCGCCGCGCACGTGTGGTGCGTCAACCCGCTGGACGCGCACCGGCTCGGAACGACGCGGGTTTCGCTGCTGAGAAACGTGGTCCGGATTCCGCCGGCGAACCGTCCGCGGCCCGACGCCGTGCCCGGCAGGCTGTTAATGGTGGGCCTGTTCGAGCACCCGCCGAATGCGCAGGCGCTGCGCTGGTTCACGCAGACGGTGCTGCCGGCCCTGAGGGCCGAGATCCCGGGCGTCGAGCTGCACGCGGTCGGAAAGTGTCCGCCGGCGCTCGAAGCCGAGCTCGCCGGCCGCGGCGTGCGCTTGCGCGGCTTCGTCGCCGATCTGGCCCACGAGTACGACCTCGCATCGCTGGTGATCGCGCCGATCCAGTCGGGCGGCGGCACGCAGATCAAGGTCATCGATGCGCTCGCGCACCATCGCCCGCTCGTGATCTCCGGGTTTGCCCACGCCGGTTTCGCGGATGACCTGAAGCACCCCGAGCACCTGCTGCGGTGCGACACCGCGCAGGACTGGATCAGCCATTGCCGCTGGGCCCTGAAGGAGCGCGCCGCCGCCGAGGCGATGGCCGGGCGCGGCTATGCGGCGGTTCGCGCCTACGGCAGCGACACCCTGACCCCGACCATCCAGGCCACGCTGCTGGCCGTGAGCCGGCAGTCGCCGTAGCGAGGCGGCGGCTGGGCGGCTAGTGTAGTGTTGCATTCTGTTTAGAACTTAAGCGGCTATTCGCTCGGATGACCTTCTGCAGGATGTCGGCAGCGCTCTTGGTCCAGATGAACGGTTTGGGCTTGGTGTTGTGATGGGCGACGTACTCATCAATGGCGGC
>JANXZN010000346.1 GCA_025355545.1 Rhizobacter sp.
ACCGCCATCGATGAGTACATCGCCCATCACAACATCAAACCCCAGCCGTTCATCTGGACCAAGAGCGCTGCCGACATCCTGCAGAAGGTCATCCGCGCCAACAGCCGCTTAAGTTCTAAACAGAATGGAACACTACACTAGGGCTTTCGCGACAGTGTCGTATCGCGCGAGACGTCTTGGGACATGTGGATGGTGGAGAGGAGGAGGATCGAACTCCCGACCTTCGCATTGCGAACGCGACGCTCTCCCAGCTGAGCTACCCCCCCCACGGCAAGCGCTAGTCTAGCAAAAACGCGGGATCGCTCATGCTCGGTGCTTGCGCGCTGGTGCGGCAGGCCACACCCGGCTACAACACGGCATCGCATCGTCGCTGACCGGAGCGGTCGCATGTCCAGATTCGACCCCGGGTGGCTCGAGGTTCAGTACAACAACCGCGCGCGCGTCCCGGAGCATCCGGCGATCTTCGAGCGCTGGGCGCGCGCCTCCACGCTGGCACGCGAGGCGTCGCCCTGCCATCTCGACCTGGCCTACGGCGACGGCCCGAACGAGACGCTCGATGTGTTCCCGCCGCCACGCCAGAGCGCGCCGGTGCTGGTGTTCATCCATGGTGGCTGGTGGCGCTCGCTGGACAAACGCGACCACTCGTTCGTCGCGCCGGCGTTCGCGCGGGCCGGCGCGCTGGTGCTGCTGCCGAATTGCGCCCTGTGTCCGGCGGTGACGATCCAGACGATCGCGTTGCAAATGGTTCGGGCACTCGACTGGGTCCACCGTCATGCCGGGCGGTACGGCGGCGACCCGCAACGCATCGTCGTGGCCGGCCACTTGGCCGGTGGCCACCTCGCCGCGATGCTGCTGGGCGGCCGCTGGAGCGAGGTCGCGCGCGATCTGCCGCCACGACTGGTGCGCGCCGCGTTGGCGGTCTCGGGACTGTTCGAACTGGAGCCGCTGCGCCATACGCCGTTCCTGCAGGCGGACCTGCGGCTCACACGGACCTCGGCGCGCCGCCTGAGCCCCGCGCTGTTCGCGCCGCCCGAGGGAACGCTGCTCGCCACCGTGGGCGCGCTCGAAAGCGAGGAGTTCCTGCGCCAGAGCCGCTCGATCCGCGATGCCTGGGGCGCCCGCCGCGTGCCGGTGTGCGAGACGATTCCCGGCACCCACCACTTCGACGTGCCGGATGCCCTCGTCGACCCGCGGGCGCGGCTGCATCGGCTCGCGCTGCACCTGCTCGGGCTGTTGCCGGTGCCCCTCGCCTGAGGAACCGAACAGCGCCCGCATAGCCACTCTCAATGCGCTGCATTGTTGCTTTGTATTGGCGGATCGCGCGAGGGCTGCGGTAGCGTGCGCTGTGCCGCCCGATTGAAGCGCACCGGCTTCGGCGACCGTCGCAGTTCATTCACCAGGAGACCGACATGGGCTTGAAAGGATCGAAAACCGAACAGAACCTGAAGGACGCCTTCGCAGGCGAATCGCAGGCGAATCGACGCTATCTGTATTTCGCGAACAAGGCCGACATCGAAGGCCAGAACGACGTGGCGGCGCTGTTCCGCTCGACCGCCGAAGGCGAGACCGGCCACGCACACGGCCACCTCGAGTTCCTCGAGGCGGTGGGCGACCCGGCCACCGGGCTGCCGATCGGCTCGAGCCGGCAGAACCTGGCCGCGGCCGTGGCCGGCGAGACGCACGAGTACACCGACATGTACCCGGGCATGGCCAAGAGCGCGCGCGAGGAAGGCTTCGACGAGATCGCCGACTGGTTCGAGACCCTGGCCAAGGCCGAGCGCTCGCACGCCAATCGCTACGTGAAGGCGCTCGACGCGCTGGTCGATTGACCTTGTAGTCACGCTCACCGAACAGGGGGCTTCGTGGCCCTTGTTCATTGCGGAGAAGGGTACCGATGACGACCCGCGAAGGCAACCTCGAAGCGCCCACCCTGCACCCGGTCCACTGGAAGAACCCCGCGTTCTACGACCAGGACGCCTGCGAGACGGAGATGGAGCGCATCTTCGATATCTGCCGTGGTTGCCGCCGCTGCGTCAGCCTGTGCCAGTCGTTCCCGACGCTGTTCGATCTGATCGACGCCACCGCCGACGGCGAGGTTCACGAGGTCGCGAAGAAGGATTTCTGGAGCGTCGTCGACCAGTGCTGCCTGTGCGACCTGTGCTACCTGACGAAGTGCCCGTACGTGCCGCCGCACCCGTGGAACGTCGACTTCCCGCACACGATGCTGCGCGCCAAGGCGATCAAGTTCCGCAACGGCGAGGTCGCCGCCGGCGAGAAGCTGCTCGCGTCGACCGACACGCATGGCCAGTTCGCCGGCATCCCGGTGGTCGTGCAGGTCGTCAATGCGCTGAACAAGACCAGGCCGGTGCGCCAGTTGCTCGACAAGACGCTGCATGTGCATCCCGATGCATGGCTGCCCGAGCTCGCGACGAAACGCTTCCGCTGGAGCGCCGACGAGGGCGACGCGGCCACACCGGTCGTCAACGGCGAGCGCACGCTGAAGCTCGACTTCAAGGCCGCGCTAAGCAAGGTGAGTTACCACATCCCCTGCCACGGTCGGGTGTAGAAGATCGGCAAGAAGACCGAGGAAGTGTTCAAGCTGATCAACCAGACCGTGCCGGTGCAGCCCAACACGGTCGAGCGCTGTTCGTGGCACGCCGGCACCTATGGCGTGAAGACCGCGTTCCACGCGAACGCGATGAAGATCGGCAAGCCGGTGTTCAAGGCGATGGGCAAGGACGGGCCGGACTACATCAGTTCCGACTGCGCGCTGGCCGGCCACCCTATCGCGCAAGGCATGGCGCAGGACGGGCTGCCCGCGGCGAAACTGGCGCACCCGTTGAGCCTGGTGCGCATCGCCTACGGGCTGGAGTGAAGCGAATGACGATCACCAAAGACAGCCTGATGACGCTGGAGGCCTACGCGAAGATCCGCAAGAGCGCGCGGGCCGAGTTCATCGCGCACCGCAAGCTGCGCACCGTGCACCTGGGCGAGCACCTCAGTGTTCAGTTCGAGGACGAGCGCACGATCCGCCGGCAGATCCAGGAGATGCTGCACATCGAGAAGATCTTCGACGCGGACGGCATCGACGGCGAGATCGAGGTCTATGCGCCGCTCGTGCCCGACGGAGCGAACTGGAAGGCGACCGTGCTGATCGAGTACCCCGACGTGCACGAGCGCAAGCGCGAGCTCGCGCGGCTGATCGGCATCGAGGACCGCCTGTTCGTCGAGGTCGAGGGCCATGCGCGGGTCTATGCGATCGCCGACGAAGACCTGGAGCGCGGGGACGCCGAGAAGACCTCGGCGGTGCACTTCGTGCGTTTCGAGTTCGACAAGCCCATGCGCGACGCGGTGCGTGCCGGCGCCAGCGTGAAGCTGGGCTGCGACCACACCAACTACCCGGCGCACTCCGCCATCGCGGCGGAGACGCTGGCCAGCCTGGCGGGCGACTTGCGCTAGCCCGCATATTTCACGCATCGACCACTGTATGGCCTGATGGGCCATCTTGACGCTGTTTTCCGGGGTCAACGAGTGTCTTGACTGTCATTGCGTGGCGCTCGGGGGGTGTGGAGCGTGATCGGTCGATGAGAACCCCC
>JANXZN010000349.1 GCA_025355545.1 Rhizobacter sp.
ACCGCCATCGATGAGTACATCGCCCATCACAACATCAAACCCCAGCCGTTCATCTGGACCAAGAGCGCTGCCGACATCCTGCAGAAGGTCATCCGCGCCAACAGCCGCTTAAGTTCTAAACAGAATGGAACACTACACTAGAGTGCGGGGCGAAGGCGCGGGCTCGATGCCCGCGACCAAGAAACCACTTACAAGGACACAAACATGAAGTTGATGCGATACGGCGCCAAGGGCGCGGAGAAGCCGGCGCTGGTCGATGCGCAGGGCGTGCTGCGCGACCTGTCGGGCGAACTGGTGGACATCACCGCCCACACGCTGACGCCGCACGGCCTGCAGCGCCTGCGCGACATCAACCCGGCGCTGCTGCCGGTGCTGGCGAACCCCGGCCGCACCGCGGTGCCCTGGGGCGGCTGCGCCAAGTTCATCTGTGTCGGCCTGAACTACGCCGACCACGCCGCCGAGTCGAACCTGCCGGTGCCGGCCGAGCCGATCCTGTTCACCAAGACGCTCAGCAGCCTGGTCGGCTGCAACGACCCGGTGGTGCTGCCGCAGGGCTCGGTGAAGGGCGACTGGGAGGTCGAGCTCGGCGTCGTGATCGGCAGCAAGGCGCGCTACGTCAGCGAGGCCGACGCGCTGAAGCACGTCGCCGGCTACTGCGTCGTCAACGACGTCTCGGAGCGCGAATACCAGATCGAGCGCGGCGGCACCTGGGACAAGGGCAAGGGCTGCGACACCTTCGGCCCGGTCGGCCCGTGGATGGTGACGGCCGACGAGGTGCACGACCCGCAGGCGCTGTCGATGTGGCTGGACCTGAACGGCCAGCGCATGCAGACCGGCAATACCAAGACGATGATCTTCGGCGTGGCTCAGCTCGTGAGCTACATCAGCCGCTTCATGACCCTGTACCCCGGCGACCTGATCAGCACCGGCACGCCGCCCGGCGTGGGCATGGGCAGGAAGCCGAGCCCCGTCTACCTCAAGGCCGGCGACGAGATGCGCCTGGGCATCGAGGGGCTGGGCGAGCAACAGCAGCGGGTGTTCGCGTGGGACGCCGCGCTGATCGACGACTGAGCGCGACCATGACCGACCCGTTGGTGATCCGCATTCACCCGGCCGACGATGTCGTGATCGCGCGCCAGCAGCTCGTCGGCGGCACCGTGCTCGCCAGCGAAGGCGTCACCGTGATCGGCCTGGTGCCGCCGGGGCACAAGGTCGCAGTGCGTGCGATCGAGGCGGGTGCGCCGGTGCGGCGCTACAACCAGATCATCGGCGGCGCGAAGCTCGCGATCGCGCCGGGCCAGCACGTGCACACGCACAACCTGGAGTTCAGCAGCTTCGCGCGCGACTACGCGGCCAGCACCGGCACGCACCCGACCGCGTATGTCGACGTGCCGGCCAGCTTCATGGGCGTCAAGCGCGCTGACGGCCGCATCGCGACGCGCAACTACATCGGCATCCTGACCTCGGTGAACTGCTCGGCGACGGTGGCGCGCGCGATCGCCGATCACTTCCGGCGCGACATCCATCCCGAGGCGCTCGCGAAGTACGGAGGAGTCGACGGCGTGATCGCGCTGACGCACGGCGGCGGCTGCGCGACCGACAGCGCCGGCGAGCCGCTGCAGGTGCTGCGGCGCACGCTCGGCGGGTACGCGAAGCACCCGAACTTCGCGTCCATCCTGGTCGTCGGCCTGGGCTGCGAGACGAACCAGATCTCGGGGCTGATGGAGCAGGAGAGTCTCGGTAGTTTTGGACCCACCGGCACGCAGTTCCACACCTTCAACATCCAGGAAACCGGCGGCACCAGGAAGACCGTCGCGCACGGCATCGAGCTGGTGCAGTGGCTGCTCGAAGCGGCGAACCGCGTGACCCGCGAGCCGGTCAGCGCCGCGCACATCACGGTCGGGCTGCAATGCGGCGGCAGCGACGGCTACTCCGGCATCAGCGCGAATCCGGCGCTCGGCGCGGCGGTCGACCGGCTGGTGCGCCACGGCGGCACCGCGATCCTGTCGGAGACGCCCGAGATCTACGGCGGCGAGCACCTGCTGACACGCCGGGCCGTGACGCCCGCGGTCGCCGCCAAGCTGATCGCGCGCATCAAGTGGTGGGAGCAGTACACCGCGCGCAACGACCAGGAGATGGACAACAACCCTTCGGCCGGCAACAAGGCCGGTGGCCTGACGACGATTCTCGAGAAGAGCCTCGGCGCGATCGCGAAGAGCGGCACCACCAACCTGACCGACGTGTTCGAGTACGCCCAGCCGGTCACGACCAAGGGGCTGGTCTTCATGGACACGCCCGGCTACGACCCGGTCAGCGCGACCGGCCAGGTGGCGGGCGGCGCGAACCTGATCTGCTTCACCACCGGCCGCGGCTCGGCCTACGGCTGCGCGCCGTCACCGTCGCTGAAGCTCAGCACGAACACGGCGCTGTGGGTCAAGCAGGAAGACGACATCGACATCAACTGCGGCGAGGTGATCGACGGCAGCGCCAGCATCGACGAGATGGGCGAGCGCATCTTTCAACTGATGCTGCGCACCGCGTCGGGCGAGAAGACCAAGAGCGAGGTGCATGGCTACGGGCAGAACGAATTCGTGCCCTGGGCACTGGGGGCGGTGATGTAGGGTAGGCTTGGTTGAGTGGCATTGCCGCGTCTCCCGAGTTGGCCGTCCACCGACCCCACAGCAGTCGATCGTTGCACGCTCCAGCGGGCGTTGCGCTCCGTGCCCTGACGCACTTATGACGCACCGTCCAAGGTTGCATGGAACTCATCAAAACCGGAATCTACCCGCTACATCAGGCAGCGCGCTGGGTGGGCGCGAAGCCGCGCGCGGTGCGCAGATGGCTCCGGGGGTATGGCCGCAAATGCCACGGCGAGCGTGTGCGCTCGGAGCCCTTGTGGCACACGCAGCTCGAAGGCCAAGACTTGCCCGACGAGGTGATTGGTTTTCGCGACCTGCTGGAGTTGCGTATGGTGGATGCGTTCGTGAGGTACGGCGTTGATTTGAAGGTGATCTGTGCCACGGTTGATGCGGCATCGAGCAGCTTCCGCGCCGACTACCCACTCACCAATCAGAAGTTCCTGACGGACGGAAAGCGAATCTTTCCTGACGCCATCGAGAAGACGACCGGCGAGTCGCGCATGATCGACGTGCTGCGCAAGCAGTTCGTGTTCTCCGACATCATCAAGCCCTCGCTCTACGCCGGCATCGAGTACGGCAACGGCGGTGCGCGCCGCTGGTTCCCGCTCGGCAAGCGCAAGACCATCGTGCTCGACCCCGGCCTGCAATTCGGCACGCCCGTTGTGGCCGAGGTCGGCATTCCCACGGACACGATCTATGCGTCGTTCCTTGCGGAGGAACGCGATAAGGCGATGGTGGCCCGCATCTTCGACATTACGTCGAGGATGGTGACGGCGGCGGTTGATTTCGAAGAGAAGCTCGCTGCTTGAAGTTCTTTTTCGACAACAACTTGTCGGCACACCTCGCGCACGCCATCCGCGAGTTGTCGACGATCACACCTGGGTGTGGACAAGGTCATTCACCTCTCCGACCGCTTCGCACGCGATGCCGATGGCCTCACTTGGATTCCGGGCCTGACCGTGGACGGTCCCTGGTACATCGTCTCAATCGATCGCTTGAACAAACAGCACGGAGCCAAACGGGAAGCAATCCGACGGGCGGGGCACACCGTATTCGTGCTCGACGGGAACTGGTCGAAGCAAAAGTTCTGGTTGCAGGCGGAGCGCTTCGTACGTTGGTGGCCACAGATCGTCGCCTACGCCGGGCTGGTGATCGGTGGTGCGTATCGCGTGCCATGGGCGCATTCGTCGCAAGCGAAGTTTCAGGCGATCAAGTTCTAGGCGGTCAAACAGCGATAACGCTCGCGTTGGGCGACCGCCTCGCGGTACGGTGGCGAGAAGCTGCAATTGGCCAGCAACAGGCCGCTGTCGCTAACGCTCTTGGCCGCGCAGATGTGGGAGGCTGCCGCATATGCCCGCGGCGCGTTGAACTGCATTTGCGCGACCTCCCCTCGGCGAACGGCACCGCATGGCCACGCTCATCCCGTCCCTCAGCACTTGCGCGTCGCACATGACCGCGGGCGAGCGTCGGCTGGCCGAGCGGCTTGAGCAGAAACTCGACGACGACTACCTGGTCTGGTATGACGTGCCGGTCGGCCCGACGCAGTCGCACCCGGATTTCGTCGTCCTGCATCCGCGGCGCGGCTTGTTGATTCTCGAGACCAAGCACTGGAAGCTCGACACGATCAAGAGCGCGACGCGGCAGGCCTGGGAGATCGTTCCCGACGGTCAGCTCAAGGTCGTGATCAACCCGCTGGCGCAGGCGCGGCATTGCGCGATCCAGGTCGTGAACGCGCTCGAGCGTGACGCGCAGTTGGTCCACGCGACCGGCTCGCACCAGGGCAAGCTCGCCTTCCCCTGGGGCCACGGCGTGGTCTTCACCCACATCACGCGCCAACAATTCGAGGCGACCGGTCTGGGCGAGGCCATCGATCCGAACCATGTGATCTGCTCGGACGAGATGCCCGAGCACGTGGACGCCGAACGGTTCCAACAACGACTGTGGATCATGTTTCCGCACGCGTTCGGCGGCGTCATGTCGCTGCCGCAGCTGGACCGGGTGCGCTGGATCATGTTCCCGGCAGTGCGCGTGCAGACGCAGGGTGCGCTCTTCGACGACAGCGATGCCGAGGCGGAGTTGCCCGACATCATGCACGTCATGGACCTGCAGCAGGAACAGCTCGCGCGCAGCCTGGGCGACGGGCATCGCGTGATCCACGGCGTGGCCGGCTCGGGCAAGACGATGATCCTGGGCTATCGCGCAGAGCTGCTGGCGAAGGCGGCGACGCAGGCAAAGCCGGTGCTCGTGCTCTGCTACAACGAGCCGCTCGCGGTGAAGCTCGGCGCGGTGATGGCCGGCAAGGGCCTGGCCGAGCGCGTGTACGTGCGCCACTTCCACAAGTGGTGCCGGCAGCAGCTGGTGGCCTTCGGTCAGCCGATCCCGGCGCAGGGCAAGGCGATGTTCGAGCAGATGGTCGACAACGTGATTCGCGGCGTCGAACGCCGCCAGATTCCGTCGGGTCAGTACCAGGCGATCCTGATCGACGAGGGCCATGACTTCCAGCCCGAGTGGCTCAAGCTGGTCACGCAGATGGTCGACCCGAGCACCAACTGCCTGCTGCTGCTCTACGACGACGCGCAAAGCATCTACGAGCGCCAACGCACGCGGCAGTTCAGCTTCAAGAGCGTGGGCATCCAGGCGCAGGGCCGTACCACGGTGCTGAAGATCAACTACCGCAACAGCCGGCAGATCCTGCGGACCGCCAGCATGATCGCGGCGGACCTGCTGAAGGCCGACGACAGGGACGACGACGGCATCCCGCTGCTACACCCGATCAGCTGCGGCCGCGACGGCCATGCACCGCTCGTGATCCGGCTGCCGAGCCTGCGCGATGAGGCGACCAAGATCGCCGAGCTGCTGAGCGCGGCGCATCAGGAGGGTCGCGCCTGGGGCGAGATGGCGATCACCTGCCGACACTACCCGGTGATGGACGAATGCGCCGCGGCGCTGCGGCGACGCAAGCTGCCGCACCAGGTACGCAGAGGTTCAGGCAGCTTCGATCCGGACGCCGACACGATCAAGGTGCTGACGATGCATGCCAGCAAGGGGGTGGAGTTTCCGGTCGTGGCGTTGCCGGGCGTCGGCCGCATGCCGGAAGCCGGGCACAGCGAGGCAGACGAGGCGCGGCTCTTCTACGTTGCCGCGACCCGGGCGACGCAGACGCTCTACATCACACTGAGCGGAACGGGGGCGTACATGGACCGGTTCCCGAATTAACCCGCCTGGCCTCGCCACGAGTGCACTTACGAGCGGAAAACACGATGCCTACCGCAGATCCTCTGGAACGATTCAACGTGCGCGTCGAAGCGAACGGTCACGCGCAGGCGATCAAAGACTTCTACACCGCGCAGTCCTCGATGCGGGAGAACCAGGCCGCGCCGCGCGTCGGCCGAGACGCGAACGTCGCCCGCGAGCGCGCGGTGCTCGCGCGGGCGATATCGGTGAGCTTGACCTTCAAGGCAAGGTCGCCAACAGGAGCTGACCGGCGCTCACGATGACGATCTGCTTCGGGCTCAGGACGGTGATCGCGCTGGCAAAGGGAAGTCGGGGGTTGGAACCGAGAACGACGTTGCCGTTGGTGTGCTGGATGAGGAGGGTGGCCGTGCCGCCGGGTGGCAAGCTCCACAGGCCGCCTTGGTCCTCGTAGTAGATCGTGCCCGCCGAGTCGATCGCGAAGTGGTCCACCAGGCCGCCCGCTGCGACCACGGTCGACACGCTTGATCCGTCGGGCGTGATCTTGCGGATGGTGCCGCCGTCGTTGACATAGAGCGAGCCGTCCGGGCCGAGTGCGAGGTCCCGTGGGCCCAGGAATCTCGCGGTCGCGATCGGGCCGTCGATCCGGGCGCCCTGCCCCATCACTCCGGCGTACGTGGTGACGTTGCCGGCCGAATCGATGCGCCGGACCGCGTTGTTGCCGGCGTCACCGGCGTAGACAATGCCGCCGGGCGCGGCAGCCAGGCCGAAGATCCGGTTGAAGAGCGCTGCCGTGCCGTTGCCGTTGACGGCGCCGAACGTCGGGCTGCCGTCGGGGGGGAATGTCGCCCGGGCGCCCGCCAGCAGCGTCGTCACGTTGTCGGTGCCGATCCGGCGCAGCGAGCTGCTGTCGGCCACATAGAGGACACCGCTGCTGTCGCTGGCGATCGCGCTGCCGACATCGCTGAACTGCGCTTCGCTGCCGACACCGTCGACCATGCCTTCGAAGCTCCCCACCAGGCCGGCCGCGAGCGTCACGACTCCGGCCGGGCTGATGCGCCGGACGGTCTGCCCGTCCTCGTCGGCGACCACGACGTTGCCGGCCGGGTCCACGGTCAGGGACTCCGTGCGATTGACCGCCAGCAGGAACGGCACCTGCGCGAGCACCCCGACGCCTGTGGGTGTGCTCTGGGCGCGAGACGTGGCGATCGTGCGGATGGCTCCTGCGGCGCTGACGACACGCAGCGCCAGGTCGTCGCCGATCGTGA
Organism: Rhizobacter sp.; assembly: GCA_025355545.1. GTDB lineage: Bacteria > Pseudomonadota > Gammaproteobacteria > Burkholderiales > Burkholderiaceae_C > LMDS01. Next base: position 7,100 of record JANXZN010000349.1, read on the forward strand.
ACCCGCCATTGGCGGCGCCGGTCACGCCCACGCCGAGGTCGCGAATGCGCGCCGTCGCCACCGTGCCGTCGGCATAGCCTTCGCCGAGGGTGCGCGAGCCGCTCAGCGTCGTCACCACGGCGCTCGTCAGATCGATCTGGCGCAACAAACCGAAGGTGTCGCGCACGGTCAGCGTATTGCCGCGCAACACGATACCGCGCGGGTTGCCGATGACGGCCGCCGTGCCGGTGCCGTCGGGGCTCGCTGCCGTGGCCGTGCCATTGCCGGCGAGCGTCTGGACCGGTCCGGCGACGTTGCCGTTGCGCACGATTCGACGGATGCGGTTGTTCGATGTATCGGCCACCAGCACGTCGCCGTTCGCTGCCACCGCAACTCCCCACGGGCTGTTGAACTTCGCTGTCAGCGGCGCGCCATCGAGGTACCCGACGGTGCTGCCTGCGTAGGTGGTCACGACGCCGGCCGTGGTCACGCGACGGATCAAGTGGCTGTTTCGTTCCGCCACATACAGGTCGCCGTCGGGCCCGATCGCGATCCCGGTCGGGCTGTCGAACCTGGCGGCACTGCCGCTGCCGTCGGTCGCGCCGCTGCTGCCGGCCAGGCCCGCGAGCGTGCTGACGGTGCCGTCGGCGGCGATGCGCCGGATCGTGTTGTTGCCGCTGTCCGCGACGTAGATGATGCCGGCGCTGTCCTGCGTCAATGCGAACGGCTGATTGAAGGACGCGGAGGCGGCGGCACCGTCGACGGCACCGGACCCGGTCGTGCCAGCGACGGCGGTGATCGTGCTCAGATCGACGCTCAAGCGCTTGACGCGGTTGCCCGTGATGAAGGTGACGCTGCCGCCGGGGTCCTGGTCCATCCCGGTGATCGACGGAATCTCGGCCTGGTCGCGCAAGCCGGCGAGCGGCAACAGGCTCAGCACGACCGTGCCCGGCGGCGTGACGGTGAGCGTCGCCGCATTGCTCGGCGTCGTGCTCTGACCACTGCAATCGAGCATCGCGCGGAACTGCGCGCCGCTGTCGCCGATCGCGGTCGCCAGGCTGTAGGTCGTGGCGGTGGCCGTGGCGATATCGGCCCAGACGAGGTTTGCCCCGGAGCCGGTGCCGCGCTGCCATTGAATGCCGAGCGTGCCCGAACTGCAGGTGCCGCCGACCGTGAACGAGGCCTGCGTTCCGGCGACGACGCTGGTGTCGGCAGGCTGCGGCGTGATCGTCAACACCGGCCCGGCCGCGGTCACGGTCAGCGTCGCGCCGTTGCTGGTCGCGCGGCCTTCGACGCAGTTGCTGATCACGGCGCGAAAGACGGCGCCGCTGTCGAGCAAGGTGGCGGCGAACGTGTAGGCGGCCGAGGTCGCGCCTTCGATGTCGACGCCGTTGCGCTGCCATTGATAGGTGAGCGGCGCGGTGCCAGTCGCGACCACCGTGAAGCTCGCGTTCTGGCCTGCGGCCACGCTTGTGTCAGCGGGCTGCTGCGTGATCGTGGGCTGCACGCATTGCGCCGCGCCTTCCGGCGGCGGCGGCGCATCGGCGCTGCCGCCGCACGCGGCCAGCAGCAGCACAACGCAGGCGAGCGCCCAATGGGCGGCACCCGCGCGCCAGCGCCTGGACAACATCGTTCGCTCTGCAGTGGAGATGGGCTTCATGGCGTTGCTTCCGGTTCAGAACGAGAACTGCGCGGCCAGGCCGAGCATCTGCAGGGGGCCGCGGGTCGTGTGGACCTTGAAGCGCGTCATGTCGTAGTCAAGCCCGAGCCGGATCGTCGGCGTGATCGCGTAGGCGATGCCGATCCCCAGCAGCGGCTGCGTGGTGGTCTGGCTCGCGCTGCCCCACACCGGGTTCGCGTGGTCGAAGTGCGTGCGCACGCGGGCCAGGCCCGCGCGTGCACCCAGGCTCCACGCGGGCGCGAAGGCCCAGCGGTAGCCCGCGCTGAGGCCGAGGCCGTTGACCTTGAACTTGCCGCCGAACTCGGTGCCCAGCGGCGTGGTGTCGCCGCCCTTGAAGCTGCCGCCGTCGAAATAGACGACCTGCAGGTCGATCGTCTGGCCGAGCTGATAGCCGGCGTAGAGCTTGGCGTAGGCGCTGCTGCGGTCGCAGGGGAACGAGGCGACGCAATCGACCCGGCCGCGGTCCGCGCCGCCGCCCACGCCGATGCTGAAATCGGCGGCGCCGGCCAGCGGCGCGCCGGTCAGCGCCGCGCCCGCGAGCAGCCAGCCAGCGGCGCGCCGCAGCACGAGCGACGCGAAAACCTTCGGGCGAATCTGTGTCATGGCGACTCCGTGGACCGTTGCACGGCGCGCCGCCGTGACCGATGGCGCTGCCTTGTTCACTGAAACGCAGTCCGCGTCAGGAACATGCCATCGGGAGTCAAAGATTCTTCGCGGCGTCGGAGTCGATCGTCGGCCAGGCCGCCAGTTGCGCGCCGAGCAGCACCAGGCTGTGTCGGTAGTGGGCCGCCGTGCAATGTTGCGCGGCCAGGGCCCCGGCCGCGCACTCGGCAAGCGCGCGGGCTTGCTGCGCATCGCCGCGCGCGAGGACGCACATCCCGAGCCAGCAGCGGCTGGCCGCCAGGCCGGGCGCGTTCGGCTGCAGCGCGGCGAGGATCTCGACGTTGCGCTGCAGCAGCGGCAGCGCGCGCGCGGCCTGCCCGTCCAGCAGCAGCGCGCGGCCCAGGTTCAGGTTCAGCGACGCCTCGGTCATCGCATTCGCCGCGTCGGGCAGCGCCGCGTGATAGCGCTCGAAGTTGCGTTGCAGCACCGGCAAGGCGCCCGCGGCATCGCCGGCGTCGAGCTGGGTGACGGCCAGGTTCTGTCGCGCCATGTGCTTGACCGAACCCCACACGTCCTCGCCATGGTCTTCGGAGCCGAGGATGCTCTCGAACTCGGTCCGGGCGCGCGCGAAATCCCGCCGGCGCAGGTGGTTCAGCCCGATGCGGTTGGCGACGGACGCGGTCAACGGGTGATTGGGGCCCATCAGGCGCAGGCGATCCGCGCGCACCGCCTCGAGCACGCGGTCGGCGCCGTCGTAGTCGCCGCTCTCCGCCAAGTAGCGGGCGTGGATCATCTGTGCCAGCGTGCGCTCGGGCGCGTTCTGAACCTTGTCGCGAAACAGTGCGGCCGCCGTCTCCATCGGCTGGCGGGCACGCTCGAACTCGCCGTCGTCGATCAGCGCTTCGGCAAGAAACAGGTTGGCCGCAGCAGGGTAGAGCGGCGACACGCTGTCCGCGCGCGCCGCGAACACGGCGCGCGCATGCTCCAACAGGTCGCGCGCTTCGGCACGCGCGTTGCCGGTGAGCTGCAGACAACGGCTCAGTTCGAGCTCGACGATCGCCGCGTTCAAGTCATCCGCGCCGCCGGCCTCGCGAAACAGCAGCAACACCTGGCGAAACTCCTGCGCGGCCTCGGCGGCTTGGCGCCCGGTGTTCAAGGCCTGGGCCAGCGCGAAGCGGTGCCGCGCCACCGTCAACGAGCGCTCGCCATGCAACGCGGCCAAGCGCGCGATGGCGTCGTCGTAGAGCGGCCGGGCCTCGGCCAGACGATTGTTCGCGGCCGTCAGCTCGGCGCGCAGGAACAGCGCCGACGCGTGGGCTTCGGCGGTGGCCGCATCGGCGTCGGCCCGCACCGCCAGCAGCGCGAGCGCCTCGTCCGCGCCGGCCAGCGCTTCGACCACTTCGCCCAGCACGTGACGCGCGCGCGCCAGATCGACCAGCAGATGCGCCAGCAGCGTCGAGCCGGCGCCGGTCTGGCGCGCGCGCAGCCGCGCGACGCTCGGCGCCAGCAGGCTCGCCGCCTCGGCGTTGCGGCCGAGCAGCGTCAGACCCTGCGCCAGACGCTGGGTGGCACGGGCGCGCTCGTCTTCGCCCACGCTCAACTGGTCGAGCGTGCGCAGCCACTGGCGCGCGTACTCGACGGTGGCCGCGCCGTCGGACAGGTCAGCGAACAGCGTGCTCACCACGTCGAGCAGCTCGTTCTTCAGTGCCGGCTGATGCGCGAAGCTGGCGTCGATCTTCTGCGCGCCGCGTTCGACGAAGCGCTGCACCGACAAGCGCCCCAGCTGCGCGCCGCCCTCTTCGTCCAGGCTGCCGGACTTGAAGAAGCTCGTCAGAAATGACTTCACCGCGGCCGCGCGCGCGGCCTCGTCTTTCGCCACCTGCGCCTGGCGACGCGCCAGGCGCGTCTGCCACAAGGCCACGCCGGCGCTGGCGCCGATCGCGGTCAGCACCGCGGCCTGCGCCGCCGCGCCGGCCGGCACCGCGACGACGATCGCGGCCGCGACGGCCGTCTCGAGCTTGTGCCGGCGCACCCAGCGTTCGGCGCGGTACCAGTGCGAATCGGGCCGCGCGCTGACGGGCTCGCCACGCAGATGGCGTTCGAGATCGTCGGCCAGGGCGTCGATGGTCGCGTAGCGCTCGCCGCTCGCCTTGCAGGTGGCGCGCGCGACGATCGCATCCAGATCGCCCTTCAGTTGGCGTTGCACCGCAGGGTCGATCGCCACGGCGCTCGGGCGCGGCGCATCGGCCTGCGCGATGGCCTCGGCGACCGCCGCCGCGCCCAGCCCTCGCGGCAGCCGATAGGGCCGTGCGCCAGCGAGCAACTCGAACAGCACGATGCCCAGCGAATAGACATCGGAGGCGGTGCCGATCAGGTCGCCGCGGATCTGCTCGGGCGAGGCATAGTCGGGCGTCAGCGCACGACCCTGCGCCTGCGTGAGTGACGCGCCGTCGCCGTCGACCGCGTCGCCCGGCGAGGCATCGACCAGCTTCGCGATGCCGAAATCGAGCAGGCGGACTTGGCGCTGCAGATCGACCAGGATGTTCGAGGGCTTCAGGTCGCGGTGCACGACCAGCCGCGCATGCGCGTGGGCGACCGCGCGCGCCACCTGCACGATCAGCGCGACCCGCTCGCGCACCGACAGCGCGTGCGCGTTCGCGTAGGCATCGATCGCCTCGCCCTCGACGTACTCCAGCGCGAGAAAGGGCCGCCCGTCGGCCGCGATGCCTGCGTCATACAGACGCGCGATGTTCGGGTGGGCCAGCGACGCCAGGATGTTGCGCTCGCGGGCCATGCGATCGGCGAACGCAGTGCCGCCCCAGCTCGTGTGCGGCAGCTTCAACGCGATCTGGCGATCGAGCAGCCCATCGGCGCGCATCGCGAGCCAGACACTCGCCATACCGCCGCGCCCGATCTCGCGCAGCAGCCGATACGGGCCGACGAGCGTCTGCGGCCCGAGCTCAGGGGGCGCGGCCGCGCCCGCCGCTACGAAGCCCGTCGGCGGCCGCATGAAATCGCTGGTGCTGACCTCGGCGCGCGCGCGCAGCAAACGCTCCAGCATCGGCGAGAGGTGCGCCTGCTCCGGGGCCAGCGACGCGAGCCACTGCGGCTGCGCGGCGGGATCGAGTTCGAGCGCGGTGTCGAGCAGCGCGAAAATATGCTGCCAGTCGCGCGCCGACGGCTGCGGCAGCGCGGCGTCCAGGCTTGTCATGCTCGCGCCCCGCACCGCTCAGCGCAGGCTGGCATGCAGAAACAGCCTCGCCTTTTCCCAATCGCGAGCCACGGTGCGCACGGCCACGCCGAGCACCCCGGCGATCTCGACTTCGGTCATGCCGGCGAAGTAGCGCATCTCGACCACCTGGACCAGGCGTGCGTCGATGGCCTCGAGTTCGGCGAGCGACTCGTGCACGCGCAGCAACTCGCTCTCGCGCTGGTCGGGCGTCGAGACCGCCTGCGCCTCATCGAGTTCGACGTGGATGGCGCCGCCGCCGCGACGCTCGCTCTGGCGCTTGCGGACCACGTCGACCACGACCGAGCGCATCACTCGCGCGGCGTAGGCCATGAACTGTCCGCGATCGCCGATCGCCAGCGCGCCCGATTTCTCGAAGCGCAGGTAGGACTCGTGCAGCAGCGCGGTCGTGTCCAGCAAGGTCAGGTCGCCGCTGCGGCGCAGCCGCGCGTGGGCCAGTCGGTGCAGCTCCGGGTACAGCAGCGCGTACAGCTCCCCGAGCGCATCGCGCTCACCCTGTCCGATGGCCGAGAGGAGGGACGTCACCTGACCCATGACCGTGCGAAGCCGTGGAAGCGCTTGGATACTAGCGCACGCACTTCGTCAGCACGGGCACTCGTACAGGCCCACGCGGCGGCGCGCCCTTCCGCAGCGCCGACAGCCCTAACGCGACACGCCCAGGTTCGCCATCAGCTTCAGGTACTCGAGCCGCGCGTGCAGCTCAGAGAGCTCGCGCCGAAGCGCAAGCCAGCGACGGATCTGCAGATCGTCGATGACGGTACGGGGGGTCGGGGTGGCGGGGCGGGGCGAGGGGGTGTTCATGGCGTCGTGCGGCGGGTCGGCATGAAGCGCATGGTCCCGAACGCCAACCCCCCGGTCAACCCCGCGTTCGGGGGCGTGCGCGCCGGCGCCGCTCGCCCTCTCCTTCAGTTGCGGCTGCGGCTCTTCGGTTCGGCCGGCATGCGGCGCGCGACCTTGGTGCCGTCTTCACCGACCGCGCTGCCCACCACGAAGGCGTGCGGTTCGCTCCAGCGGCTGGAGGTCTTGCCGAAGACGAGGTCGGTGGTGCGGATGCGGCCTTCGGTGAGCTGCACATAGCCTTGCGGCGGGTTCGTGTGATCGTGTCCGGTCATGGGAGATTTCGAGTGGTGAAGGCAGCGATTGTCCAACACATCCGGCTCGGCCCTGCGCCGCCACTGCGATTGCCACAAGCGCTCGAGCTGCGGCACCGGGGCCGGGACCCGTCATGGTCGTCTCCTCCCGCGTGAGTTCGTGCAACCCGAGGCGCAGCGCGCATTGCCCTGCGAAACACCTGCGCGCGCGGCTGGTTCGATAATCGCGTCTTTCACCCGCCGCCGCTGCCGCCGCCATGTTTGAACGAGTGCTCGCCGCGATCGTCCTCGCCGTCTGCGCGCTGCTGCTGCTGCGCCTGACGATGGGCGTGCCGCGGCGCTATCGCTTCGACGCGGCGCTGCGCCGCGGCTGGCTCGTGCTGCGGCGCGCGGGCCTGCGCGTCTGGCACTGGCGCGCGGCTCGGCGTGACGCGCAACGCGCACGCGAGGTCGCCGACGAGGCGATCCAGCGCGCGCGCGATCGTGGCGACTGGGACGGCAACGTCTACACGCCGAAGTCGTTCCGCAAGCCGCCGCGGGACAAGATGCATTGAAGCGCCCACCGCCCGCGACCCCCGAGCGCTGGTCGGCCGATTCCGGCCATCGCGATGTCGTCCGGCTCGACATCCCGGCCGACGCGCTGCGCGAGCGCAGATTCGAGATCTTCGTGCGCCTGGTGGTCGCCAACAAGGCCCATCGCAACGACGCGACCCACGCGCTGCGCGTGCTCGTCGACGGCGCGCTCGAATGGTCGCGCAGCGCGGCGACGCACGTCGACGGCAGCGACTCGCTCGACCTGCGCCTGCACCGCTGCGTGCCGCCGGGCCGGCCGTTGCGGCTGAGCGCGAGCTGCGAACTGCATTGCGCGCAGCGCCTGCGGCTGTCGATCGACGCCGAGGAGGAAGGCTGAAGGGCTACTTCATCAGCAGATGCGGCAGCCAGGTCGACAGCGGGGGCCAGTAGGTCACGATGACGAGGAACACCAGCATCGTCGCGAGCCATGGCCAGACCGCGACCGTCAGTTCGCTGATGCCCATCTTCGTGATACCGGAGGCCACGTAGAGGTTCAGGCCCACCGGCGGGTGGCACATGCCGACCTCCATGTTGACGACGATCAGGATGCCGAAGTGGATCGGGTCGATGCCCAGCTTGATCGCCACCGGGAACAGGATCGGCGCCATGATCAGGATGATCGAGCTCGGTTCCATCACGTTGCCCGCGAGCAGCAGCAGGATGTTGACGACCAGCAGGAACGCGACCGGCCCGAAGCCCTGCGCGATCATCCAGTCGGCCATCGCCTGCGGGATGTTTTCGCTCGTCATCAGGAAGCTGAACAGCACCGCGTTGGTGATGATGTACAGCAGCATCGCGCTCATGCTGGCGGAGTCGAGCAGCACCTTCGGGATGCGCTTGAGCGGCATGTCCTTGTAGATGAACACCGCGACGATGAAGGCGTACACGGCCGCCATCGCCGCCGCTTCGGTCGGCGTGAAGATGCCGGTGTAGATGCCGCCCATCACGACGACGATCAGCAGCAGGCCCCACACGCTCTCGCGGAACGCCGTCCAGCGCTCGCCCCAGTCGGCCCGCGGCATGCGCGGGTAGTCGTTCTTGCGCGCGATGAACCAGGTCGTCAGGCCGAGCGCGCAGGCCATCGCGATGCCGGGCACGATGCCGGCGATGAACATCGCGCCGACCGACACGTTGGTCGACACCGAGTACATCACCATCGCGATCGACGGCGGGATCAGGATGCCGAGCGCGCCCGAGGTCGTGATGATGCCGGCACCGAACCGGTTCGGGAACCCCTGCTTGACCATCGCCGGCAGGATCACCGAACCGATTGCGACCACCGTCGCCGGCGACGAGCCCGACACCGCCGCGAACAGCGCACAGGCCATCACGCCGGCCAGCCCGAGGCCGCCGTGGTAGTGGCCGATCATCGAGGTGGCGAAGCGGATCATGCGCCGCGCCACGCCGCCGTGCGTCAGGAAGTTGCCGGCCAGGATGAAGAACGGGATCGCCATGATCTCGAACTTCTCGATGCCGGTGAACAGCTTCAGCGCGACCGACGCGATCGGCACGTCGGTCATCGTGAACAGGAAGGTCAGCACCGTCAGGCCGAGCGAGATGCTGATCGGCATGCCCGTGAGCATCAGCACGACCAGCAGGACGAAGATGATCGCGGCGTTCATTTGCGGGCTCCGTGCGCGAGTTCCTGGTCAGACGGCACGGCCACCGCCGCGACGTCCTCGATACCTTCGACGTGACCGTGGTCGTGGTGCGGCAGCTCGCCGCTGCGCGAATAGCTCCACGCGACCTGCAGGAAGCGGTAGCACATCAGCGAGCTGCCCAGCGGCACGCACAGGTAGACGATCCACATCGGCATCTCGAGGTCGGCCGAGACCTGGTCGGTCTGCGACATGTACCAGACGAAGTTCGCACCCAGCGTCGCGACGATGCCGGTGAACAGCGCGCCCGCCAGCAGCCCGAACATCACCAGCACCTTCTGCGGCATGCCGGTGAGCTTGCGGATGATCACGTCGACACCGACGTGGATGCCGGTGCGCACGCCGTAGGCGGCGCCGAACTTGGCCATCCAGACGAACATGTAGATGCACAGCTCCTGCGCCCAGCTGACGTTCATCCTGACCGTGTAGTCCTGGATCCAGGGCACCCCGGACAGGAAGCGGTGCGCCACGGCGAAGAAGATCACCAGCGTGGCCGCCCCGATCAGGAAGGTGATGAGCCATTCCTCCAGGTGGTTCAGGATTCGGTTGAACATGCAGGTCTCCCGTTGTTCTTGCGGGGCCCGGTGCGCCCGGCGCCTACTTCGGCACGACGAAGCCGGCCGCCCTGTAGACCGCGTCGGTCGTCGCCTTGCCCAGGCGCCCCTCCATCTCCTTGTGGACCGGCATCAGCGCCTTCTTCCATTCGTTGGTCTCGTCGGCGGTCAGCGTGTAGACCTTGGTCTTGCCGCTGGCCTTGATCTTGTCGAGCGCGGACGCGTTCTCGGTCGCGGCGATCGCGTTGGCGTAGGTCGTCGCGTCTTTCATCGCGCCTTCGAGCGTGTTGCGGATGTCGGCCGGCAGGCCGTCCCAGAACTTCTTGTTGACGATCACCGCGTAGGCCAGGTGGCCGTGGTTGGAGATCGTCATGTCCTTCTGGACCTCGAAGATCTTCTGCGTGTAGAAGTTCGACGGCACGCCCTCGGTGCCGTCGACAACGCCGGACTGCAGGCCCGAGTACAGCTCGCTGAAGGCCATCACCTGCGGGAGTGCGCCGAGCGCGCGCATCTGCGCTTCCAGCACCTTGGACGACTGGATCCGCATCTTCAGGCCCTTGAAGTCGGCGACGTGATGCAGCGGCTTGTTCGCGCTCATGATGTGGAAGCCGTTGTCCCAGAACGCCAGACCGTGGATGCCCTTTGGCTCGAGCTTGGCGAACAGGCCGGCGCCGACCGGTCCTTCGCTGACGGCCTTGAACGCGGCCGCATCCTTGAAGATGAACGGCAGGTCGAAGACCTCGAATTCCTTCACGCCCAGCGGCCCGAACTTGGCCAGCGACGACGCGAGCATCTGCACCGAGCCGAGCTGCAGTGCCTCGAGCTCTTCCTTGTCCTTGTAGAGCTGGCTGTTCGGGTAGACCTCGACCTTGACCTTGCCATGGGTAGCGGCCTCGGCGAGCTCCTTGAACTTCAGCGCGCCGTTGCCCTTGGGCGTGTCGGGCGCGACCACGTGGCTGAACTTGATGATGATCGGAGCCTGCGCGAAGCCCGCGGCGGGCGCTCCGAGTGCGATGGCGGCAGCGGCGGCGAGGGCGCGACGGCGGGTGGTCGAGGTCATGGGAAATCTCCTGAGAAGGGTGTGAACTTGGTGAGCTTGAAACCGAGGGCCGTTATTTCGCCACGCCGGTGGCCTGGTAAACCTGGGTGAGCAGCGCCGCGCCGATGCGCGACTCCATTTCCTTGTGCACCGGCCACAAGGTCTTGCGCCAGACCTCGCGCTCGGCCGGCGTGAGGTTCTGCACCTGCGTCCGGCCACAGGCCCTGAGTTCGGCCAGTGTGGGGGTGGTTGGTCAGCACCATGTGCTTCGGCAAGCCGCCGCTCCAGAAGGCCAGACCCTTGATGCTTTTGTCTTCCAGGCTGGCCATCAGCGACTGACCGATCTTGCCGCGCCTGACCTGGACGAACTGCCCCTCGGTCTGGAAGATGCGGGGCAGGTCGAACATCTCGAACTGCTTCGCCCCCAGCAGGCCGAATTTCGACAGCGAGGGCGCCAGCATCTGCACCGCGCCGAGCTGCAATGCTTCCAATTCTTCCTTGTCCTTGCAGAGCTGGCTGTTCGGGTAAACCTCGACCTTGATGCGGCCCTGGCTGCCCTCTTCGGCGAGCTGCTTGAAGCGCAGCGCGGCCTTGCCCTTGGGCGTGTCGGGCGTGACGACGTGGCTGAACTTGATGACGATGGGTGCCTGTGCCGACGCCACCGGAGCGATGGTCGCGAGCAGCGCGCAGATGCCGACGGCGAACGCCGTCCGACGAACGATGGACTTCGACAAGCCTTGTCTCCTGAATTTTTGGAATCAGTTGTTCATAAAGATTCTCAGCGCCCTTGCGCCGACGCGGAATTGTGATCTTCCACATTTGTGCCCGGACCGCCGCTCGCCGACCGGCAGCGCGCCCAGACTTGCCCGCATGCCCGAGCCGAGCACCGTCGTGACCCCGCCGCGGCCTGCGTGCGCGCGACCTGGCCGGCCGGCTGGTCTGCGTGAACCGCGCCTTCGTCGACATGGTCGGCTTAGCGCCGCCAGAGCTGCTCGGCCTGCAGCCGCCGATGCCGTACTGGCCGCCCGGCTCGACCGAGGCCGCGATTGCAGCGCCACCAGCGCAACATGGCCGGCGAGGCGCCGCGCGAAGGCTACGAGGCGCGCTGGCGTCACCGCGACGGCCACCCGCTGGACGTGATGGTGCTCGAGGCGCCGCTGGTCGACGCGCGCGGTGAGCAGGTCGGCGGGATGGGCTCGGTGCTCGACATCACCACCGCCAAGCGCCTCGAGGAGCGCGAGCGCCGCCACACCGACACGATGGCGCGCCACGCGCGGCTGACGATGCCCCACGCGCCGCACCGCTGACGCCCGCTTCATGCGCAGCGTCCAGGTCCACCGCGCCCGCGTCTACGCCGAGCTCGGCGTGCGCTCGGCGGCCGCGGTCAGTCCGACGCTGCTGGCGGCATGAGATACCCTGTGTCGACCTTCCGCGGTTTTAAGCGGCGCTTGGGCAGCGCGAAGCTGTCCCAATGAGCCGGCGGGTCGTCCGAGGCGGGCACCGGAACCGCGCCTGCAACCGCACAGGCGCGTGGCCGGTGCCGGCGCTGCGACGCCCGGCGGAAGCTGAGGCATGATCGAGCGACAGGAGAGAAGCATGCGCCGCACACTCGTTGCATTGATATTGGCTTTCGGAGCGATCAGCTCGGCCCCGGCCCAGGTGAGCGTCGGGGTCGGGGTGAACCTGCCGGGCGTGAGCATCGGAATCAACGTCCCCTCGTCCCCGCAACTCGTGCGAGTGCCGAGTTACCCGGTCTACTACGCCTCCGGCGTCAACGCGAACCTGTTCTTCTACGACGGGCTGTACTGGGTCTACGAATCCGACAACTGGTACGAGAGCTCCTGGTACAACGGCCCGTGGGCGCTGATCGAGCCGGCGTACGTGCCCTTGTATGTACTGCGCGTCCCGGTGCGCTACTACCGCTCGCCGCCGACCTACTTCCGCGACTGGCGGCGCGACGCGCCGCCGCGCTGGGGCGATCACTGGGGCGGCGACTGGTCACGGCAGCACGGCGGCTGGGATCGCTGGAACCGCAGCGCCGCGCCGGCGCCGGCGCCATTGCCGGTCTACCAGCGCCAGTACACCGGCAACCGCTATCCGCGGGTCGAGCAGCAGCGTGCCTTGCAGCGTCAGAACTATCGCTACCAGCCGCGTGACGCAGCCGTGCAGCAGCGCGTCCAGCAGCCCGCGCCGGCACGGTCAGCGGCGCCCGCCGCACCGCCGCGTCAGGACAGACCGCACGATCAACGGCCGGTACCGCAGGCCGCGCCCCGCGCCGAAGCGCCGGCAGCGAACCGACCGCCGCCGCCGCCGCGTGGGCACGGCAACGATCCGCAGGCGGCCAGGCCCGCCGAGCGGGGCCCGCAGAGCAACGCCGAGCGGGCGCCGCAGAGCCATGCCGCGCCGCCCCAGCCCGCACCGCGCCAGGCGCCGGCGCGAGCCGAACCGCCCGCAGCGCGAGCCCCGGCCGAGAGGGGCCCCGGGCCGGGCGCGCAGGCACCGCATGAGAATCCTGTCCGAGGGCAGGGCCAGGCCCACGGACAGGGCGCGGGGCAGGAGAAGGACCGCGGCGAGGGCAAGGGTCAGGACAGGAAGAATTGACCCGGCCGAGACGGCCCGGCGTACGGGCCGCCCGGCCCGACGCGGCGATCGCCGTCACGCCCGGATCGGGGCAGCAGCTCGAGTTCGAACCGCGCTTGCGCCGGCGGACGCCGCAGCGTCGGCGGCCTGGGTCAGCCCAACGCCGCGTCGATCTGTTGCGTCATGTTCATTTCGGCCTCCGGCTCGAAGACCATCGCGAAGCAGCAGCGCCCGCCGCTGTGCTCGGCCCACAGCCGGCCCACTTGATTCTTCTCGATCGCCTTCTGCATTCCCCGGATCTGAGCACCCTTGTACTCGACGACGAGCAGTCGCCCAGCCGTCAATTCGCAGACGAAGTCGGGGTCGAAACGGCCGAACGACGTGGGCAACGGCAGCAGCGCCTTCAAGGCCTCGAGGTTGTCGCCCTGCACCAGCAGGTTGCCGCTCGCGGCGTCGCCGAACTCGCCGCCCGCGGGGTGCGGCCGCAGCACGCGGGTGGGCACGCGCTGGGCGATGCGGAACGCGTCTTCGCGGTTGAGCCAGTCGAGAGTGGGCAGCGGTCGGCACTCAGCTCGGCGTCGTCACGATCTGCGGCGCGCGCAAATCGCGGTCGGGCTTGTGCAGCAAATGCACCAGTTCATGCGCCACGTACCACCGGCCCCACTGGCGGCCTGTCATCTCGCGCAGCCAGCCGGCGCCTTCGAGTGCGGCAATGGCGGCGCCGCAACGAACGCCAGAACTCCTGCGGAGTGGCGACTAATTCTGCTTGCGGAGGCTTCTGGAAATCTTCACGACGCGTTGTCTTGGGGCCGACGGCTCTTGCTTTGAAAGCACGGAGTCGCTGTTCCTGTGGCTTTAATCGGGAATGACGCTTTGCAAGTAATTGGCCACAATATTAAAAAAAAGAAGGCGCTTTGCAAGCGCCCTCTGAGCAATCCAAGCCAGGTGCACTGCGAGACAGGAATCGCAAAGTCGCCGGCTCGACCACAAGCAACAAGATCACTCGATCGCCTTGACCATGTCCTCGACGACCTTCTTCGCGTCGCCGAACACCATCATGGTCTTGTCCATGTAGAAGAGTTCGTTGTCCAGGCCGGCGTAGCCGGCGGCCATCGATCGCTTGTTGACGATGATGGTCTTGGCCTTGTAGGCCTCGATGATCGGCATGCCGTAGATCGCGCTGCCCTTGGTGTGCGCGGCCGGGTTCACGACGTCGTTGGCGCCGAGGATGATCGCCACGTCGGCCTGGCCCAGTTCGCCGTTGATGTCGTCCATTTCGAAGACCTGGTCGTAGGGCACCTCGGCTTCGGCCAGCAGCACGTTCATGTGACCCGGCATGCGGCCCGCGACCGGATGGATCGCGTACTTCACGTTGACGCCCTTCGCGGTCAGCTTGGCCGCGAGTTCCTTCACCGCGTGCTGCGCGCGCGCCACCGCGAGACCGTAGCCCGGCACGATCACGACCGTCTCGGCGTTGCCGAGCACGAAGGCCGCGTCGTCGGCGCTGCCGCTCTTGACCGGGCGCTGCTCGGCCTTGGCGCCGCCCGTCGTCGCGGCCTCACCGCCGAAGCCGCCGAGGATCACGTTGAAGAACGAGCGGTTCATCGCCTTGCACATGATGTAGCTCAGGATCGCGCCCGACGAACCCACGAGCGAGCCGGCAATGATCAGCATCGAGTTGTTCAGGCTGAAGCCGATGCCGGCCGCGGCCCAGCCGGAATAGCTGTTGAGCATCGACACCACCACCGGCATGTCGGCCCCGCCGATCGGGATGATGATCAGCACGCCCAGCACGAAGGCCAGGGCCAGCATGGCAAAGAACGCCGGCCAGTTCCCGGTGAAGGTGAACACCAGCCCGAGCGCGAGCGTCGCCAGGCCAAGCACGAGGTTGAGCAGGTGCTGGCCGCCAAACTGCACCGGTGCGCCCTGGAACAGGCGGAACTTGTACTGGCCCGAGAGCTTGCCGAAGGCGATCACCGAGCCGCTGAAGGTGACCGCGCCGATGGCCGCGCCGAGAAAGAGTTCGAGGCGGTTGCCGGCCGGAATCGGCGTGCCCTTGGCGACGATGCCGAAGGCCCACGGCTCGGCCACTGCGGCCACCGCGATGAACACCGCCGCCAGGCCGATCATGCTGTGCATGAAGGCCACCAGCTCGGGCATCTTGGTCATCTGCACGCGCTTGGCCATCACCGCGCCGGCGCTGCCGCCGACCAGCAGGCCGACCAGCACAAAGGCCATGCCGCCCAGGCCCGACTGCCCGGCCCGGCTGGCAAGCTCGACGATCAGCGCCGCCGTGGTCAGCACGGCGATCGCCATGCCGCTCATGCCGAACAGGTTGCCGCGGATCGACGTGGTGGGGTGCGACAGACCCTTGAGCGCCTGGATGAAGCAGACGCTCGCGACGAGGTAGAGCAGGGTGACGAGGTTGAGGCTCATGCCTTGGCTCCCTCGGCCGCGACCGGCGCCTTCTTTTCCTTCTTGCGAAACATCTCCAGCATGCGCCGCGTGACGAGGAAGCCTCCGAACATGTTGACGGCGGCCAGCGCGACGGCGAGCGTGCCCATCGTCTTGCCGAGGGTGGTCTCGGTCAGTGCCGCGGCCAGCATGGCGCCGACGATGACGATCGCCGAGATGGCGTTGGTCAGCGCCATCAGCGGCGTGTGCAGCGCGGGGGTGACGGTCCACACGACGTGGTAGCCGACGTAGATCGCCAGCACGAAGATGATCAGGTTGATCAGGGTGGGGGAGACGGCGTCCATGGTGTTTCAGCTCCTCAGCAGTTGTCCGTCGCGGCACATCAAACAGGCCTTGACGATGTCGTCTTCGAGATCGATCTTCAGCGCCGCGGCGTCTTGTCCGAGCACGAGCTTCAAGAAGTCGAGCACGTTGCGCGCATACAGCGCGCTGGCATCGGCGGCCACCAGTGCCG
>JANXZN010000350.1 GCA_025355545.1 Rhizobacter sp.
CAACGTCAATTTCTTCGCTACAGTTTGGTTTCGGCATTGCCCGCTCGTTCATCAAGATTCGACACCTCGATAAACGGGCATCCAAAGGGCAATGCCGTCCTCGTTTCTACGGGGGAGCGTGAAATATCCGGGCTAGCGCCACATCGGCGAGACGCGCTGCCGGCGGCCGATCTCAGGCGGTGAGCATGCCCTTGGTCTCGATGAAGGTCACGATCTCGGCCAGACCGGCGTTCGTCTTCAGGTTGCTCATCACGAACGGCCGCACTCCTTGTGCAGTCATGCGCATGCGCCGCGTGTCGGCGGCCATCACGTCGAGGTTCGCGCCGACGTAGGGCGCCAGGTCGGTCTTGTTGATCACGAGCAGGTCGCTCTTGGTGATTCCGGGGCCGCCCTTGCGCGGGATCTTCTCGCCGGCGGCGACGTCGATCACGTAGATCGTCAGGTCGCTGAGCTCGGGGCTGAAGGTCGCCGCGAGGTTGTCGCCGCCGCTCTCGATGAAGACGATGTCGGCGTTCGGGAACTTCTCGAGCATGCGGTCGACCGCCTCGAGGTTGATCGACGCGTCCTCGCGGATCGCGGTGTGCGGGCAGCCGCCGGTCTCCACCCCCATGATGCGTTCGGCCTCGAGCGCGCCGGCGACGGTCAGCAGGCGCTGGTCTTCCTTGGTGTAGATGTCGTTCGTGACGACGACCAGGTCGTAGCGTTCACGCATCGCCTTGCACAGCATCTCGACCAAGGTCGTCTTGCCCGAGCCGACCGGCCCGCCGACGCCGACGCGCAGCGGCGGCAGTCTGCGGGTGCGGTTCGCGATCTGGTGCAAGGCGGTGCTCATGTGAGCACCCCGCTCGCCGAGTGCGGCGATCGACCCTCCGGGAGGGTCGGGCCTTGCTTGGGGCGGCCCGGCGCGGCGGCCCCGGTCGCCCAGGTTGACACAGGATGTCTCATGCGCGAATTATGGCGGCGCGGCCGCGGTGGTCACGCGCGCGTCACCGGCCGGACACGCGTGCGTCACCGGCGGCGGCGAGCATGCCGGCTCATGCAGCGCGACCTTCCATCGACGCCCGTGCCCGAGGGTGGCCTGCGGGTGCGCACGGTCTGGATATCCGACCTGCACCTGGGCACGCCGGGCTGCCAGGCGCAGGCGCTGCTCGGGTTCCTGCGTCACGTCGAGTGCGAGACGCTGTATCTGGTCGGCGACATCATCGACGGCTGGCAGCTCCGCCGCGCTTGGTACTGGCCGCAGGCCCACAACGACGTGGTGCAGAAGCTGCTGCGCAAGGCGCGCAAGGGCACGCGCGTGATCTTCGTGCCGGGCAACCACGACGAGTTCGCGCGCCGCTACGCGCAGCACAGCTTCGGCGGCGTCGAGGTCGTCGACGAATGGATTCACGTCACGGCCGACGGCCGGCGCCTGTGGGTCACCCACGGCGACCTGTTCGACGGCGTGATCCAGTGCGCGAAGTGGCTCGCGCACCTCGGCGACACGCTGTACGGGTTCACGCTGAGGCTGAACCGGCACCTGAACTCGCTGCGCGCGCGGCTCGGGCTGCCGTACTGGAGCCTGTCGAAGTACCTGAAGGGCAAGGTCAAGCGCGCGGTCAGCTACGTTGGCGACTTCGAGCTCGCGGTCGCGCGCGAGGCGCGCCGGCGCGGCCTGCAGGGCGTCGTCTGCGGCCACATCCACCACGCCGAGTTGCGCGAGATCGACGGCGTGCTCTACGCCAACGACGGCGACTGGGTCGAGAGCCTGACCGCGTTGATCGAGCACGCCGACGGCCGGCTCGAGATCGTCGACTGGTCGCAGCACCGGCTGCGCGCCCAAGCGACCGCGCACCGCGACCCGGCACTGACCGAGCTCGCGGCCGCGCTCCGGTTGGTCCACGACAAGGGGAGCGAATGAAGATCGTGCTCGTCACCGATGCCTGGTTGCCGCAGGTCAACGGCGTCGTCACCACCTTGCTCGAGCTGACGCGCGGGCTCGAGGCGCGCGGCCACGAGATCGTGCTGATCGAACCGTCGACATTCCGGCGCTTCGCCTGCCCCGGCTACGCCGGGATCGAGCTCGCCTGGCGGCCGGGTGCGCAGGTCGCGAAGCGCATCGACGCCGCCGAACCGGACGCGATTCACATCGCGACCGAAGGCCCGCTCGGCGCGGCCGCGCGGCGTCACTGCCTGCGGCGCGGCCTGGCGTTCACGACCGCGTTCCATACCCGCTTCCCCGACATCCTGGCCAAGGCGCTGCACCTTCCGCCGGCCTGGGGCTACGCGTGGTTGCGCCGCTTCCACGCGGCGTCGGCCGGCGTGATGGTGCCGACCGACGGGATGCTGAAGATCCTGCAGCAGCACCGCTTCGAGCGGCTTCTGCGCTGGTCGCACGGTGTCGACCTGCGGCTGTTCCGGCCGGTCGCGCCGATCGCGCTGGCGCTGCCGCGGCCGATCTTCCTGTACGTCGGCCGGGTCTCGTACGAGAAGAACCTCGAGGCCTTTCTGCGCCTGGACCTGCCCGGCTCCAAGCTCGTCTACGGCATCGGTCCGGTGCTCGCGAAACTGCGCGCAGCCTACCCGCAGGTGCACTGGCGCGGTGTCGTGCCGCGCGAGGCGCTGCCGGCGATCTACAGCGCCGCCGATGTGTTCGTGTTCGCCAGCCACAGCGAGACCTTCGGCCTGGTGATGCTGGAGGCGATGGCCTGCGGCACGCCGGTCGCGGCGTTCCCGGTCACCGGCCCGCTCGATGTGGTGGGCGCCAGCGACGGCGGGGTGCTCGACGACGATCTCGCGCAGGCGGCGCTGCGCGCGCTCGAGCTGCCGCGCGAGCGGTCCCGCGCCCGTGCGCTCGAGTTCGACTGGGAACGCGTCTGCGACCAGTTCGTCTCGTTCCTCGTGCCGGCGCGTGCGATGGATCAGGCCGCGACGCCGATCGTCAGCGCGATCGCGTAGCCGGCGCTGCCGCTGATGCTGATGCTGATCGTCGGCGGCTGCAGGGTCGCGCCGGCGCTGAAGATCTGGTCGGTGTCGTCGTCGACGAGCAAGGCGTGGATCTTCGACGTGCTCAGCCGGCCCGCCGGCGCAACAGGTCGACGTAGGCACCCGACACGAGTTGCGCGGCATCGACCTGCAGCCGCGCCGCCAGTGCATGCGCCTCCGCCACGCCCGCCTCGGCGCTCTCGCCGTCGCGCAGCACGACCTCGAGTTCGAGGAAGTCGCCCAGGCCGGCGACGCGGTCCAGGGGCACGCGCGTGCGGCCGGCGAGCAGCAGCGTGCGCTGCTTGACGACGCGACCGGCGACGCCGAGCGCGCGCGCCAGCGTGGCACGCAGCGCGTCGGGGTCGGGCACCGGCGTGATCGCGTAGTCCGAGGTCCTGGGCCCGCTCGCGTCGGGCCGCTGGTACGCGATCAGCTCGCCGCGGCCGTCGGCGAACACACGCAGCTTCAGGCGCCCGCTGGCGCAGTGGAAGAAGGTGTCGTCCTGCGCGATGCGCTCGGGTTCAGCGTCGGCGCAGGCGCGAGCGCGCGGCAGCAGCGCCTCGACGCTGGCGATGCGGGCCTTGATCTCGACGTTGCGCGCCATCGTGCTCAGGAGCGGAACAGGCGCGAGTACTGCCGCTCGTGCTGCGCCGACAGGATCGCGAGCATCGGCGTGAAGGCCTGGCGTTCGCTGTCCATCAGCGCGGCCGCGTGGTCGACGGCGGCCGGGATCGCCTCGGTCAGCGCGGCCAGGATGCGCTGGCCCGCGCTCTGGCCCAGCGGCACCGCCTTCAGTGCCGCCTGCACCATGTTCTCGGCCCAGCCGAACGCGAAGCTCAGCAGCGCTTCGCGCGGCGCAGCGCCGGTCTGCACTGCGGCGAGCGCGAACGCGACCGGCCAGGTCGGCGCCGGCGCGAGCGCCTTCAGCTGCGCGACGCGTGGGTCCACCGCGCCGCCGCGGTTCTTCAGCCACTCCACCATCGAGCGGCCCATCTGCTCGGTCTGCCGACGCAGCTCAGCGGTTTCGCGCGTCGTCGTGACCCAGGCATTCAGTTCGGTGATCGTCGCGGGGTCGCCGCGGCCCCAGGCCTTGAAGGCCTTCGCGACCACCGCGAGATCGCTGCGCGCCAGGCTCAGCTGCAGCTGGTCGAGCAGCCAGGCCGCGGCCTGTGCCTCGTCGCGCACGCGGCCGGATTCGACGGCGGCCTCGAGCACCTCGGAGTAGCTGAAGCCGCCGACCGGCAAGGCCGGCGAGGCCAGCCACATCAGCTGCAGCAGCGCGTGCGCGGAGGTGACCGGCGCTGCCCGGCGAACGCGCGGCATGACCGGCTCAGTGCTTGTGGCCGTGATCGTGGCCGCAGCCCGGACCGTGCACTTGCGGCGCGGTGGCTGGGGCCCCGTGCGCGTGGCCACCGGCCGCATACGCGCCGGCTTCGGGCTCGAAGGGCGCGAGCTGTTCGGTCACGTCCAGGCGCATCTTCTTCAGCATCTCGGCGAGCACGTGGTCGGGCTCGATCTGCAGGTGCTCGGCTGTCAGCTCGATCGCCACGTGACGGTTGCCCAGGTGGTAGGCGGCGCGCACCAGATCGAACGGCGAGCCGTGCGCGGCGCAGGCGGTGATGCGCATCACCGCCTGCGGCTGCGCGATGACCTTGATCAGCGAGCCGTCCTCGGCCACCAGCACGTCGCCGCCGCGCACCGTGCTGCCGCGCGGCAGGAACACGCCGAGCGTGCGGCCCTGCGAGTCCTCGGTGTCGAAGCGGCTCTTCTGGCGCGTGTCCCAGTCGAGCACGACCGCGGCGGCGCGCCTGAGCAGTGCGGGTGCCAGGCCGCGGCCGGCCGGCAGAAGCTTGTTGATGTGCAGCATGGGGTCGATCCGGTCAATGACAGGCCCTAGTGTAGTGTTCCATTCTGTTTAGAACTTAAGCGGCTGTTGGCGCGGATGACCTTCTGCAGGATGTCGGCGGCGCTCTTGGTCCAGATGAACGGCTGGGGTTTGATGTTGTGATGGGCGATGTACTCATCGATGGCGGT
>JANXZN010000352.1 GCA_025355545.1 Rhizobacter sp.
GAGCAGGCCACCCACCTGTACCAGTCGGCGCACGAGACGCGGCTGTCGACCGAGAAGTTCATGCTCGACGGCCGCCACACCGGCACCGGCGGCGGCAACCACTTCGTGCTCGGTGGCGCGACGGTCGCCGACTCGCCGTTCCTGCGCCGGCCCGATCTGCTGACCAGCATGGTCGGCTACTGGCACAACCACCCGGCGCTGAGCTACCTGTTCTCGGGCCTGTTCGTCGGGCCGACGAGCCAGGCGCCGAGAGTCGACGAGGCGCGCAACGATTCGGTCTACGAGATCGAGATCGCGTTCGCCGAGCTCAAGCGCATCACCGCCGAGAACGGCCAGGTGCCGCCGTGGCTGGTCGACCGGCTGATGCGCAACCTGCTGATCGACGTGACGGGCAACACCCACCGCGCCGAGTTCTGCATCGACAAGATGTACTCGCCCGACGGTCCGACCGGGCGCCTGGGCCTGCTCGAGATGCGCGCGTTCGAGATGCCGCCGCATGCGCGCATGAGCCTGACGCAGCAGCTGCTGATGCGCGCGCTGGTCGCGCGCTTCTGGCAGGATCCGTATCGACCCGAACGGCTGAAGCGCTGGGGCACCGAGCTGCACGACCGCTTCATGCTGCCGCACTTCATCTGGCAGGACCTGCGCGACGTCGTCTCCGAACTGAACGCGGCCGGCTACGCGATCGAGCTCGACTGGTTCGCGCCGCACCTGGAGTTCCGCTTCCCGCGCCTGGGCGACTTCGCGGCGATGGGCGTGGATGTCGAGTTGCGCCTGGCGCTCGAGCCCTGGCACGTGATGGGCGAGGAGGGCGCGCCGGGCGGCACCGCGCGCTTCGTCGATTCATCGCTCGAACGCATCCAGCTCCACGTCACCGGGCTGGTCGGCGACCGCCACGTGCTGACCTGCAACGGCCGCGCGGTGCCGCTGCAGCCCACCGGCCGGATCGGCGAGTTCGTCGGCGCGGTGCGCTATCGCGCTTGGAATCCGCCGTCGGCACTGCACCCGAGCATCGACGTGCATGTACCGCTGATCTTCGACCTCGTCGACACCTGGATGCAGCGTTCGATGGGCGGTTGCCAGTACCACGTCGCACACCCGGGCGGGCGCAGCTACGACACCTTCCCGGTCAACGCCTACGAGGCCGAGGCGCGGCGCCTCGCGCGCTTCTTCCGCACCGGGCACACGCCGGGCTACCTGGCGGCCCCGAAGGAAGAGCGCAATCCGAACTTCCCGTTCACGCTCGACCTGCGGCGGGCCTGAACTGTGAAGGGGTCCGGTCCGCTTGCGGCCGCCGCGGCCGCGACGCAGCGCGGCGACACGGCAGCGCAGGCCGCCCGCGCGTCATCGCCGATCCAGCGCTATCTCGAGGGACTGCACGCGCGCTACGCGGGGCTGCGCGACGGCGAGGTCGCGACCTACATTCCCGAGCTCGCGAAGGTCGACCCGGACAAGTTCGCGATCTGCATCGCGACCACCGACGGCCGCGTCTACGAGGTCGGCGATGCGCGCACGCGCTTCACGATCCAGTCGATCTCGAAGCCGCTGACCTACGGCCTCGCGCTCGGCGACCATGGTCTGGACGAGGTGATGCGCCGCATCGGCGTCGAGCCAACCGGCGACGCGTTCAACTCGATCAGTCTCGAGCCCGACACCGGCCGGCCGTTGAACCCGATGATCAACGCCGGCGCGATCGCGGCCGCGTCGATGGTCTCGGGGCACTCCCCGCAGGACAAGGCGGCCCGGCTGCTCGCGGTCTATTCGATGTACGCGGGCCGCTCTCTGGAGATCGACGCCGACGTGTTCGAGTCGGAACGCAGCACCGGCCACCGCAACCGCGCGATCGGCCACATGCTGCGCAACTTCGAGATCCTCGATGATCCCGAGCCGGCCCTCGACCTGTATTTCCGGCAATGCTCGATCACGGTCGACTGCCGCGGCCTGAGCCTGATCGCCGCGACGCTGGCCAACGGCGGCGTGCACCCGGTCACCGGTGAATGCGCGCTCGATGCGGTGCACGTGGAACGCGTGCTCAGTGTGATGACGACCTGCGGCCTGTACGACGCCGCCGGCGAATGGGTGTTCCGCGTCGGCATGCCGGCCAAGAGCGGCGTCGGCGGGGGCATTCTCGTGGTGCTGCCGGGGCAGCTCGGCATCGGCGTGTTCTCGCCCCGGCTGGACGCGCACGGCAACAGCGTGCGCGGCCTGGAGGTCTGCAAGGACGTGTCGCGCGATCTGGACCTGCATTTTCTGCGCAGCGCGCGCTCTTCGCGGTCGGTGTTCCGGGCGCAGTACAGCGTTGCCGAGGTCAACTCGAAGCGCCGTCGGCCGCAGGCCGAACGCGACCTGATCCACCAGGCGGGGCGCAGCGTGCGCGTCTACGAACTGCAAGGCGATTTGCTGTTCCCCGCAATCGAGGCGGTGGTCAGCGCGATGGTCGAGCGCGGTGTCGAGCTGGCCACCGCGGTGCTCGACTTCAAGCGCGTCACCGCGGTCGGCGGCCCGGCGGTGCGCATCCTGTACGACCTGATCGCGACGATGCAGGCGCGCGGCCAGCAACTCGTGCTGGCCTCGTGCGAGCGCCACAGCCGGCTGCTGCGCTCGCTCGACGAGCTACGCCTGGCGGCCGGCACCGATTGGCGGATCGTGTGCCTGCCCGATCTCGACGCCGCGATCGAGTGGTGCGAGAACGGTCTGCTCGGCACCTCGGCCCGGGTCGGGCAGCCGCCCGCCGTGCCACTCGCAGCCAATGACCTGTGCCGCCACCTCGATCCGCTCGAGATCGCCGCACTTGAACCCTTGCTGGCGCTGCGGCGCTACGCGCCGGGGCAGTACATCGTCAGCCACGGGGAGGCGGCGCATGCGCTGTACCTGATCACCAGCGGTCAGGTGAAGGTGGCGATGCCTTCGGTGGCCGGCGCGCCGAAGCGGCTGTCGACGCTGTCGGCAGGCCTGAGCTTCGGCGAGCTCGCGATGATCAACGGCGGCTTGCGCTCGGTGGACGTGATCGCGGTCACCGCGGTGCAGTGTCGGGTCCTCGACGCGGCCGGCCTGGAGCGCCTCGGCACAAGCCACCCCGAGATCAAGATCGCGCTGTTGAAGAGCATGCTGCGCAGCGCCCACGAGATCGTCAACCGCCTGAGCCAGGAGGTGATCGCGCTGGCCGGCTGAGTCGCCGGGTCGGCACGGCCGCGGCGACAATGCCCAGCGTGACGATCGAACACGACCGATGCTGAAAGACCTGCTCGCCGCCTACGCCGTTCCCGACAGCCGCTTCGACGAGATGCTGGCGTCCAGCGGCGTGCCGCGCCCGCACTGGGACGCCTTCCTGCACGCGCTGGCGGCGCGCGAGGGTGCCGAGATCGGCGACACGCTGTCGCTGATGGAGCGCGAGATCCGCGAGAACGGCATCACCTACAACGTCTATGCCGATCCCAAGGGCGCCGATCGCCCGTGGGAGGTCGACCCGCTGCCGCTGCTGCTGTCGGCCGACGAGTGGGCGACGATCGAGGCCGGCATCGCGCAGCGTGCCGAGCTGCTGAACCGCGTGCTGGCCGACATCTACGGCGCGCAGGCGCTGCTGCGCAGCGGCGCGATCCCGGCGCCGGTGGTGTTCGGGCACAGCGGCTTCCTGCACCCGGTCAAGGGCGTGCGTCCGGCCGGCGGCGTGCACCTGTTCCAGTACGCGGCCGACCTCGCGCGCTCGCCCGACGGCAGCTGGTGGGTCGTCAGCGACCGCACGCAGGCGCCGTCCGGCGCGGGCTACGCGCTCGAGAACCGGCTCGTCGTCGCGCGCGTGTTCCCGCAGATGTTCGCGGACCTGAACGTGCAGCACCTCGCGTCGTTCTTCGCCGGCGTGCGCGATTCGCTGCTGCACTGGGCGCCGCGGCCCGCCGCCGGCGAAGGCCCACCGCTGGTCGTGCTGCTGACGCCCGGCCCGTACAACGAGACCTACTTCGAGCACGCGCTGCTGGCGCGCTACCTTGGCTTCCCGCTCGTCGAGGGCAGCGACCTCACCGTGCGCAGCGGCTGCGTCTGGATGAAGACGGTCGAGGGCCTGAAGCGCGTGCACGCGATCCTGCGCCGCCAGGACGACGACTACTGCGACCCGCTCGAGCTGCGCTCCGACTCCGCGCTCGGCGTCGCCGGGCTGACCGACTGCGCGCGCCGCGGCAGCGTCTTCGTCGGCAACGCGCTCGGCTCGGGCGTGATCGAATCCGGCGCGCTGCTCGGCTACCTGCCCAAGCTGTCGGAGCAACTGCTCGGCGAGCCCTTGCGCCTGCCCTCGATCGCGACCTGGTGGCTGGGCGAACCGGCGGCCTTCGACGATGCCTGGAAGCGCCTGGACAAGCTGCTGATCAAGCCGCTCGAACGCTCGGTGCGCGATCCGGCGCTGTTCGGCGCCGACCTGACGCACGACGAGCGCATCCTGCTGCGCGCCAAGGTCGCCGCGCGGCCGCAACGCTTTGTCGCGCAGGAGTGGGTGCACGTGTCGCAGGCGCCGGTGCTGGAGCGCGAGGCCGCCGGTTCCGCGGCGCGCGGCATGGCCGACCGGCGCGCGCCGCGCGCGGCGCGTGACACGCTCGCGCCGCGCGCGGTCGGCCTGCGCGTGTTCGCGGTCGCCACGCCGAACGGCTACCGCGTGATGCCGGGCGGTCTGACGCGCGTCGCGGTCGACGGCGACTCGCGCGTGATCGCGATGCAGCGCGGCGGCCGGTCGAAGGACACCTGGGTGCTGTCGGGCGCGCCGGTCAATGCGTCGTTCTCGCTGCTGTCGACGACGGTCAGACCCGAGGACCTGGTCGGTGCGCGCGTCAACCTGGCCTCGCGTGCGGCCGAGAACCTGTTCTGGTACGGCCGCTACGGCGAGCGCTGCGACAGCGCGGTGCGCACGCTGCGGGTCGCGATCGCCGGCGTGCTCGACCACGCGGACGAACCGGTCGACGGGCTCGCGCCGGCGATCGTGCTCGCGCACCGGCTCGGCCTGATCGACGACTTGGCCGATGCGAACGTCGCGCTGCTGCGCGCCGCGACCCACCCCGAGGAGGCGCTGGCGAACCGGCTGCGCCAGCTGCAGCGCACCGCGTTCAACCTGCGCGACCGGATGTCGGCCGACAACTGGCGCACGCTGAATCAGCTTGCCGCCGACCCGATCTTCCAGCGTGGCGCCGGCCTGCCGCTGGCGCTGAGCTGGCTCGATCGCGCGGTCACCTCGATGATGACCCTGTCGGGCTACGTGCTCGACGGCATGACGCGCAGCGCGGGTTGGCGCTTCCTGTCGATCGGGCGGCGCATCGAACGGCTGTCGCACCTGTGCGCGAGCCTGCAGGTCGCGACCACCGACGGCGCCGATCACGGGCTGGACTGGCTGCTCGAGCTGACCGATTCGACCGGCACCTTCCGCTCGCGCTACCTGGTCGCGCCCGAGTGGCTGCCGGTGCTCGACATGCTGCTGCGCGACGCGACGAATCCGCGCTCGGTCGCGTTCCAGATCAAGGGCCTGGCCGAGTACATCGCGAAGCTCGAGCAGAGCCACGGCCGCTTCGCCAGCGACGTGCTCGCGCCGGCTCAGGCCGCGCTGCGCGAGCTCGCGCCGGCCGATCTGCGGCCGCAGAGCGAGACGCTCGCGCAACTGCTCGACCAGTTGCGCAAGTGCGCCGGCGCCGTCTCCGACGAGCTGACCCTGAAGTTCTTCTCGCACGCCGCTTCGCGCAGCGTGCTGTCGCTGGTGGCGTGATGAAGCGTCGCGCGTCGATGGCGTTGGCGCGGGCCGAGCGCCGGGCCGCTCCCAAGCCGGCACGCATCCCCCCGGGGGATCGGCCGATGTACTCGTCGGCCGAGGTGTCGTCATGACTCAGCGATACACGGTCCAGCACGAAACGCGCTACGCGTACACCGCGCCGGTGTCGCAATCGTGGCAGCTCGCGCGGCTGACGCCGCGACTGCTGCCGTGGCAGCGGCTGCTGGCGTACTCGCTGGAGATCGAGCCCAAGGCCGACGAGCGCCGCGACGAGCTCGACAGCTTCGGCAACATGGTCACGCATTTCGGCCTGCACGGCGCACACCGCATGCTGCGCGTGCGCATGGAGTGCGTGGTCGAAGTGACCGAGCGGCCGGCGCTCGACGCCGTGCCAGCGCCGATCGCGCAACAGCAAATGCAACTGCAGGGCGCGGCGGCCGATTCGTCGCAGTCGCAGGCGGCAGCCGTGGCAGCGCCGCTGGCCTGGGAAGCGGTGCGCGAGGCGATCCGGCGCGAGCCGCAGCAGGACGATCTCGTCCCCGCCAGCATGAGCGAGCCGACGCCGCTGGTGCCGCTGTCGGAAGGGGCGCGCCAGTACGCGGCCGCGTCGTTCGCGCGCGGCCGGCCATGGCTCGAGGCGGTCACCGAGCTGATGGGCCGCATCCACGACGATTTCGAGTTTGAACCCGGCGCGACGACCGTCGCCACCTCGGTCGACGAGGTGCTGTACCAGAAGCGCGGCGTCTGCCAGGACTTCGCGCACCTGATGCTCGCCTGTCTGCGCGGCCACGGCCTGCCGGCGCGCTACGTGTCTGGCTACCTGCTCACCGACCCGCCGCCGGGTCGGCCTCGATTGATGGGCGCCGATGCGTCGCACGCGTGGGTCGCCGCGTACTCGCCGCAGCACGGCTGGGTCGAGTTCGACCCGACCAACAACCAGCTCGCCGACCAGCGCTACATCACGCTGACCTGGGGCGCCGATTTCGCCGACGTGGTGCCGCTGCGCGGCGTCATCCTCGGCGGCGGCGAGCAGCGCATGGACGTCCGAGTCAGCGTGATCCCGGCCTGAGATTGCGCGGGCTCCCCCGCTCGGGGGAGGCGTGGAGGGCCCCCGCTTTCCGGCCCCGTTTCCGCCCTCGCGGGGATGGCCGGCGTGCGCGCCGGCGCCAACACTCTGTCGCATCGAATGGCATCGAAGGGAGACAGAGAAATGGCCCACTTCCACTTCAATCTGCGCAGCCTCGTCGCTGCACCTGCAGCGCGTAGCGCCGCCTGGCGCCGCAGTCTGGACGAGCTGCCGGCGGGCGACCAAGCCGAGCTCGTCAAAGGCCCGGGCTGGTTCGATTTGAGCTGGGACCTCGTGCATGGTCTCGAGGTGCGCGAAGGCCTGCCCGGCGACACGCAACTGCACGAGTGGCTGGCGGTCTGGCTGCGCGACGATCGCGTCGCGCCGGTGGCGCCCAGGCCGCTGCGCCATTCCGGCGCGCCGCGGCGCGCGGCGGTGCCCGCATCGGCAGCCGACCAGCGCTTCGATGCCTTCGACATCGAGGGTCTCGAACTCGCGTGACGCTGCGCGTCTAGTGTAGTGTTCCATTCTGTTTAGAACTTAAGCGGCTGTTGGCGCGGATGACCTTCTGCAGGATGTCGGCGGCGCTCTTGGTCCAGATGAACGGCTGGGGTTTGATGTTGTGATGGGCGATGTACTCATCGATGGCGGT
>JANXZN010000365.1 GCA_025355545.1 Rhizobacter sp.
TCGGCGTCGTGGTTGAACATGGTCGAGCGCTTCTTCCGCGACATCACCGTCAATCGGCTGCGTCGTGGCGTGTTCACCAGCGTGGCGGAGTTGGTCGCCGCCATTGATGAGTACGTCGCTCATCACAACACCAAGCCCAAACCGTTCATCTGGACCAAGAGCGCTGCCGACATCCTGCAGAAGGTCATCCGAGCGAATAGCCGCTTAAGTTCTAAACAGAATGCAACACTACACTAGCGAATGCGTGTATCGCAATCTCCGCACCGGGGCCTGCTTCAACCTTCCGCACGTTGGCATCTGATCGCTTGTGCGACTGGCACTTCATGGGCGACACCCAGATGTATTCGCTCGCGCGTTACGACGAAGCCGGCACCCGCATCGACAACATCACCGACTGGTCGCTCGGCGAGTTCAAGAAGCACTACTAGCCCAGTCGCGGCAAGAAGCCCCAGCCGATCACGAAGCAAGCGATCTTCCACTACGTCTACGCCGTGCTGCACGACCCGCAGTACCGCGAGACCTATGAGCAGAACCTGAAGCGCGAGTTCCCGCGCATCCCGCTTTACGGCGACAGTGAAACCACCTTCTGGCAATGGGCCGCGTGGGGCGAGGCGCTGATGACGCTGCACATCGGCTACGAGCAGGTCGCGCCCTTCGCGCTCGTGCGCACCGACGTGCCCGACGAGAAAGTGCGCGCCGCCGGCCAGTCACCCAAGTGCATCCTCAAGTCAGACAAAGACACCGGCCGCATCGCCATCGACAGCGAGACCACGCTGACCGGCGTGCCGCGCGAAGCCTGGGCCTACCTGCTCGGCAACCGCTGCGCGATCGACTGGGTGCTCGACCAGTACAAGGAGAAGAAGCCCAAGGACCCGACCATCCGCGAGAAGTTCGACACCTACCGATTTGTCGACCACAAAGAGCAAGTGATCGAACTGCTGAAACGCGTGACTACTGTGAGCGTGGAGACGGTGCGGATCGTGGCGGCGATGAAAGCGTCGGGGCGGTGAGTGGCTTGCGCACTACGCCGGCCGCAACACCGTCAGCTGGCTGCGGCGCAGCAGCTTCCTGAAAACCGCATCGAAGGTGGCGAGGTGCTCGCCGTGTTGCACGACCGCGGCGGCGAGCCATGCGTCTGGCAGTGCGTTGCCGCGAAGCTGCTTGTCGAGGCAGAGTTGGCGCATCACGGGCCACTCGCCGCCGAGCGCCGCGAGCTCAACGCCGGGGCTGGCGATCAAGGCGTCGGCGAAGGCGATGGCAGCGGTGATCGGTGTGGGTGCAGGGAAGATGCGCGGGCTCGTGGTCAACCGCAGAAAACTCGCGACGACCATTGGAAAGAGCGTGAACCGGCCGCCGGCAGCGCTGGCGGCGAGGGTCGCCTTGAACCAGTCGCGAGCGGTGCCGTGGTGCGGATGATCGGCGCGAAACGCGGCGACGAGTACGTTGACGTCAGGCGTCATCGGCGGCGTCGAGCATCGATTTGTTGCTGAGCGGGTCGATGCCTGGGGCCAGCCCCCCGCGCCCCTTGAATACAGGTAGTCGGTACTTGGCCGCCTGGCGTGGGGCCTCGCGCTGTGCCCTCAGGCGCAACTGCAACCCCTCCTCGATCAAGCGCGTCAGCGTCGTGCGTTGCTGCGCCGCGAGCGATTTGGCGTTGGCCAGCAGCGCATCGTTGATGTTGAGCGTGGTTTTCATGCAGGAATCATACAGATGTCTGTATCGAAGCTGACTCCGAATACCGGTCGAGTTCCAGGCTCGCGACTTTCGACAAGATCACGACTTGCTCGACCCCGGGCGCGGCGACGAGAATGGCGGATGACCGAACCGGACGCGCCCCACCGTGCCATGGCCAAGGCGATCGCCGCGCTTGAAGCGCAGCGTGCGCTGCTCGGCGACGCTGTTGTCGATGCCGCGCTCGCGCCGCTGCGCCACCAGCTCGCCGCGCAGCAGGCGGCCGCGCCGCAGCGGCGCCTGGTGACGGTGCTGTTCCTCGATGTCGTCGGCTCGACCGCGCTGAGCAGCACGCTCGACCCCGAGGACATTCACGACATCATGGACTCCGCGCTGCAGCGCTTCAGCGCGCTCGTGGTGCAGCGTGGCGGCAAGGTCCTGCAGTACGCCGGCGACAGCCTGCTGGCCGCCTTTGGCAGCGAAGCCGCGCGCGAAGACGATGCCGAGCGCGCCGTGCTGGCCGGCCTGGACCTGCTGGCCGAGGCCCGGCGCCAGGCCGAGCGCGTGCAGCGCCTGCATGGCCGAGCCGACTTCGGTGTGCGCGTCGGCGCACACACCGGCCAGGTGCTGCTCGGCGGCGGGGTCGATGAAGAAGGCACGATCCGCGGCTTCACCGTCAACATCGCCGCGCGGCTGGAACAGGCGGCTGTGCCCGGCACGCTGCGTATCAGCCTGGATACCTGGCGTCATGTGCGCGGCGTGTTCGAGGTCGAAGCGCAACCACCGCTGACGGTGAAGGACCACGACGAGCCGCTGCGCACCTACCTCGTGCTGCGAGCCCGCCCGCGCGCCTTCCGCGTCGCCACGCGCGGCATCGAGGGCGCCGAGACGCCACTGGTCGGGCGCGACGCCGAACTGGCGCAGTTGGTGACGGCCTTCGAGGGCACGGTGCACAAGCGCAGCCTGCATGCCGTGACGGTGCTGGCGCAGGCCGGCCTGGGCAAGAGCCGCCTGATGCAGGAGCTGCAACACCACCTCGATACCCACCGCCAGGCCTGCTGGCTGTTGCTCGGTCGATCCCAGCCCAGCAGTACCTTGCAGCCTTACGGCCTGCTGCGCGACGTGCTGGCGTGGCGCTTGCAGATTGCCGACAGCGACAGCGCCGAGCTGGCGCGGCAACGGCTCGTCGAAGGCCTGGCGCCGCACCTGGGGGACGACGGCGAGTTGCAGGCCGAGCTGCTGGGCCAACTGATCGGCATGGACTTCTCGGCCAGCCCGCGTTTGGCCGGCCTGTTGAACGAACCCCGCTTGTTGCGCGACCGTGCCTTCGCCGCCTTCACGCGCTATGTGCAGCATCTGTCCACCGCCGACGGCGCGCCGGTGGTGGTGATGCTGCTGGACGATTTGCAGTGGGCCGACGATGCCTCGCTCGACTGGCTGGCGCAGTTGCTCGAGGCGCCCGAGTTGCCGCTGGCGCTGGTGATGGCCGCGCGACCCGAGCTGCACGAACGGCGTCCCGCATGGGGCGACGGCGCGGCGCGTCACGGTTGCATCACCTTGACCGCGCTCGACGCGACGCAGCGTCAGGTGCTTACAGCGGCGCTGCTGCAACGCTTGCCCGAGGCGTCGGCCGCCTCTGCGGCCTTGCGCGCGCTGATCGAAGCGCAGGCCGAAGGCAATCCGTTCTATGCCGAGGAGCTGGTGAAGATGCTCATCGACGACGCCGTGATCGTCGTCGAGGACGAAGCCTGGCGCGTGCTGCCCGAGCGGCTCAGTGCCGCGAAGATTCCCGGCACGTTGACGGGCGTGCTGCAGGCCCGGCTCGATGCGCTGGCCGCGCCGGAACGGCGTGCGCTGCAACTCGCCAGCGTCGTCGGCCCGGTGTTCTGGGACGACGCGCTGCGCACGCTCGACCCGAACGCCGTGCCGAACCTGCCGGCCTTGCAGCGCAAGGCGATGGTGCAGGCGCGCAGCGAAAGCAGCTTCGAGGGCACGCGCGAAGAAGGCTTCCAGCACCACCTGCTGCACCAGGTGACCTACGACACCGTGCTGAAGGCCGACCGGCGCGATGCCCATGCCCGCACCGCCGCATGGCTGGCCGCGCGCGTTGGCGACCGGCAGGCCGAATACCTGGCCGTCACCGCCGAGCACTACGAGCGTGCCGGTGACCTGACCCGCGCGCTCGACTGGTACGAGCGGGCCGCCCTCACCGCCGTGAACCGCTTTGCGAACCAGGCCGCACTGACCTACACGACGCGCATGCTCGCGATGCCGGAGTTGGGCGATTCGCGCCGGCGTCTGGCGGTCGTCCGGCAGCAAATCCAGGTGGCCGACCTGCTCGGCGACCGGGCCCGGCACCGCGCGGCGGCCGACGAGTCCGCCCGGCTGGCGGACGTGCTCGGCGACGACGCGCTGCGCGCCTCGGCTGCGATAAGCCAGGCGCTGCTCGCTGATCGGCTCGGCGATCGCGCCACGGCCTGGACGATGGCGCAACAGGCGGCCGATCTGGCCGAGCGCGCGGGCGCTGCCGGCATCGCCGCGCTCGCGCATGCCGAGTTGTCGTGGGTCGCACGCGAGCGTGGCGACCTGGCGCTGGCGCACCACCACATCGACATCGCGTTGCCGTTCGCGACGCGCGCGGCGCAGCAGATGGCCCATCCGCAAGACAACCTCTACGAGGTTTTGCTGCGCCTGGTCGCCGCCCAACTGCACTTGTCCGAATTCGACTTCGATGCCGCGCTGGCGCTGTTGCTGGAAGCGCGGCGGCTCGCCGAGCAGCGCCAGTTGCGACGCCTGTTGTGCTCGTGCCATGAGTCCCTGGCGCGCTGGGCGCTCGACATGCTGGACGCCGGGCTTGCCGAGCATCACCTCGACGCGACGGTCGCGATCGCGCAGGACATCGGTCAGACGGTGATCCTGGGCACCGTGCCGATGTTGCGCGCGCGGCTGGCGCTGTCGCGGGGCGACGCCGACCTCGCGCTGGCGCTCACGCAGGAGGCCGAAGCCGTCTTCGTGCGCATCGGTTCGCGCAACAACCAGGCGGAATGCCTGGCGGTGAGGGCTGAAGCGCTGGCCTGCGGCGGCGACCCGGGCGCCGCTCGCGAAGCGCTGCAGCGCGCGCTCGAACTCTATGCCGCCATCACGGCCGACGCCGATGTGCGCGCCTGCCGCCTGCGGATAGCCGACACCTGGCGCCAGCAAGGCGAACTGGCGTCGGCGCTGGCCCTCATAGAAGCCGAGTTGCCAGCCCTTGGCGAAGCCGGCGCGCTCGACGGCGCGAACGCAGCATTGATGGCGCGCATGGCGACCTGGCGCGTGCTGAAGGCCGTGGGCGATGCGCGCGCGCCGCGCCAGCTCGAACTGGCCATGCTCGAGCAACAGCGGCAAACCGTGAAGATCAGCGATGCGGGCGCCCGCAACCGGGTGCTCGAAGGGCTGGCGCTGCACCGCGAGATCACGGCGGCCTGGGCTGCGCGCGGCGCCTGAGCCGGGGCATTTTCACGCCGTCAACAAGGGTTTCAGGTAGCGTCCCGTGAAGCTCGCGGCATTCAGCGCCACCTCCTCCGGCGTGCCGCTCGCCACGACCATCCCGCCGCCGGCGCCGCCCTCCGGCCCCATGTCGATGATCCAGTCGGCGGTCTTGATGACGTCCAGGTTGTGCTCGATCACGACGATCGTGTTGCCGGCGTCGCGCAAGGTGTGCAGCACGCGCAGCAGCAGGTCGATGTCGGCGAAGTGCAGCCCCGTGGTCGGCTCGTCGAGGATGTACAGCGTGCGGCCGGTGTCGCGCTTGCTCAGCTCCAGCGCGAGCTTGACGCGCTGCGCCTCGCCGCCGCTCAGCGTGGTCGCGCTCTGGCCGAGGCGGATGTAGCCCAGCCCCACATCGAGCAGCGTCTGCAGCTTGCGCGCGATGTTGGGCACCGCACTGAAGTAGGCGTGCGCGTCCTCGACGGTCAGGTTCAGCACGTCGGTGATGTTCTTGCCCTTGTAGAGCACCTCCAGCGTTTCGCGGTTGTAGCGCTTGCCGTGGCAGACGTCGCAGGGCACGTACACGTCGGGCAGGAAGTGCATCTCGACCTTCAGCACGCCGTCGCCCTGGCAGGCCTCGCAGCGCCCGCCGGCGACGTTGAAGCTGAAGCGCCCCGGGCCGTAGCCGCGTTCCTTCGCGGTGTTCATCTCGGCGAACAGCTCGCGGATCGGCGTGAACATGCCGGTGTAGGTCGCCGGGTTGCTGCGCGGCGTGCGGCCGATCGGGCTCTGGTCGACGTTGATGACCTTGTCGAAAGCGTCCAGGCCCTCGATCGAATCGACCGGCTCGGGTTCGGCGTGGCTGTTGTAGAGCTTGCGCGCGACGGTCGCGTACAGCGTGTCGTTGACCAGCGTGCTCTTGCCCGAGCCGGACACGCCGGTCACGCAGGTGAACAGGCCCACCGGGAGTTCGACCGTCACGTTCTTCAGATTGTTGCCGCGCGCGTTGACGATGCGCAGCTCGGTGGCGGTGTCGCCGTGGGCCTCCCAGGGCTGCCCGCGCCGGCCGACCCGGCGCTGCGGCACCTCGATCCGCAACGCGCGCGACAGGTACTTTCCGGTCAGCGAATCCGGGTTCGCCGCCACGTCGGCCGCCGTGCCCTGCGCCATCACGCGCCCGCCGTGCACGCCGGCGCCCGGGCCCATGTCGATCACGTGATCGGCGGCGCGGATCGCGTCCTCGTCGTGCTCGACCACGAGCACGCTGTTGCCGATGTCGCGCAGGTGCCGCAAGGTGCCGATCAGGCGCTCGTTGTCGCGCTGGTGCAGCCCGATGCTGGGCTCGTCGAGCACGTACATCACGCCGGTCAGGCCCGAGCCGATCTGCGACGCGAGGCGAATGCGCTGCGACTCGCCGCCCGACAGTGAATCGGCGTTGCGGTCCAGGCTCAGGTAGTTCAGCCCCACGTCGTTGAGGAACTTCAGCCGCGAGCGGATCTCGCGCACCACCTTGTCGGCGATCTCGGCCTTCGCGCCCTGCAGCTTCAGCGACTCGAAGTACGCAAGGCACTCGCGCAAGGTGAAGTGCTCGACGCGGAAGATGGGTTCACGCGTGGCGCCCGCCACGTCGACGAGGAACACGTTGCGCGCTTCGCGCCGCAGCCGCGAGCCCTCGCAGTCGGGGCAGGGCTTGGCACTCTGGTAGCGCATCAGGTCTTCGCGCACCGCGGCCGAATCGGTCTCGCGGAAGCGCCGCTCCAGGTTCGGCAGGATGCCCTCGAACGGGTGCGCGCGCTTGACGACGCGCTGCTTGCCACGACTTCGCCCATCGCCTTCGGCGCTGTAGACGAACTCGATGTCCTGCGTGCCCGAGCCCTGCAGCAGCACCTGCTGCGCGCTCTTCGGCAGCTGCTCGAACGCGGTGTCGATGTCGAACCCGTAGTGGCGCGCGACGCTCTCCAACAGGGAGAAGGTGTAGGGGTTGCGCCGGTCCCAGCCCTTCACCGCGCCGCTGGCCAGGCTCAGCGACGGGAACGCGACGACGCGTTCGGCGTCGAACACCGTGGTGTGGCCCAGGCCGTCACAGGTCGGGCAGGCACCGACCGGCGAGTTGAACGAAAACAGCCTCGGCTCGAGTTCGGCGAGCGAGTAGCTGCAGACCGGGCAGGCGAACTTGCTGGAGAACAGGTGCGCCTTGTCGCTGTCCATCTCGAGCGCGATCGCGCGACCGTCGGCGATGCGCAGCGCGGCCTCGAAGCTCTCGGCCAGGCGTTGCTGCAGACCCGGTTGAACCTTGACGCGGTCGATCACGACGTCGATGTCGTGCTTCTCGGCGCGCTGAAGCTTCGGCACCTCGGCCGCTTCGTACGCGGCACCGTCGACGCGGAAACGCACGTAGCCCTGCGACTGCATGTCGGCGAACAGTTCGGTGAACTCGCCCTTGCGGTCGCGCACCACCGGCGCCACGACCATCAGCCGCGTGCCCTCCGGCAGCGCGAGCGCCGCGTCGACCATCTGGCTCACGCTCTGCGCCTGCAAGGGCAGATGGTGACCGGGGCAATACGGCGTGCCGGCGCGCGCGTACAGCAGGCGCAGGTAGTCGTGGATCTCGGTGACGGTGCCCACGGTCGAGCGCGGGTTGTGCGAGGTCGCCTTCTGCTCGATGCTGATCGCCGGGCTCAAGCCCTCGATCACGTCGACGTCGGGCTTGTCCATCAGCTGCAGGAACTGGCGCGCATACGCCGACAGGCTCTCGACGTAGCGGCGCTGGCCCTCGGCATAGAGCGTGTCGAACGCGAGCGAGCTCTTGCCCGAACCCGACAGGCCGGTGATCACCACCAACTGGTTGCGCGGGATGTCGAGGTCGATGTTCTTCAGGTTGTGGGTGCGCGCACCGCGAACGCGAATCGCGTTCGCGACCTCCACGGACGGGACGCGAATCGCGGCCGCGATCTCCGCGGGCGGGACGCGGCCCGCGTTCGCGGCGGAGGATTCGGCGGGGTCGG
Source organism: Rhizobacter sp. (assembly GCA_025355545.1). GTDB lineage: Bacteria > Pseudomonadota > Gammaproteobacteria > Burkholderiales > Burkholderiaceae_C > LMDS01. The sequence continues at coordinate 8,145 of JANXZN010000365.1, forward strand.
GCATCGGTGGTGCGCGCAAAACCGATCATGATAACGGTCGGCCGCTTTGCGCCGGGCCGGCACCACCCGGCGCGCTCAACGGGTCGCGTCGTCGAGCGCCTGCTTCAAGCCCGTGATGGTGGCCCGCGGCAGGCCGGCCTGCGACGCGGGCGCGAGCCAGATCGTGTCGTCGCCGAGGCGCAGCGTCGCCACCGGCGCGCCGTCGCGGTACAGGTTCAGCAGGCCGGCACCGGCCGGCGGCCCGGCGCGGTCGTGCCAGCGACCCGCGGTGGCGCGGTCGAGTTGCAGCAGCCAGCCCTGCAGCGCCGGGTTCATCGGCTGGCGCGCCTCGCTGCGCTGCCAGCTCCAGCGCCCGGGCTGCGCGGCGACCGAATCGAGCAGCTCGGCCAGCGCCGCGGGGCGGAGCTCGGCGCTGTCTTCGCGGCGCAACTGGGCAGCGGCGGCTGCCGGCGCGGCCGCCTTGGCGGCACTGCGCGCGAGCGCGCCTGAGGTCACCGCGGTCGCTGCGTCGCGTGGCTCGGCTGCGGCGGTGTCGGCGGTGGTGTCGGGCGGTGCGGGCACACGACTGTCCGGGAACGGTGATGGTGCCGCGGGCGCGGCCGGTGCGGGCGCCGTCGCCTCGGCCACCGCCTGCGCGGGCGGGTGCGGCTGTGCCCGCGGCGCGCGTGACAGCTCGGGCTTCGGTGCCGCGAGGCCGCGCTCGCGCGTCGCCGCGGGCGCGCCGGGCGCAACTGCTTCGCTGCTTGCCGCGGCGGGTGGCGCGGCGGGCGCCGGCGCGTCGCGCGTCGCGTGGTTCGCGCCCGCGGCCGGTGCGCGCTCCAGCGTTTCGTCGATCGGCCGGTCCCACCAGAGCAGGCCGACCAGCGTCGCGACCATCAGGCTGGCGAAGCCGGCCGCCACCGGTGGCCGCGCCAGCCACTCCCAGGCCGCTGCCCAGGCGCTGCGCGGCCGGCTCGCGTCGGATGCTTTCGCTTGCCGGACCGCGGCGCGTGCCTGGCGCAGGATCGTGTCGCTGAGCGTCGTTGGCGGCGCCAGCTGCGCGTCGGGCGCGTGGCGCAGCGCGGCGCCGAGCCAGGCGTCGCGTTCGTCGTCGTGAGGGTCGTGCGCGCTCATCGCGATTCGCCGCCCGCTGCCAGCGGTGCCAAATAGGCGCCCATGCAAGTGCGCAGCTTGCTCATCGCGTAGCGCAGCCGCGTCTTCGCGGTCTCGAAGCCGACGCCGAGCGCGCAGGCGACCTCGTCGAGCGTGAGGCCATCGTCGTGGTGCAGCAGGAAGGCGCTGCGCTGCGGGATCGGCAGCTGCTCCAGGCAGCCGAGCAGCTTCGCGCCGGCGCGGCGCCAGAACGCGAGCTCCTCGGTGTGCGACGCGGCGGCCGCGGGCGCCGGCCAGTGCTGCCACGCGGCGGATGCATCGGCCGCGGGTTCCCAGGGCGCGCCGTCGTCGCCCTCGAACCCATCGACCGAGACCTCGCGGCCGCTGCGCCGCAACTGGTCGACGACGCGGTGGTGCGCCAAGGTGAACAGCCAGGTGCGAAAGCTCGCGCCCTGCGGCTGCCAGCGCGCGCGCGACTGCACGACGCGCAGCCAGGTGTCCTGGAACACCTCGTCGGTCTGCGCGTTCAGCGCCGGGCCGAGCAGGCGCCGGATGAAACGGTACAACGCCGCATGGTGACGCGCGTAGAGCCGCTCGAACGCGCGCGCGTCGCCGCCGGCGTAGGCCGCCATCAGCGCGTCGTCGCCGGGTTCGGGGTTCATGTGCTGCACGCGGGAAGTCTGCCTGATGATCCGTTGCTGATACGGCCCGGCGCACCGGACGGGGTGATCGAGGCGCGGCGTCAGCCTGCTTTCTAGGGAGGCGGCGACCCTTCCAATGCCGATACCGGCGGCCTAACATCGAAAAGCCACATTCGTTGGGGCCCACGATGACGAAGCACACGACAGCGGGCAGCGCGGTCACCCGCGGAACCTGGCGCCACGCGCTGGCCTGGATCGCCGCGGTCGGGCTGCTGGGCGCGGCCTCGCAGGCGAGCGCGATCGTGCGCCTCGAACGCATGGCGCTCGAAGCGCGCGTGCAGACGCTGCGCGACGCGATACGAGCCGCCGGCGATGCTGTCGAGACCGATGCCGAGCGGCTCGCGCAGACCCAGCCCTGGGCAAACTGGAACAACTGGAACAACTGGAACAATTGGCCCAACTGGGGCAATTGGGGCAACTGGTTGAACCGATGATGGCCGCGGAAGCGCTCCTGCGTTGGCTGCCGCGCCACCCGCCCCGGGGTTTGCCGCGCCGCGCCGCGCCGCGCTTCGACCCCGCCGACTTCGCACCCGCGCTGCGGACCCGGCTGCTGATCCTGCAGCCCACGCCGTTCTGCAACATCGATTGCGACTACTGCTACCTGCCCGATCGCGGCTCGACCGCGCGCATGGGCCTCGCGACGATCCGCCGCGCCGCCGAGCGCCTGCGCGACGACGGCCTGCTCGGCGCCGAACTCGGCATCGTCTGGCACGCCGGCGAGCCGCTCACGCTGCCGGCCGCGTACTTCGACGCCGCGATCGCGGTGCTGCACGAGGTGCTCGCTGCGAGCTGCACGCTGTCGCACTCGATCCAGACCAACGCCATGCTGATCGACGACGCGCGCTGCGAAATGATCCGGCGCCACGGCATCCGCATCGGCGTCAGCGTCGACGGCCCGGCCGAACTGCACGACGCGCACCGTCGCACGCGCCGGGGCCACGGCACGCACGCGCAGGTGCTGCGCGGCATGCGCCGGCTGCGCGCGCACGGCATCGCGTTTCATGCGATCGCGGTCGTCACCGCGGCGACGCTCGCGCAGCCCGATGCCTTCGTCGACTTCTTCGAGGCCGAGGGCGTGCACGAACTCGGCTGCAACTTCGACGAGGCCGAAGGCCTGCACCTGCGCTCGAGCCTGGCCGGTCGCGAGACGGCGCACGCCGCGTTCATCGCGCGGCTGCTCGAACGTACGAGCGCCCCCGGCAGCCGGCTGCGGATCCGCGAGTTCGCGCACGCGCAGCAGCTGATCGCGCAGGGCCTGCCCGGCCAGGCGTGGCAGGGTCGGCGCTGGCCCGACAACGCGCAGACGCTGCCGTTCGGGCTCGTCAGCGTCGCGCACGACGGCGGCTTCGGCACCTTCTCGCCCGAGCTGCTGGGTCAGCGCTCGGCCGAGTTCGACGACTTCGTCTTCGGCAACGTGCACCGGGTGAGCTATCTCGAAAGCACCGCCGGCGACGCGTTCGTGCGCGCCTGGCAGGCGATCCTGCGCGGCACGCAGGCCTGCGAGGCGGGCTGCGCGCACTTCCCATTCTGCGGCGGCGGCGCGCCCGCGAACAAGCTCTACGAGAACGGTGACTTCGCCAGCACCGAGACGCTGTACTGCCGCAGCGTGCTCAAGCGCCCGTTCGACGCGGTGCTGGCGCGCCTGGAACGCGCGACCGGCGGAGCGCAGCCATGAGCGAGCGGCTCTTCGCGAGCTACCGCTACAGCGCGTTCATCAGCTACGCGTCGGACGACGACGCGGCCTGGAACTCGTTCGTCTCGTGCTTCACCGACGAGCTCAACCTCGCGCTCGGTTCGCGCCTGCACATGAGCCTGCCGCAGGCGCACCTGAGCGGCGACGATCCGCTCACGACCGGCTCGATCAGCGACGAGCTGCGCAAGAACATCGCGGACTCGTTTGTGATGTTCGTGTTCGTGCACGACAGCTACCTGCTGTCGGGCTACTGCCGCCAGGAGCTCGAACACTTCGCGAGCCTGTACGGCCCGGCGGGCTTCCGCGACCGGCTCTACCTGATCGCGATGTCCGAGCCGGCGATGAACAGGCTGATGGCACGCGAGGACTGGAAGCGCCTGTGCCCGTTCAGCGACCAGGTCTGGCTGAAATTCTTCCGCGACGATAGGCGCGACCGCCCGGTCGAGATCTACGCGAGCAACGCGCGCAACAAGCGCGCCGTGGTGGCCGAGGCGTTCTGGAACCGCTTCGTCGACGTGCGCGAGCACCTCGCCGACCGCATCAAGGCGGTGCTCGCGACCGAGCAGGTCGCCTCGGCGTTCCCGCTCGCCGCGGCCCTGCGCGAGGTGCCGCTGGCGGAAGACGCGTCGCTGGTGCGCGTCTACATCGAGAACAACGCCGAGCAGAACAAGTACTGGAACTCGATGAGCCGGCAGATCGTGGAAAGCTGGGACCGCGTCGTCGCCGTGCTCAAGATCGAGCCGCGCTTCTACCTGCGCCCGACCGGGCTGCCGATGAACGAGATCGACAACCGCCCGATGCTCGACGACGCCGACGGCGTCGTGCTGCTGTGGGGCGCGAAGACGCCCGACTCGCTGGCGGCGCAGATCCGCAAGGTCGAGCCCAAGCTCTCGGGCCCGAACTACGCGCCGGGGATGATCGCCTACCTGATGGACGGGCCGAACGATCTACCGGCGGCCACGTCGGTCACGAACTGGAACGTCGTGCGCTTCCTGGCCGTCCCCGACGGCAGCGCCAGCGTGCTGCTGGAAGACGCGCCCGCGCTCGAGGTATTCCTGAACAACGTGCTGGTGCGCAAGCGCTGGCGGCTGAACCCGAGCGAGCGCTGATCGAGGCTCCGATGGACACGACACTCTCGACCGCGGCGGCCTTCCGGCTGCCCACCGAACCCTACCCCGGGCTGCGGCCCTTCCTCGATCACGAGGCCGCGCTGCTGCTCGGCCGCGGGCGCCAGGTGCGCGAGGTGATCGCGCGGCTGCGCGAGACGCGCTTCGTCGCGGTGATCGGCGGCTCGGGCTCGGGCAAGTCGTCGCTGATCCGCGCCGGCGTCGTGCCCGATCTGCGCGGCTTCGCGATCCCGGACGCCGGCGACTACTGGATTCCGGTGGTCTGCACGCCCGGCACGACGGTCCAGCCTGCTGCGGGAGTGCCGACGACGCTGGTCGCGCAGACGCCGATCACGCGCCTGGCCTGGAAGTTCTCGCAGTTGCTGGAGGCGCCCGCGGCGTCGAAGGAGACCGGCGACGCAGGCGACGCCGCCACCGCGCGGCGCGCCGAGATCGCCGCGGTGTTTCGCCAGGGCGCGGGCTTCTCGCGCCTGGTCGACAACTACTTCGACGAGTTGCCGGCGCTCGGGCCGGCGCGCGAGGGCGCGCGCTTCCTGTTCGTGATCGACCAGTTCGAGGAGCTGTTTCATCCGAACAACCGCGGCTGCGCCGACGCGCGGAGCCTGATCGAGGCGGTGATCGATCACTTCTTCAATCCGAACCCGCGCTGCTTCGTGATCCTGACGATGCGCAGCGAGCACCTCGCCGACTGCGCCGGCTTCCTCGAGCTGCCCGACGCGATCAACAAGTCGTCCTACCTCGTGCGCCGGCTCGACGACGCCGAGCTGCGCGAGGCGATCGTCGGCCCGGCCAAGGTCTTCCTGCGCCTGCAGCGCCGCGGTGCGCCGGCCGGCAGCCGATTGCCCGACGACATCGGGTTCGACGAGCCGGTGATCCGGCGGCTGCTCGCCGATGTGGCGAGCATCACCAGCGACGCCGATCACCTGCCGCTGCTGCAGCACGTGCTCGCGCGCATCTGGGAGGCTGCGTGTGCGCGCAACGCGAGCGACGCCGCGCTGCAGCTGCCGGCGCAGATCGTCTGGAGCGATCTGGAGCGCGCCGTCGATCCGCGCGCGGCGCGCGCGACCGGCTGGCTCACGGCGCAGGAGCCCGTCAACACGCTTCGCAGCAGCCTCGAGAACTGGGCCGAGGCGGTCTACCGCGAGCGAACGCCGCCGCAGCAGGCGCTGATCGATCAGGTGCTGCGCCAGCTCGCGTTCAAGGACCCGAACAACGGCCAGTATTCGCAGCAGCGCTTCGATGTCGACGACCCGCTGCTCTTTGCCGGCGTCGCGCAGCCGCGGCAACTGCTGCGCGAGCTGCTCGGCCACGGCTACCTCGATTCGGTCAACTACATGTTCTGGGACAAGGAGAACCCGGAGCGCGTGTCCTTGAAGGTCTCGCACGAATCGTTCATCCGCGGCTGGGCGCACTTTCGCGCGCTCGTCGATGCCGAGGCCGACCGCTTCGACGAGTTCGTCGCGATGCTGCGCAAGTGCGCGCTGTGGAAGATCGACGAGAACCCGGAGCTGTTGCTCGAGGCCTCGGAGCTGATGCGCTTCGAGGGCTCCGGGCTGGCGCCGGTGTTCGCGAGCCGCACCGAGCGCGAAGGCTGGTTTCGGGTGCTGCTGCAGTACCGCGATGGCGAGCGCCTGGCGAAGGTCGAGCCGGTCGTCGACGGGTTCATTGCGACCTCGCGCGAGCGCCACGAGGCCGACGAGCAGGCCCGGCGCGACGCCGCCGAGCGCGAGCGCCTGTCGATCGAGCGCGAGCGCGAGGCCGAGCGGCAGCGCGAGCTGCAGGCGCGCGAGTTCGCCGCCGAGAGCCGGCGCATCCTGGCCGAGAAGGAGCGCGCGCAGGCCCAGACGCGCCAGGCCGAGGCCGAGACCGACCGGGCCGAGGCGGTCGGCAAGCGCAACTTCTGGCTCGTCGTGACGGCCATGATCGTCGCCTTCGTGCTGCTGCCGTATGCGGCGTTCGCGATCCTGATCCAGACCCCGGTGATGCGCAGCGTCGAGAGGTTCTCGACCGCGCGCACACTGCTCGAACGCCGCGACCGCTCCGACACCAACCCGGTGGCCGGCGCCGCCGGCCGCGAGCTCGGCGTGCTGCTGCGCGCCGCGGCGCTGGTCGAGGAGGCCAAGCAGGGCGCTGCGTTCTTCGATCGGCGCGGCATGCGCGGCGCGCTCGACTTCCTGCCGCCGGTCGGCGATTCGAAGCGCCTGTTCGCGATGTCGTCGTCGGAGCCGGTCGTCAACGGCAGCCTGCGCGCGCTGCTGACCAGCGGCTTGTGGCGCAGCACCACCGACCCGGCCACCGTCGACCCGGCGCTGATGGCCCGGCCGGTGCGCAAGGAACTCGACTGCAACGTGCTCGGCCCGGCCGGCACGGCCCAGCTGCTGCGCGGCAGCGTGTTCGTCGCCAACGAAGCGGGCCGCGGCCTGTTCGTGCCGGTGCCCGCGGCCGACGACCCGGACATCGCGTTCTACGCCGCCTCGTTCATCGACGATCGCTGCTCTGCGGGCCGCATCGCCTGGTCGGTGCCGCGCTACTTCGGGCCGCTGGTGCTGGTCGATGCGCGCGCGCGCTACATGGCGCTGGCGCTCGAGCGGCCGCTCACCGGGCCGGCGTCGGTGTCGCTGTACACGATCAACTGGGAGCTCGGCGGCGATGGCCAGTTGCCGCTGGCCCAGATGCGGTTCCGCTCGGTCGTGACCGACGCCGGTGCGTTCGAGCTGGTGCGCGGCGAGATCCAACCCAACGACGATGTCAACGTGCCCGAGGTCAAGGGCATCGCGTCGTGGCGCGAGCCCGGCGGTGTCGGCGTGACCGTCGGCGGGCGCGCGTGGCGCATCTTCAACGACGGTGCGCAGCGCATCGACCAGCCCGGCCCGCCCGAGGCCTGGGCCAAGCTCGCCGCGCCGAGCGCCGGCGGCGGCTGCGAGCTGCTCGGCAAGGAACTGAGCAGAAAACTGCAGACGGGCTTTCGCGCCGAGATGTTCCAGGACGGCAATCGCTGCTTCGAGATCCAGCGCGGCAACCCTCCCGCCGGCGGCCCCACGGCGGCGCCGGCCAGGCCCGCCGCCGCACCGCAGCCGCGGCGTGAGCAGGTGCTGCTGGCGGTCTATCCGCAGCCGCGCCCCGACGACCTGGCATCGGCCGATGCGACGCTGCCGGCCGCGATTGCGAGCCTCTCGGCCTTCGCGCGGGTTCCGGTGGGCGACGGCGAGTGGCTGGTCGGCAAGACCGGCGAACACCAGGGCTGGATCGCGCTGCGGCGCCGCGCGAAAGACGGCAGCGAGGTCTACACCGGCGCACCGTGGAGCACCGGCGCGCTGGTGCGCCTGGGGTCGCAGGTGCTGGCGCTGGCTAACGATCCGGCGCTGGCGCTGCCGACAGCGCCCGGACCTTCAACTCCTCGCTGATCGATGCGCGCAAGCCGCGTCATCGGTGGCGCATTTCAATCGTGGGGCAAGGGATCCAAAAGACGTCCAGACGTCTATACTTCACTCTTGTCCGAGATTCTTGGAGTTGCCATGCGCCGCCGCCCGGGGGAAGTTCGCGATGCCATCGTCCGCGTCCTCGAAGGGCGCCCGCAGGCCGCGAGCATTCAGGAGATCACCAATGGTGTCACCTCGATGATCGGCGACGTCCCGGCTTCCTCGATCCGATCGTACCTGCGGCTCAATACGCCCGAACTGTTTGCGCGAATGGACCGCGCCCAGTACGCCCTGCAAGGGTTCGACTGCCCTGCGCCTGAAGTTGCACGCGGGGTCCGATCTTTCGAGCAAAGGTTCGACTACGGCCGCGCCTCGATCATCCTTGGCGACTGCAACGCATGGCTCGCCGCTCAGCCGAACAATTCGATCCACGCGGTCGTGACCGATCCACCGTATGGCCTGGTCGAGTACTCGGACTCGGAGCAAGACAAATTGCGCGCGGGTCGGGGTGGCGTCTGGCGGATTCCTCCCAGTTTCGACGGCGCTGCCAGAGCGCCGCTGCCGCGCTTCACGGTGCTCAGGCCATCCGATCTCGAGGCGCTGGATCGGTTTTTTCTAGCCTGGGGGCGGCATCTGATGCGGGTTCTGGTACCTGGTGCCAACGTACTTGTGGCGAGCAACCCGCTTTTGTCGTACATCGTCTCGGGCGCCTTGGCGCGCGCGGGGCTCGAACGAAGGGGCGAACTCGTGCGCCTGACGATGACAATGCGCGGCGGCGACCGGCCCAAGGCGGCTCACGTCGAGTTCAGCGACGTGAGCGTGATGCCGCGCTCGATGTGGGAGCCTTGGCTGACGTTTCGCAAGCCCGTCGAGGGGCGGGTGCAGGACAATCTTCGCAAGTGGGGAACCGGCGGATTCAGGCGTGTCTCCGCGGACAAGCCCTTCGGTGACGTGATCGAGTCATCGCCGACTCGGCCGAACGAACGCAAGATTGCCCAGCATCCCAGCCTCAAGCCGCAAGCGTTCTTGCGCAAGGTCGTCCGCGGCGTGCTGCCGCTTGGAACGGGTGTGGTGCTGGACCCTTTCGCGGGGTCGGGCTCCACGCTCGCGGCGGCCGAGGCACTCGGCTATTCGAGTGTCGGCATCGAGCGGGACAGGGCCTACTTCAAACTGGCCTGCGGCGCCTTGCCGCGCTTGGCCGGCCTGCGCGTCGACGGCGATTGATCCAGGTAGACCCAGCTTCTTCGCAGCTTGGCAATGCCCGCGGCGTGCAAGGTTGCCGTCCGGGTGCCCAAGGCTCCGCGCGAATTGTGCCGAAAGTCATCCGTCCCGACCTGACCCAAATAGACCTCGGTGAAAGACATGGGCCGGCGATCGATTGCCGGCTCGGTTTCGCCGTCGAGCGAATAGACGAAGACGCACAGCCATTGATTGCGAGCGCCGTGAGTATCGACGGCGCCGCCCGACTTCAGCGTCGTCTTGATCTCAACACCGTGTTCGCCGGCCCGTTCGCGGTTGTTTGGATACTGACCTCTGACGATCAGGTCGGGATGCCCGTTGTGATACCCGTTGACGACTAGGCTGCGGCTGTGCCTGGCCAGGCTGGCAGTGAGCATGTCGGACAGCATTCCGGACATATTGGCCTTGCGCAACATGTCATCGAGTCGGTCCAGGTATTTGCCGCTCAGGTGCATGTTCACGTCGAAGAAGAAGTCGTACACGTCCTGCATCGCGGACCGTAGGTCTTCGACACGGAGCTGAAACGGCAGCTCGACCGCGGTGTTGAACTTCGACGCGTCCGGAACGTTGCGAGTGATCGGCATGGCGACGGATTCTTGCACGCGATCAAGGGCCGGCGCCTGCGGCTCAGGCGCCGAGCACGCGCAGGATTTCGCGCCCGTAGGCTTCGAGCTTCTTCGCGCCGACGCCGCTGACCTGCCCGAGCGCGTCCAGCGAATCCGGCATCGCCTGCGCCATCTCGGCCAAGGTCGCATCGTGGAACACGATGTAGGCCGGCAGGTTGTGCTCGCGTGCGACCTCGGCGCGCCAGGCCTTCAGCGCCTCGAAGCGCGCCAGGCCTGCGGCGTCCAGCGGCAGCAGCGCCCCTGGGGCGCGTGGCGGCTTGTCCTTGCCGCGCGCCCTGGTGGTCTTGCCGGCGCGGCCGCTGCGCTTCGGCGTGTCGCTGGCCTGGCGCAGCAGCATCTGCACGTCGCCGCGCAGCACCTCGCGCGCGGTCGCGGTCAGCTCCAGCGTGTTGTATTCGCCCTCGGTGCGCAGGTAGCCGAGCGCTATCAGCTGGCGCAGCACGACACGCCATTGCGCCTCGCTCACGACGGCGCCGACGCCGAAGGTCGACAGGCTTTGATGCCCGTACTGCGCCACCTTCTCGGTCGCCTTGCCGCGCAGCACGTCGATCAGGTGGCCGGCGCCGAAGCGCTGGCCCCGGTTCTGGTGGAAGCGGTAGATGCACGAGAGCGCCTTGCGCGCGGCGTCGGTCGCGTCCCAGGTGGCGGGCGGGTGCAGGCAGTTGTCGCAGGCGTTCTGGTAGGCGGCGCAAGGCGAGCTCTCTTCGCCGAAGTAGGCGAGCAGCCGCACGCGCCGGCAGTCGTGCGCTTCGGCGAGCGACAGCAGGGCATCGAGCTTGCTGCGCTGGCCGCGCTTGAACTCCTCGGCCGCCGGGCTCTCGTCGATCATGCGGCGCTGGTTCACGACGTCGGCCAGGCCGTAGGCCATCCACGCGTCGGCCGGCTGGCCGTCGCGGCCGGCGCGGCCAGTCTCCTGGTAGTAGGCCTCGATGTTCTTCGGCAGGTCCAGGTGCGCGACGAAGCGCACGTCGGGCTTGTCGATGCCCATGCCGAACGCGATCGTCGCGACCATCACGACGGCGGTCTGCGGCGTGTCGCCGCGCAGGAAGCGGTCCTGGTGGCGGCGCCGCAGGTCGGCGTCGAGGCCGGCGTGATACGGCAGCGCGGTGATGCCCTCGCCGCTCAGCCACGCGGCAGTCTCGTCGACCTTCCTGCGCGACTGGCAGTAAACGATGCCGGCCTCGCCCTCGTGCTCGTCCTGCAGGAAGCGCAGCAGCTGCTGGCGCGGCTCGATCTTCTCGACCACGGCGTAGCGGATGTTCGGCCGGTCGAAGCTGCTGATGAAGATGCGCGCGTCTTCGAGCTGCAGCCGCGCGATGATGTCGGCGCGGGTCAGGTCGTCGGCCGTGGCGGTCAGCGCGATGCGCGGCACGCCGGGGTAGCGCTCGTGCAGCACGTTGAGCGCGAGGTAGTCCTCGCGGAAGTCGTGGCCCCACTGGCTCACGCAGTGCGCCTCGTCGATCGCGAACAGGCTCAGCAGGCCGCGTTCGTTCAGCGAATCGAGCTGGGCCAGCATGCGCGGCGTCGTCAGGCGTTCGGGCGCGACGTAGAGCAGCACCAGGCGCCCGCTCATCATCTCGCGCTCGATGCGCTGCACCTCGTCGAGCGTCAGGGTCGAATTGAGGAACGACGCGTGCACGCCGGCTTCCTCGAGCGCGCCGACCTGGTCGTGCATCAGCGCGATCAGCGGGCTCACGACGACCGCGACGCCGCGCTCGGCGCGATGCCGCGCGATCGCCGGCACCTGGTAGCACAGGCTCTTGCCGCCGCCGGT
>JANXZN010000387.1 GCA_025355545.1 Rhizobacter sp.
CCGGCGTCGGCGCGGTCACGGCCGCCTTCGCGATCGGCTCGGGTGGCGCGACCGGTGCCGGCGTTTCGACGGGGCGGTCGATCGTGAGCTTCGGCAAGTGGTCGAACGCGATCGCCGGCACCTGGTCCCAGGCGCCGCTGACGACCGCCAGCACGACGACCGCGAGCCCGGCCAGCGCACCCGCCATCGCGAGCTTGTGGCCGCGCCGCTTGCGCCGGGCGACGACCCGCGCCGGCGGCGCCAGCCAGGGCGCGCGATCGGTCGTCATCGGCTCGGTGGGCGGCTCCACGTGGGTGCGGATCGTGCTCGCATCGGGCGCCGCCCGCAGCGGCGCTTCGGGCGCAAGGGCCGCGGCCGGTTGCTGTGCGGGTGGCGCCGGGGCCTCGGCCGCCGCCGCGAACAGCGACTCGCGGCGCTGCGCGGTTCGCGGCAACCCGCGCGGCGCGCCACGTGCGAGCCAGGTGCGGAACTGCGCCACGCTGAGCGGCCAGTCTTCGGCGACCGGCGACATCGCGGCGTCGAGCGTGCTCAACAGTTCGGTGCTGTAGCGCGGCCGTGCCGCCGGCTCGAAGCTGCGCGCGATAACCTCGGCCAGGGTTTCGCGGCCGCCGCCCGGCCCGGCCGCCGCCGGCAGCACGCCGGTGATGCAGAAGCGCGTGACGTCGGCGAGCGCGTACAGGTCGGCGATCGAGCCGGTCGGCGTCAGGTCGGCCGGGGCGGGCGCGAGCGGGGTCTCCAGGCTGGCCATCAGCGAATCGACCAGGTCGCTGCCGATCTCGCGCGCGGCCGCGCCGGGCCCGAGCAGCAGCGGGCGGTCGTCGCCGAGCAACAGGATGTTGCCCGGCGTCACACCGCCGTGTGCGTGGCCGCCGCGGTGGATCGCCTCGAGCGCGCCGAGCAGGTCGTCGAGCAGCGCGCGCAGCGAGGCCTCGTCGGGCGCTTCGGGCATCGTGCGGCGCAGGTCGAGCAGGCGCCGGCCGCTGTAGAACGGCATCACGCGGTAGGCGCTGCCGTTCACCTCGAAGAGCTGGCTGACGCGCACCAGCGCCGGGTGATCGCAGTGCGCGAGCAGGCGCGCCTCGTCGATGAAGGCGCGCAGGCCGCGCGCGATCACGTCCTCGTGCCACGGGTCGGTCGCGCGCAGCCGCAGCCCCGAGTCGCGCTGCATCAGCCGCGCCGGCAGGTATTCCTGGATTGCCACCGTGAGCGCCAGCCCGTGGTCGGTGGCGAGGTAGACGACGGCGCTCGCGCTGCGGGCGAGCGGCCGCTGCAACTCGAAGCTGCCCAGGCGCGTGCCCGCGGGCAGGCTCGGGTCGGCGAGGCCGGTGGTGGCGGCAAACGATGGGGTCTGGCGGTCGTTCATCAAGGGTCGAAGGAATGGGCGGCGCCCAGCGCGGGTGCCTGTACCAAAGCTTAGCGCCGGCGCACCGCGCGGGGTGTTCCGATTTGTAGGCCCGGGGCCGATCGGCCTGCAGGCGCCGGCCGAGCGCGCAACCGTTTCTTGCACCCGCTACATCTGCGAACGTCGGGCATGCAGCAGGGCCCTAGGATGGGCGCTTGCGAGATTTCGAAGAGTCCACGCTCTGGCATGTGAGCGAATTCGAGCGGGTCCGGTCGCAGAGCGGCGGCAGCGGCTTCGCCCACCTGCGCGGCGCGACCGTGTTGCCGACCACGCTGCTGACCGATTTGCGCCGCCTCGACAGTGGCGCGGCCAGCGCCGAGCCGCTCGAGGTCGTCGCGGCCTGCCTGCGCCACCACGAACCCGCGCTGCTGTGCCTGCAGTACGAAGACCTGGTGTGGCCGGTGACCTTGTTCCCGACCCAGATGCTGTACCACTCGCCGCGTGATCTGGCGCAGGCCTCGCGCGCGTCGCTCACGCGCCTGACGCTGCTGAGTGCCGAGCCGCCGGGTGTGCGCCCGCCGGGGCACTGGATGCACGAGCGCATCGCGGCCTCGCAGCACTACCGGCCGCTGCTGCCCCTGCTGTGGTCGCTGGCGCTCGACGGGCCGCGGCCGACCCTGCTCGCCGAGATCGCCGGCACCGCGGCGTACCGGGCGCTGCGCAGCGCCGAGGCGGAGGGCGTGTCGCTCAGCGGCGCGCTCGGCTCGGCGGCGCAGCGGCTGCGCCGCGAGACCGTGTCCCTGCGCGACATCAGCCGCTGGCCGGGCATGAGCGTCGAGCGCGCGAGCCGGTTGCTCAACGGCCTGTACCTCGCCTCGGCGCTGCTCGCGACGCGGGCCCACCCGGCCGCGCGCGCCGAACCGCGCAGCCTGCGTGCGCTGTGGCGCGCGACGAAGCTGCGGCGCTGAGCGTCGCGCGCGCGTCGGCGCGTCAACCGATCTCGTGCACGCGATGGCAGGCGACGCGCTGCCCGCCGCCTAGGTCTTCGAGCACGGGCACCTCGATCCGGCAACGCGCGACCGCAAACGGGCAGCGCTGGTGGAACGCGCAGCCGCTCGGCGGGTTCAACGGTGACGGCGGCTCGCCGCTCGGCACCTGGCGCTGCCGGCGCGCGCCGGCAGCTATGCGCGGCGTGCTCGCCAGCAGCGCGCGCGTGTAGGGGTGGCGCGGCGTCGCGAACAGCGCGGCCTTGCGCGCCTGCTCGACGACCTTGCCGAGGTACATCACCAGCACCTCGTCGGCGATCAGCTCGACGACCGCGAGGTTGTGCGAGATGAAGACGTAGGCGACCTGCGTCTCGTCCTGCAGGTCCATCAGCAGGTTCAGCACCTGGGCCTGGATCGACACGTCGAGCGCCGACACCGGCTCGTCGAGCACGACGATCTTCGGCTGCAACATCAGCGCGCGTGCGATCGCGATGCGCTGGCGCTGGCCACCCGAGAACATGTGCGGGTAGCGCGCGTCGTGCTCGGGCCGCAGGCCGACGCGCGCCAGCATCGCGCGGGCGCGTTCGCCGCGTGCCGCCCTGCTCAGGTCGGTGTTGATCGCGAGCGGCTCCTCGAGCGCATGGACGATCCTCTTGCGCGGGTTCAGGCTCGCGAACGGGTTCTGGAACACCATCTGCACCTGCTGACGCAGCCGCTTCTTCAGCGCCGCGTCGGCATGCGTCACATCCGCGTTCGCCAGCAGCAGCGCGCCGCTGGTCGGCGCCTCGATCATCGTCAGCTGACGCGCCAGCGTGCTCTTGCCGCAGCCCGATTCGCCGACGACCGCGAGCGTCGTGCCGGCCGCGAGCTCGAACGACACGCCGTCGAGCGCGCGCGCGAGCGCCTTCGGTTGCAGGAAGCCGGTCGAGACCGGGTAGTGCTTGGCGAGCGCCCGCGATTCCAGCACCACCATCGGCTCGCTCATGCGGCCACCTGCGTCAACGGATAGAAGCAGCGCGCCTGCGCGCCCGTGTCGCCATCGAGCGCGGGTCGCTCGCTGCGGCAGCGCGGCTGCACGTAGGCGCAGCGCGGCGCAAGCAGGCAACCGTTCGGTCGGTCGAACGCGCCCGGCACCATGCCGCCCATCGAACGCAGCCGGCGCGCTCCCGCGTTGTGCTCAGGCAGCGCCGCCAGCAGCGCCTCGGTGTACGGGTGGCGTGGTGCCTCGAAGAGGTCGGGCACGCGCGCCGTCTCGACGACCTGGCCGGCGTACATCACGAGTACGCGCTGCGCGACTTCGGCGACGACGCCGAGGTCGTGCGTGATCAGCACCAGCGCCATCCCGGTGCTGCGCTGCAGCTTGAGCAACAGCGTTAGCATCTGCGCCTGGATCGTCACGTCGAGCGCGGTCGTCGGCTCGTCGGCGATCAGCAGGCGCGGGTGGCAGGCGATCGCCATCGCGACCATCACGCGCTGGCTCATCCCGCCGGACAGCTGGTGCGGGTAGGCCGACAGGCGCCGTTCGGCATCCGGGATCTCGACCTGCTTCAGCAGTTCCAGCGCGCGCGCTCGCAGCGCCTTGCGCGAGCCGCCTTCGTGGATGCGCAGGGTCTCGACGAGCTGGAACTCGACCGTGAAGCACGGGTTCAGGCTCGCCACCGGGTCCTGGAAGATCATCGCGATGTCCTTGCCGAGCAGGCCGCGGCGTTCCTTCAGCGGCATCGCGAGCAGGTCGCGGCCGTCGAACATCAGGCGCTGCGCGTGGACGCGGCCGGGCGCGTCGATCAGCCCCATCAGCGCGAGCGCGGTCACGCTCTTGCCCGAACCCGATTCGCCGACGATGCCGAGCACCTCGCCGGCGTCGACATGCAGGCTGAGCTTGTCGACCGCGTGGTGCGCGCCGAAGTCGACGCCGAGGTCCTGGACTTCGAGCAAGGCCATGTCAGCGTTTCAGACGCGGGTCAAGCGCATCGCGCAGCCCGTCGCCCATCAGGTTGAAAGCCAGCACCGAGACCAGGATCGCGAGGCCCGGCAAGGTCACGACCCACCAGGCGCTCTGGATGAACTCGAGCGCGCTCGCCAGCATCGAGCCCCATTCGGGCGTCGGCGGCTGCGCGCCCAGGCCGAGGAAGCCGAGCGCGGCGGCGTCGAGGATCGCGGTCGAGCAGCCGAGCGTGGCCTGCACGATCAGCGGCGCGGCGCAGTTCGGCAGCACCGTGTCGAACATCAGCCGCAAGGTGCCGGCGCCGGCGATGCGCGACGCGGCCACATAGTCCTTGCCCATCTCGCCGATCACCGCGGCGCGCGTCAGGCGCACGAAGTGCGGCAGCATCACGATCGCGATCGCGACCATCGCGTTGTTGAGGCCCGGCCCGAGGATCGCGACGACCGCGACCGCGAGCAGCAGGCTCGGCAGCGCGAGCATGATGTCCGTCAGCCGCATGATCGTGAACTCGCCGGCGCCGCGGAAGAAACCCGCGACCAGCCCGAGCAGCACGCCGCCGCCGAGCGACAGCGCGACCGACACGAGCCCGATCAGCAGCGACAGCCGCGTGCCGTGGATCAGCCGCGACAACAGGTCACGCCCGACCGGGTCGGTGCCGAGCAGGAAGACGTGGCCGCCGATCGGTTGCAGCGACGGGGCTTTGAGCACCGCATCGGTGAACTGCTCCTTCGGCGAATACGGCGCGATCACGTCGGCGAGCAGCGCGGCCAGCACCAACATGACGATGACCGCCAGGCCGATGATCGCGCCGCGGTTGCGGCGGAAGTCGCGCCACAGTTCTGCCAGGGGCGACGGGAGGTGTTCTTCGAGGATCGCGCTCATGTCGGTTGCCCCACCGCGCTCGGCGCGACCCGCGACGCATGAGGCAATTGGCGGGGCGCGGGAGTCCGCGTGCGGCCCGATGCTGCCGTTCGTGTTGCGCGTCGGAGCGTGCCAAGGCTGCCGGGTGGCCGACTCCGCTCATGTCCCCCGGGCCGGGCTGCGCCCGACCCTCCTCCTTGACTTCGCTGCGTCGGCCACCCGACATCCTTGGCCTCCGGCATCGGCGATGTGCGGGCGTGGAACCGCGCCGACGCTGCCGGATCAGGCCGGTGGGGCGCTCTGCGCAGCGAAGTCAAGGAGGAGGTGTCGGCCGTAGGCCGGCGCCGGGGGACATGAGCGGAGCAGAGCGCCCCGGCGGCCTGATCCCGCGCCAACGTCCGAAAGCGCAAGTTCACGATCGGCAGCAACGGGCCGCAAGCCGTCGCCCTGCGGCCGAATCCGTGGGTTGTCGCGAGGTTCATCCTAGTGATGGCGGATGCGCGGGTTGATCACGCCGTAGAGCAGGTCGACGAGCAGGTTCACGCCGATGATCACGCTCGCCGACATCAGGATGCCGCCCTGCACCGCAGGGTAGTCGCGCCGGTGGATCGCCTCGACCAGCCACTTGCCGATGCCGGGCCAGGAAAAGATCGTCTCGGTCAGGATGGCGCCGGCCAGCAGCGTGCCGACCTGCAGGCCGATGGTCGTGACGACCGGGATCAGCGCATTGCGCAGCGCGTGGACGGCGACGACGCGAAACGTCGACGCGCCTTTCGCACGTGCCGTGCGCACATAGTCTTCGCGCAGCACTTCGAGCATGCTCGATCGCGTCATGCGCGCGATCACCGCGAGCGGGATCGTGCCGAGTGCGATCGCCGGCAGCACGAGGTGCGAGAGCGCGCTGCGAAACGCGCCCTTGTCGGGCGCGATCAGCGCGTCGACCAGCATGAAGCCGGTGACGGGCGCCACGTCGAACTGGATCGCGATGCGGCCCGACACCGGTGTCCAGCCCAACCCCACCGAAAAGGTCAGGATCAGTAGCAGACCCCACCAGAAGATCGGCATCGAGAAGCCGGTCAGCGACGCGCCCATCACCGAATAGTCCCAGACCGTGTTGCGCTTTGTCGCGGCCAGGATGCCGGCCGGGATGCCGATGACGAGCGCGAGCGCCATCGCGCAGATCGAGAGTTCGATGGTGGCCGGGAAGCGTGCAATGAACTCGGCGAAGACCGGCTCATGGGTGATGGTCGAGGCCCCGAGGTCGCCGTGCAGCGCCTTCCAGACATAGTCGGCGTACTGCACCGGCAGCGGCCGGTCCAGGCCGAATTCGTGCAGCAGGCGCTGGTAGCGCTCGGTCGTCATGCCGCGCTCGCCCGACAGTGCTTCGACCGGGTCGCCGGGCAGCAGCCGGATCAACGCGAACACCAGCAGCGTGATGCCCAGGAAGGTGGGCAGCACGAGGCCGAGGCGCTTGAGAATGAAGCTGAACATGGCCGATGTTCAGATCGCCGGCCGGTCGGCCGGCAGGCGGCGCGAGACTAGGGATGGCATGGACCAGCCGTTGGCCGTACGGTAGTCACCCACTGTTGACCCGAGGAGGCGTTGATGAATCCCGTGCATTCCCTGTCCTTGTCCGCCGCGGCAGTCGCCGCAATGACCCTGGCCGGAAGCTCCGTGTGGGCCGGGTCCTTCACGTTCAGCACCGGCGACACCGATGGCAAGATCGCGGTTGCGTCGCGCCCGGGCAGTCTCGGCAAGATCGAGATCGAGGCGGCCGACGACTTCATCCTGGGTGCCGCGACCAGCCTGAACCACGCGTCTTTCACCGGCTTGCTGTCGCGCGGCGTCGTGCCGAGCGACGTTCAGTCGGTGACCATCGAAATCTACCGCGTATTCCCGAAGGATTCGACCAACCCGCCGAGCGGCAACGTGCCGACACGCGTCAACTCGCCGTCGGACGTCGCGTTCGACACGCGCTCCAGTGCCGCCGCGCAGCTCAGCTTCTCGGCCTCCGTGCTCAATGCGTCGTTCACGGCGGCGAATTCGGTGCTCAACGGGATCAACAAGATTCCGAATCAGGTCACCGGCGGCGAGGGGCCGGTGACCGGCACCGAGGTGCGGTTCGATGTCGACCTGAGCGCCGCGCTGCTGCTGCCGGCCGACCACTACTTCTTTATCCCGCAGGTCCAAGTCGCGGGGGGCGAGTTCTTCTGGTTGTCGGCGCCGAAGCCGATCGTCGGCGGGACCGGGCCGTTCACGCCCGACCTGCAAAGCTGGGTCCGCAACGAGAACCTGGCGCCGGACTGGCTTCGCATCGGCACCGACATCACGCAACAGGGGCCGTTCAACGCGGCGTTCTCGCTCAGCGGAGACGCGGTCGCGGCCGTGCCCGAGCCGCAGACCTGGGCGTTGCTCGTCGCAGGCCTCGGCATCGTGGGCGCAGTGGCTCGCCGACGTCATCAGCCGAACCCGCGTTGACCGCCGCACCAAGGTCCGTCACTGCCCGGTCAGGTCGACCTTGTTGAAGTAGTGGTGCGCGGTGGCGTCCATCTTGTAGCCGATCACTTCCTTGCGCACCGGGTCGAAGCGCACCGAATGGGCGATCGTGATCCACGGCGCTTCTTCCTTGGCGATGATCTGGGCCTTCTCGTAAAGCGCGACGCGATCCGCCTGCTTGGTCACGCCCTTGGCCTTCTGGATCGCGTCTTCGAAGTCCTTGTTGCACCAGCGCGCGACGTTGCTGCCGGCCTTCACGCCCGAACAGCCGAGCAGCGGCACGAAGAAGTTGTCCGGGTCGCCGTTGTCGCCCGACCAGCCGAACATCATGGCTTGCTGTTCGCCGCCCTTGCTGCGCTTCTTGTATTCGCCCCACTCGAACGTGACGAGCTTGGCCTTCACGCCGATCTTCTCCCAGTCGGACTGGATCAGCTCGGCCATGCGCTTGCCGTCCGGGTTGTACGGGCGCGTGACGGGCAGATACCAGAGCTCGACTTCGGCGCCACCTCCGTAGCCCGCCGCGGCGAGCAGTTCCTTCGCCTTCACCGGGTCGTAGGGGTAGTCGACCACCCTGTCGTTGTAGCTCCACAGCGTCGGCGGGATCGGGTTCTTCGCGACCTGGCCCGCGCCCTGAAACACGGCGTCGAGGATGGCCCTCTTGTTGACGGCCATGTTCAGCGCCTGGCGCACCTGCTTGCTGTCGAAGGGCTTCTTCTCGACGTTGAACGCGATGTAGCCCACGTTCAGGCCGTTCTGCTGCACCAGCCTGATGTTCGGGTCGCTCTTCATCAGCGCCACGTCGGCCGGCTTCGGGAACGCCATCACGTGGCACTCCCCGGTCTTCAGCTTGGCGTAGCGCACCGACGCATCGGTGGTGATCGCGAACACCAGGTTGTCGATCTTCGGGCGGCCGCCCCAGTACGCATCGAAGGCCTTGTAGCGGATCACCGCGTCCTTCTGGTACGAGACGAAGCTGAACGGGCCGGTGCCGACCGGCTCGCGGTCGGGCACGTCGGGCGTACCGGTGGCCTTCATCCTGTCGAAATACTCGGCGCTGAGGATCGACGCGAAGTCCATCGCCAAGTTGGCCATGAATGGCGCCTCGGGTTTCTTCAGCACGAAGCGCACCGTCATCGCGTCGACCTTCTCGACACGGGCAACGATGTTGTTCATCTCCATGCCGTCGAAATACTCATACGTCGTGCCCGGCGTGGTCTTCGGGATCGAAGGGTCGGCCATGCGGTTGTACGAGAACAGCACGTCGTCGGCGTTGAAGTCGCGCGTCGGCGTGAACTTCGCGGAGCTGTGGAACTTCACGCCCTTGCGCAGCTTGAACGTGTAGCTCAGGCCGTCGGGTGCGGCGCTCCAGCTTTCGGCCAGGCCGGGGATCACGTTGGTCGTGCCGAGGTCGAACTCGACCAGGCGGTTGAACATCGGCACCGAGACCGCGTCGAAGGTCGTGCCGGTCGTGTAGTACTGCGGGTTGAAGCCCTCGGGGCTGCCTTCGGAGCAGTACACCAGGGTCTTCGCGGCGAGGGCCGCGCCGCTGCAAGCCAGCAGTGCAGCGGCCGCAAGGGTGGGGAGGGTGGCGCCGCGAAGTTTCATGGTGGTTCCGGAAAGTGGGACGAGGCTCTTCGTGGGAGCGGGCTGAATGATAGACGGCGCGCGGCTCAGTGAAGCCAGCCCAGCAGCACCAGCCAGGCCGGCGCGACGACCACGAAGGCCAGCGTCGAGAACACCGTCGCGGCGGTCGTCTCGGCCTCGAGCGTGCGGTAGCGCTGCGCGAAGATCAGCGCGTTGCTGCCGATCGGCAGCGCGGCCATCATCACGACCACCGCGAGCGGCAGGCCCGTCAGGTGAAAGCCCCAGTGGGCGATCGCCAGCACCAGCGCCGGCAGCACCAGCAGCTTGCACACTGACAGCCACACCGCCGCCTTCGCCGCGCCCTGCACGCCGTAGTACGCGAGCGACATCCCGATCAGCACGAGGCACAGCGGCACTACCGCCTGGCCCAGGGTCTGCAGGATCTCGTCGGCCACGGTCGGCAGCGGCAGGTCGAGCGCGTTCCAGGCCAGGCCGGTCAGCACCGGCAACACCACCGGGTGGATGACGGTGTTGCGCGCCGTCGCGAGCAGGGTCGCGGCCAGATGCACCTGCGCCGCGCCGCTGCGCTGCTGGGCGCGCGCGAGGTCGAGCTCGACCAGCGCGGTGGTCAGCGTCAGCAGCACCAGCGCGTGCAGGCTGACGATGGCCAGGTGGATCGCGAGGCCTGCCTCGCCGAACAGTGCCGCTGCCATCGGGATGCCGACCTGCACGGTGTTGCCGAACGCGGCGCTGATCGCGCGCACGCTCGGTGCCGCGACCGGCAACCGGCCGTCGCGGTTGGCGCGCCTTTGCCAGAAGTACACCGCGAGCAGCATCAACAGCAGCGGTACGAACACCGCGACCAGCGTGCCCCAGGGCATGGTGCTGAAGTCGATGCGCGCGGTGGTGCGGAACAGCAGCGCCGGCACGAAGATGTAGTAGGCCGCGTTTGCGAGGACGCGCGCCGGGTCGACATTGCTGTCGGCGGCGCCGAGCCAGCGCAGCTTGCCGACGATCCATCCGATCGCGACGACGACGAAGATCGCGAGCAGCTTGAAGAACACCAGCGCAGACATGGCCGCGAGTATCCGCGAAGGCTTCGCCGCGGCGCGCTCGGGTAAGCTGCGCCGGCCTCCCACCATCCGCGCTGCGTTCCCTTGACCCGAATCACCCCCGGCCGGCATCGCCCGGCGGCGCGCCTTGGCGTCGCCTTCGTGCTCGCCGCGCTCGTGCTGCTGACGCTGGCGCAGCGTGCCAGCCCGGTGAGCCCGTGGTGGCTGGAGCTGACGCGCTACCTGCCGTACCCGATGCTGCTGGCGCCGGTGGCGGCCGCGCTGCTCGTGTCGTGCCGGCTCGGCTGGCGCTGGGTGCTGGCGAGTGCGGCCACGCTGGCGCTGGCCGCGACCCTGACGATGGGGCTGGTGTGGAACCGTGCCGAGCCCGGCGCGAGCCCGTTCC
Organism: Rhizobacter sp.; assembly: GCA_025355545.1. Lineage (GTDB taxonomy): Bacteria > Pseudomonadota > Gammaproteobacteria > Burkholderiales > Burkholderiaceae_C > LMDS01. The sequence continues at coordinate 10,673 of JANXZN010000387.1, forward strand.
GCGTGATGACCTACAACATCAAGGGGGCGAAGGCGGCGCAGCGCGCGGGCGGCCTGGCCGAGCTCGCGCGCGAGATCGCGCGACACGATCCCGACATCGTGCTGGTCCAGGATGCGCAGGGCATGTCATCCAGCGCGCCCGGCCCGCAGACGCCGGAGGCGCTGCTGTTCGCCGGGCGCGCGCTGCACCGCGTCGGCCAGTACCTGATCGCGAGCCGCTTCCCGCTGCGCGACTGCGCGCCGGGGCGGCTGCCGGTGCGCGGCGAGGATGTCGGCTACCTGCGCTGCAGCGTCGACGTGCGCGGCGTCGAGCTGACGCTCGTCACGGTGCACTTTGAATCGCCGCGCAGCGGGCTGAACGCGGCGCGCCGCGAAGGCGTCGACGGCATCGCCGAATGGCGCCGCAACTACGAAGACCGGCTCGACCAGGCCCGTGTGCTCGCGGGCGCCTTCGCCGCTGGCCCGCGTCCGCTGGTGATCGGCGGCGACCTGAACGCGCCGCAGCCATCGCCGGTGGTGCGCACGCTGCTCGCCACCGGGCTGCGCGACGCGTTCGCGAGCGCCGGCCGCGGCTACGGCTACAGCTACGGTCAGGCGCTGCGCCTGGGCCTGCCGTTCCTGCGCATCGACCACATCCTCGTCAGCGCCGGCATCGGCGTGGCCGCCTGCGAGGTCGGCGACGGCGCACCCTCGGAGCACCGGCCGGTGGTCGCCGATCTCTGGTTCAGGCGCCCGCCGTGAGCGGCGCGCTCAGTTCAGTTCGGCGCGGCGCGGCATGTCGGCGCCGCGGCGCGAGCAGGTGATCGCGGCGGCGCGCGCCGCGAACCCCAGCGCCGCGCTCAACGCCGCCGGTGTCAGCGCGCCCGCCGCGGCCGGCGTCAGCGCCTCGTGCTCGGCGAGCCAGCAGATCAGCGCCGCCTGGAAGGTGTCGCCGGCGCCGACCGTGTCGACCACCTGCACCGGCACCGGGGCCATCGCGACCCGGCCCTGCGCGTTCCAGCCGACCGCGCCCTGCGCGCCGCGCGTCACCGCGACGAGCCGGACACCGGCGGCCAGTGCCCGCGCGGCGAAGGCGTCGATCGTGGTGCCGGGCAACAGCAGGCCGAGGTCTTCGTCGCTGATCTTGAGCAGGTCGGTGCGCGGCAGCATCCAGTCCAGCTGCGCCCGCCAGCGCGCCAGATCGGGCTCGACGTTCAGGCGGACGTTCGGGTCGTAGGCGATCAGCGCGCCCGCGGCACCGCGCGCGCGCTCGCGCTGCACCAGCGCGCGCTGGGTCGACGCGACCGGCTCGACGACCGTCGCGTACGAACCGAGGTTCACCAGGGTCAGCGCGGTCGGCACGCGCTGCAGGTCGGCGGCGTGCACCAGCCGGTCGGCGCAGCCCTCGCCGTAGAACGCATACGAGGGCACGCCCTGCGCGTCCAGGCCGACCAGGCTCAGCGTGGTCGGCGCCTGCGTGCGCGCGACTGCGCGCGTGTCGACGCCCTCGGCCACGAGCGCGCGCATCAGCCGCTCGCCGGCGAAGCCGGTCGAGATCGCGCCGAAGAACGCCGCCGGCTGGCCGAGCCGCGCCAGCCCGACCGCGAGGTTGAAGGGCGAGCCGCCGACGTTCGCGTCCAGCGCCATGCCGGTGCGCGTCGGCTCGCCCTGGAACACGTCGAGCAGGGCCTCTCCGCAGATCATCAACATCGCCAGTCTCCACGGCTTTGCGCGCCGTCGCACGGCTCGAAGCGCCGCTTGCCTATTATCGAGTCCCGTCAGCCACCGACCTTCTGACGCCCCACGGAGTTCGCATGACATCTGCCGCCCGGACCGTTCCCACCACCCCCGTCGCCGGCCAGCGACCCGGCACCTCCGGCCTGCGCAAGAAGGTCACGGTGTTCCAGCAACCCGGCTACCTCGAGAACTTCGTCCAGGCGATCGTCGATTCGCTCGAGGGCTTTGCGGGCCAGACGCTGGTGCTCGGCGGCGACGGCCGCTTCTACAACGACGTCGCGATCCAGACCATCCTGCGCATCGCCGCGGCGAACGGCTTCGGCCGCGTGCTGGTCGGCCAGCACGGTATCTTGTCGACGCCGGCGGCGAGTTGCGTGATCCGCAAGCACCGTGCCTTCGGCGGCATCATCCTGTCGGCCAGCCACAACCCGGGCGGGCCCGACGGCGACTTCGGCATCAAGTACAACATCGCCAACGGCGGCCCGGCGCCCGAGAAGATCACCGAGGCCATCTACGCGAACACGCAGCGCATCACGCGCTACCTGACGCTGGACGCACCCGACGTGGACCTCGCGCGGCAGGGCGAGACGATGCTCGCCGGCATGGTGGTCGAGGTCATCGACCCGGTTGCCGATCACGCCGACCTGCTCGCCACCCTGTTCGACTTCGAGCGCATCGGCGCGCTGCTGCGCTCGGGCACGTTCCGAATGTGCTTCGACGCGATGCACGCCGTCACCGGCCCCTACGCGCACGAGATCTTCGTCAAACGCCTGGGCGCGCCGGCCGCCAGCGTGATGAACGGCGTGCCCTTGCCCGACTTCGGCGGTGGGCACCCGGACCCGAACCCAACGTATGCCGAAGACCTGATCGCACGGATGTTTGCGGACGATGCGCCCGACTTCGGCGCCGCGAGCGACGGCGACGGCGACCGCAACATGATCGTCGGCAAGCGCTTCGTCGTCACGCCCAGCGACAGCCTCGCGGTGTTGGCCGCGAACGCGCATCTCGTGCCCGGCTACGCGGCCGGGCTGAAGGGCGTGGCGCGCTCGATGCCGACCAGCGCCGCGGTCGATCGCGTCGCCGAGCAGCTCGGCATCCCATGCTTCGAGACGCCGACCGGCTGGAAGTTCTTCGGCAACCTGCTCGACGCCGGCGCGGTCACGCTGTGCGGCGAAGAGAGCGCCGGCACCGGCTCCGATCACGTGCGCGAAAAGGACGGCGTCTGGGCCGTGCTGTTCTGGCTCGACATCCTCGCGGTGCGCGGCGTTTCGGTCGAACAGATCCTGCGCGATCACTGGACGACCTTCGGCCGCAACTACTACTCGCGCCACGACTACGAAGGCGTGGACAGCGCTGCGGCGAACGCGCTGATCGCGCAGCTGCGCGCGTCGCTGCCGACGCTGCCGGGGCAGGCCATCGCCGGCGCAACGATCGCCAGCGCCGACGACTTCGCCTACACCGACCCGGTCGACGGTTCTGTCAGCACGGCGCAGGGCATCCGCATCGGGCTGGTCGACGGCTCGCGCATCGTGTTCCGCCTGTCGGGCACCGGCACCGAGGGCGCGACCCTGCGCGTCTACCTCGAGCGTTTCGAGCCCGACCCGGCGCGCCATGCGACCCCGACGCAGCAGGCGCTGGTCGGGCTGATCGCGCTGGCCGACACGCTCGCGGGCATCCGCGCGCGCACCGGGCGCGCTGCGCCGACCGTGATCACCTGAGGCCGGTGAACCCAGCAACCAGGGGTTGCTGGGACTTCCTGGACGCGGCGATTCCGCGTGCGACTCGCTGATCACAGCAGCAATGCTTGACCGGCTTACATTGCCACCCACGCGAACGAGCAGCACCATGACTTTCGACTATGCCGCTTTCGTGGCCGACCTCAAGACGCGCATCGCGTCGGCACAACTCACGGCGGCGCGCGCCGTCAACTCTGAACTCGTGGGCTTGTATTGGGACATCGGTGCAGCGATTCGCCAGAAGCAGGCCATCCAAGGCTGGGGCGACGGGGTGGTCGAGCAACTGGCCAGTGACCTGAAGCGAGCCTGCCCCGGCACGACCGGTTTCTCGGCCATCAACCTGTGGCGCATGCGCCAGGTGCACGAGACCTACACCGCGCCGGACTTTCTCTCACAGCTTGTGAGAGAAACCGCCCCGCTCGCCAAGGCTGCGATGGGCCTGCCTGCAGCCCCCTCGGTAAAACTCGCACAGGCTGTGAGGGAAATGGTCATCGCCATACCGTGGGGTCATCACGTCAACCTGCTGGCCAAGATCGCGCAGCCCGCGCAACGCCTGTACTACCTGCAAGCCACGGCTCGCTTCGGCTGGAGCCGCAACGTGCTGCTGAACCAGATCAAGGCGCAGGCCCACGAGCGGTCCCTGGCCGAAGGCAAAAGCCACAACTTCCCGAGTGCGCTGCCGGAACACCTGGCAGAGCAGGCCGAGGAAGCGCTGAAGGGCAGCTACAACCTGGAGTTCCTGGGCATCCGGCAACAAGTCAAGGAGCGCGAACTCGAAGATCGATTGATCGACAGACTGCGCGACTTCATTCTGGAGCTGGGCTACGGCTTTTGCTTCATCGGGCGGCAGCACCGCGTCACGCTCGGGCGCAACGAATACTTCATCGACCTGCTCTTCTATCACCGCTTCCTGAAGGCGCTGGTGGCCGTCGAACTAAAGGTAGGCAAGTTCGAACCCGCGTACGCCGGCAAGATGGACTTCTACCTGAATTTGCTCAACGAGAAAGAGCGCGCGCCCGACGATGCGCCGTCGATCGGCATCATCCTGTGTGCCGAGAAGGACAACCTCGAAGTAGAGCTGCGACGCGCTGACCATAGCGTGTGTCGATCTGTAGTGGTTCTTGCGAGCGAACCTGACGGCGTCTGCAGCCGTGATGCCTGTCAATGCGGATCGCTCACCTCCATGCGGCTGTGCTCGAGTTTCAGGACCACCGGGATCTCGGCAAATGCAATACGTGCGCCATCGACTGACCCGAGTGTGTCAGAGACCACGAGTCCACACTGCGCCTACGACCGAGCCCAACCGATGCGAAACTGCCCCACCGCAAGCGGCATCAAGGGCCATCGACTCTTGGTGGGATGAACACCATTAGCTTCTTCCGCAGTTCGCGCACGACTCGGTCTAGCTGTGGAACTTTTCCACTGAGGGTTGCGGCGAAGGCGTCCCACTGCCGCTGTTTGCCGGCGTCGGCAGCAAAAGCGTCGCTCAACCCGTCTGGAACAGAGGCCGGAATCTCGGTGTTGCGCCGTGCAAAGGTCGCCTTGATGGCTCGCCGCATCCGCTGCGGCTCGAGTTCGAACGATTCGGTGAGCATCCACACGTCGTAGTAATCCTTCATGCGGCTGTTGGCCCGTCCCAGAGCCACCATCGCATGAAACTTCTCGGCGATGACAGTCTCGAGCGGATAGGAACGCAGGTGAGGCGACGGCATGTACAGCAGCACCGGAAGATCGATGTCCTCGATACCCGGCTCGACGGCATCGCCGAATCCGATGTCCACCGTAATCGGAATGCGCGCGCCTGCGAGCGCGGCCGTGGTGCGAAGCCGCGAACCGCCGTACTCGACCTCTTCGCGGATGGCCTCGATCCGCAGGCCCTTCAGGTCGAAACTCACCCCGTCGTCAAGCTCGACCGCCATGATTTCGCGGAACGTCGCGAGCAGCGCATCGTGCGCCGGGTCCCCGAAACCAAGCAGGTCCACGTCGCGCGTCGCACGGTGTGGCTCGTCGAACCAGGTGGCGAGCAACATCGCACCCTTCAGCACGAACCGCTCGCGGTGCGACGAGAGGCTCAGCCGATGCAGCAGGCGCTCCAGCGCATAGCGCGTGAGCAGCAGTTCCATGGGCTGGCCGCGCGCATGCGCCAGGTTCAGCAGGCGCTGGCGCACCGAGGCGCCGATGTTGCGCCGGCGATCAGGCATCGCTGGTCAGCGCCATGAGGTAGGGCTCCATCGTGGCCCACACGCCTGCCGCCTCGGCTTCGCGCGCGATTTCTGCGGGCGTGGCCTTGCGCCGCCGTAGCGCTTGGCGCAGGCCTTCGATGGCAAGTGCATCGCCGACCGTTCGACGGTAGCGGAACAGGTCGGCCACTGTTTTGGCAACGCCGAAAACGGGCACGGGCGTGCCGGCGATCTTCTTGCGTTCGACGCTGCGGCGCAGAAGCTCGTCAGAGAACCGGGTGATGCGGATCGGCGGATAGCTGAGCCGGGGGCGCCAGTCCTTGCGCCCGATGGCGATCCAGACCTTCGGCGGCATCTGGTCAGTGAGGCCGTGGAACGCCAGTGCCGAGGCCAGGCAGATGACGCCTTTGGGCACCAGCCTGGCCGCTTCGGCCAGCGACTGCTGAGCATCAAGCGCGGCATTGGGAAGCTGGTAGAGCCCTCGGGCAAGGCGCACGACCTCGCCGGCTCGCTCCATGCGGCCGACCGTGGTGGCGGTGATGCCTGCCTCACTGAACTCCGCGAGCCGCGTCATCCCCCGCCGCTTGAGCAGCGCCAGCGCCTGAGTGCGCTGGGTAGACGTGTCAGTGGCGGGCATGGTATGAATCCTCGGTCGAATCAAAGAAACGCCCGAGGATTTATACCACCTCTGTGTGATTGTGAGGAACGGGCCCCTCATCGGCACTCGACTGCGGGTTCAACGGCCCTTAAATAAGGTTGCCGCCGAGGCGGCAACGCTGGCATCGCTTCGCTCGATGGATTCCACAACCACATCGGTACCGCCGGTCGCACAGCGGAAGGTACCGCCCGCTGTCCTCGATGCCCGTATTCGCGACGAAGAGCAGCGGTGGCGAACCCTCGCAGTCGGTCAGCGTCGCGCTGGCCACGGCGCTCTCCGCATCCAGGTTGTAGCGAAGCCCCTTCACGAAGGACCGCCCATTAGCCACGAGTCGCTCGATAAGCTGCTTCTCGAAGGCGTCTTCGGCCGGTAACCAGTACCGTGTCACCGGCATCAGCGACAACTCCACGATGTTCGGGATGCCTGCCGCCGCGACGCTGAAGGTCGCGACAATCACCAGGTGAACGTCCTCGGCGGTCACGACGCGCGAACCGATCAGCGCCACGCCGCGGGGCGTCGGGTTCGCGCCCATCAGCGCGCAGATGATCTCGAGCGCTTCCCAGGGATGCGCGTCGTCGTACTTGGCGTGCAGCTTCAGCCACTTCATCGCCCTGGCGCGCACGTCGGTCGGGAAGCTCTGCTCGTAGATGTCCTTCGAGCACACCAGCGCCGACCAGTCGCCGGTCACGCCCTCGATCGCGTAACTGGTCGCGGCCATGCCGGCGGCCAGCGAATCGCACTCGCAGGGGTGCCAGCACCAGTGCGACAGCGCATGCGTCTTGGGGTGGCACCTCGCCGTGCAGCAGGTCGTCGCGGCTGACACCGCTCGCCACCGACGACTCGAGCCAGTGGTCGGCATGGTTCTGCTCGACCCGCATGTTGCGGATCAGGTAGCGCCGCGCCTCGTCGTGGACGCGCGTGCGGCCGTACTGCACCTTCAGCAGGTTCTGCGCCATGTACTGCGGGAACTGCTCGATCACCGGCCAGACGCCGACCAGAAAGATGCTGGTCTGGCTGTCGTCGAGCGCGGCGTCGCGCATCAGCCGGAACAGCTCGTGGCCGGCCACGCGCCGGCGCGCCTCGGCGCAATCGTCGACCAGACCGCGGGCCCAGGCCGAATTAGCTCTGGACGTCGGTCAATTCGCCTTCTCGAATGAATGCGTCGCTCACCGAGCATCCTCCAACGATGACTTTTTTGTGCGGGCACGCATGGGCCGTGCCCGCGTGCACCTTACCGTGCGTAGCACTCTGACTGAATCTGTCACGTCGAAAGCGCGGCATCCGCGCGACACCCGGCGGCGGCACTGCGCGCTCTTGCATTCGAGCGCGGCTCAGCGCCGGCCGAACATCATCTGGCGCGCCAGCGCCGACTTCAGCGGCCCGAGCGCCTGCAGCGC
>JANXZN010000022.1 GCA_025355545.1 Rhizobacter sp.
GCGGCGCACCGCGCGGCAGATCATGCTCGATGCCCTGCAGACCAGATTCGAGATAGCGCTCGCGCCAACGCGAGGCCTGGATGCGTCCGACGTCCAGCGCCAGAGCAATCTCCTTGTTCTGCAAGCCCTGCGCGGCCAGCAGCACGATGCGTGCACGCACGGCCAGACGAACGCTCGTCAGCTTGGAGCGAATCAGCTCGTCGAGCACCTCGCGCTCTTCGTCCGACAGCACAATCTCAGGGGCAACTCGCACTCTCGATCTCCGCACCAGTCCGTAGTAGATCATTGGTGTGGCGGGGTTTGGTTAAGTTCCATCAAGATTGCATCTCTGCACTAGGGCGTCGGCGTGGCACGAGCCGAGGGCGCGCCCTCGGCGGCCGGCTTGAGGGCCAGGAAGGCGAGGCCGGGGATGACATGCCGGACCCACCGCGCCGGCACCAGCGAGGTCAGCCAGTTCGCCAAGCGGCCCGAGGCCTGGACCAGCCCGGGCTTCGCGCGCGCGGCCCGCACCGATTGCGCGTCGGTGGCGATGTAGTGGGTCGGGTAGCGCATCTCCGGCGCGGCCCAGTACGAGCGCAGGGTCGTCAGGCCGGCCTCGCGCAGCATCGCGGCGAGCCGATCGTGCGAATACAGCATGCCCATCGCGCGGCGGTGGCCGCGCCGCCGCAACAGGCGCGCCGACAGCGCCCGGGGCAGGGCGCTGCCGAAGCGCAGGTCGAACTGGTGCTCGTCGCGGCCGCCGCGCAGCAGACGCATCGCGTAGCGGTTCTTGGTGGTCAGGTAGAGCGCGCCGCCGGGCTTCAGCACGCGCGCCATTTCGCTCAGCAGGCGCTTCTGTGCGACTTCGTGCGGCTCGTTCTCGAGCCGCGAGCCACACCATTCGAAGACCAGGTTCAGCACCACCAGATCGAAGGCCTGGTCGCGGTACGGCAGGCGGCAATCGTCGCCGCCGACGGCGAGCTCGACGTTGGTCAGGCCCTGCTGCTGGCACCGGGTCAGAGCGAACTCGGCTTGGCCGGGCACGACCTCGAGCGCGTGGACCGAGCGTGCGCGCCTGGCCATCAGCGCCGTGAACTGGCCGAGGCCGGGGCCGATCTCCAGCATTTCGCTGGACGCGTCGATCGGCAGCAGGTCGAGGAAGGCCGCGCGGTCGAGCTGAGTCACGTAGCGCACGAACTCGGCGTCCTGGTAGGTTGCCTCGAGTGCCTGGCGCCAACCGCCGGCGCGGGCGCGTTCGTTGAGCAGGGCGAGCCTGGCCACGCCTTCGGCGTCTTCGACCGACGCGAAGCGCAGGAAGTTCGGGATCTCGCCAGCCGCCGGGTCGCTGGGCTGCTCGCGCGGTGCGTACTTCGATTGATCGTTCATCATGGGTTCGGTGGTCCTGGGGTGCACGAGTCTACGAGAACCAGGCCCGGCCACGCGACCGGTCACCGTCGTGGCTGCCCGGGCCCCAGCAGCACCAGCAGCGCGCCGGTGCCGCCGTCGCTGGCGCGCGCCTGCGCGAACGCGATCACCTCGTTTTTCTGCACCAGCCAGGCCTTGACCCGGCTCTTCAGCACCGGCTCGCGGCCGGGCGAGCCGTTGCCCTTGCCGTGCACCACGCGCACGCAGCGCAGCCCACTGCGACGTGCGTCGTGGACGAACAGTGCGAGCCGCTCGCGCGCCTCGTCGCGGCGCAGCCCGTGCAGGTCGAGCTGCGCCTGGATCGCCCAGACGCCGCGCCGCAGCTTGCGCACGACCTCCACGCCGATGCCGGGGCGGCGAAACGACAGGCCTTCGTCGGTGTCGAGCAGCGACTCGACGTCGAACTCGTCGGAGATCGCCTCGTGCATCACCGCGGCCTCGTCGCGCTCGCGCTGGCGCGCGGTCGCCGCTGGCCGCGGCGCGCGGCGCGGCGCGCGCGCGACCACGCGCAGCGGCACGACCGCGCCGACCGTCAGCGCGAACAGATCGTGCTCGCGCTGCTCGCGCGCGAGGCGCTCGCGCGCGAGCTCGGCGCCGCGCACCGCCTCGCGCTGCGCAGCCTGCAAGGCCTGCTTGAGCGTGCCGAGCTCGGCCAGCGTGCGCGCCTTCATCGCGGCCTTCGTCACAGCAGGCCGCGTTCGGCGAACGAGACCACCTCGCCGCGGCCGACGACCAGGTGGTCGAGCACGCGCACGTCGACCAGTTGCAGCGCGCTCTTCAGCGTCTGCGTCAGGAACTCGTCCGCGCGAGACGGCTGCGCAACGCCCGACGGATGTAAGGTTGCATTCGCGTGTGTCAACACGATTGGCCTCTTGAGCAGCGCTACCTATATTGAGTGATGCCCGAGCAGCCCGAGCGTCTTTCAGAGGCGAGTAGCCCGGCGCGTCCCGCGTTTTGCGGCA
>JANXZN010000032.1 GCA_025355545.1 Rhizobacter sp.
TCGCCGAGGTGGCCGCCCCAGCCGATCTTCACGCCCTCGGGGCCGAGCGCCTGCCAGGTCGATTGCTGGTCGTTGTGCGAGCCCAGCGCCTTCGGCCGCGGCAGCACGTTGGCGACGTACTCGGCGCGCGTCAGCGGTTGCACCAGCGGGCCGGCGTTCGCGAGGATCGCCAGGCGGTTCGCCGCGAACAGCGTCGCGACCTCGGGCATGCTCGGGTGCAGCGCGTAGGTGAAGGCATTGTTCTCGGGCGAGACCGTGAACTTCGGCGCGATCGCACGCACGCCGCCCAGGCGGTCCGGCGACGCCGGCGCGGCGGCCGCGACCACCGCCGTGCCGGGCGCCTTCAGCGCGATCGACTCCGGCGCGACCGAGCGCAGCCGCGTGTACTCGTCGAACGACAGCGCATCGGTGCGCAGCGCCATGTTCGACGCGTCGTTGCCGCCGTACAGGAACAGGCAGACGATGGCCTTGTAGTCGGCGGTCTGCGCGACCGCGGTGTTCAGGCTTGCCAGGTTCAGTGCGAACGGCGCGGCGAAGGGGCCGACCGAACCCGACACGATCGATGCGGTGCGCAGGAAGCGTCGCCGCGAGGCGTCGAGGCGCGAGGTGTTGAGAATCGTCATGGAAGAGTCCTCGTCACTTCTGGATCAGGTAGTCGGGCGCGGCCATGGCCAGGAACACCGCGAGGTAGACGCGCTGCAGCCTGGCGCTGTCGATCGCGGCCTGGTTCGTCGGCGGCTGGGTCGAATCGGGGGCGCTCGCACCGCCGGGCGTCGGGTACAGCGGCGCGGGGATCGCGCGGCTCGTCACCGCGGCGACGAGTTGCGTGCGCAGCGTGTCGGGCATCTGGCCGGCGAACAGCAGCAGGTTCATGCGCTCGACCAGATCGGCCGGCACTGCCGCGAGCGCGAGCTCGGCCGTGTAGTCCTGCTGGATGTCGCGCGTCGTGTCGACCTGCACGATGCTGCGCATGTAGTTCATGTAGCCGGCGACAGAAACGTCGTGGACGATCTGGAACTCGGGCGCGACCAGGCCGGCATCGGCGATCGGCTTGCTCGACGGCACGTAGCCCGGCCGGTAGAAGTTGAACACCGTCGGCGCGGACAACACGGTCTGGTTCAGGCGCGTCGCCGGGTCGTCGGTGTTGCCGATGCCCGTGAAGCGACCGGTCTTCGAGACCGCGTTGAACGCGCGCATGAAGTTCGCCAGGCGCACCACCGGTTCGCGCACCTTGCCGTAACTCGTCGACGTGCTGACGTTGCGCGCCTCCGGGTCGAGCAGGACGGCCTTCCAGACCGCCTTCATGTCGCCGCGCTTGCCACCGCCGTTGTCGTTGAACGCCGCCGCGACGCGCGCCACGTACTGCGGGCTGGGGTTGCTGGTGACCAGGCGCTGGATCAGCTGGCGGCCGATGAACGGGCCGACGTTCGCGTGGTTGAACAGCGCGTCGAGTGCGATCTTCAGGTCGCCCCTGGTGTCGGCCGTGGCCAGCGTCTGCGCGGGGATCGTGACGCCGAGAAAGTTCTTCGCACTGACCGAATGGAAGTCGGTGTTGGCGGCGAAGCGGTTGTAGTCCTGCATCGGGCGCCAGTCGCGCTCGAGGTCGGCATCGTTGCCGAAGAAGCGCCGGTTCGTGCGCTCGGTGGTGGCCGCTCCGGCGTACCAGCTCCAGCCGGTGAAGACCTGCGACAGCCCGTCCAGATCGGCCGGCACGTAGGCGCTGACGGCCTGGCCGTCAACGCCCGTCACGACCGTGCCGTCGGCGTTCAGCTTGTACTGGCCGATCGTGAACAGCTGCGTGATCTCGCGTGCGAAGTTCAGGTCGGGCACGCGGCCGGTCTCCAGGTTCTCCTTCTGGTTCTTCAGGTGCGACAGGTACACACCCATCATCGGGTGCAGCGCCACCGCCTCGAGCATGTCGCGGAAGTTGCCGAACGCGTTCTCGCCCAGCATGTCGTAGTACGACGCGACGCCGCGCGGCTGGCTGCGCAAGGTGTCGTTGGTGAACGACACGACGAAGACCTGCGACAGCGCGAACGCGGCGCGCTGGCGCAGCTGGTCGTCGCCGGCGATCGCCTGGCTCCAGTACGAATCGAAGAAGTTGGTCGGCGCGATGCTGCCGCCGTTGGCGGCGAGGTCGGCCGCGGCCTGGTTCATGGTCAGGCGGTGGTAGGCCTGCGGCTTGGCGAACTGCTCGTCGATCCAGGCCGCGTAGCTCATCGCCGACAGGCGCGTGATCTCGGCGCTGGTCGGGCCGTAGGTGGCCTGGGTCAGGAAGCGCGCCGCCGCCGCCGGTGCGTTCGACGGGCCGGCCGCTGCCGGGCTGACGGTCGGGCCGCTGTCGGCCGCGGTCGTGCCGCCACCGCTGCTGCCGCCGCAGGCCGCAAGCAACATCAGCAGCGCTGCCGCGGCGGTGCTGCGCGTCAGGCGGGTCGACACGCCGGTTCGAATTTCGGACGCTTGAATTCTTTGCACAGGCTCCCCCGTTTTTGACCACCGCTGCATCGACTCGCAAGCATGCAGAGCACGTGCCCGCGGTCGCCGGCCGTGGGCTGTCAGTTCGGGGTGGCAGCGCGTGAGAAAGTAGGCAAGGCGCGCGCAGGTGATCGCGAGATCAGCGACGCAACTCGGGCATGTTGCGAAGGAATGCTTCTGCCCGTAAGCAAACGCATGCGGCGCGCGCGGCGGGCGGCGGTCCGGTCAGAGCACCGACGACAGCGAGCGCCGCACCAGATCGGTGGCCAGCGCGCTGCGCCTGGCCCAGTCGGCGAGTTGGTCCTCGCCGATCTTGCCGACGTTGAAGTAGGTCGCCTCCGGGTGCGCCAGGTAGAAGCCGCTGACGCTGGCGGCCGGCGTCATCGCCAGGCTCTCGGTCAGGCCCATGCCGATGTCGGCGCAGTTCAGCACGCGGAACATCTCGGCCTTGACCGTGTGATCCGGGCAGGCCGGGTAGCCGGGCGCGGGGCGGATGCCCGAATACTTCTCGGCGATCAGTTCGGCGTTGCTCAGCTGTTCGTCGGCCGCGTAGCCCCAGAACTCGGTGCGCACGCGCTGGTGCAGGCGCTCTGCGAAGGCCTCGGCCAGCCGATCGGCCAGGGCCTTGAACATGATCGAGCTGTAGTCGTCGAGGTCGGCGAGGAACCGCTTGTCCTTCTTCTCGGCACCGATGCCCGAGGTGACCGCGAACAGCCCGATGTGGTCGGCGATGCCCGTGTCCTTCGGCGCGATGAAGTCGGCGAGGCAGCGGTTCGGCCGCATGATCTTTTTCCCATCCGGGCCGTCGATCACCGGGCGCACGCTCTGCATGCGCAGGCCGCGCCAGGTCATCAGCACCGCGGTGCGCGACTCGTCGGCGTAGACCTCGATGTCGTCGTCGTTGACGGTATTGGCCGGGTACAGGCCGATCACGCCGTTCGCGGTCAGCCAGCGGCCCTCGATCGCGCGGCGCAGCAGGCGCTGGCCGTCGGAGAGCACACGCCGCGCCGATTCGCCGACGATCTCGTCGTTGAGGATCGCCGGGTACGGGCCGGCCAGGTCCCAGGTCTGAAAGAACGGGCCCCAGTCGATGCAGGCGGCGATCTCGGCGAGATCCTGATTACGCAGCACGCGGCGGCCGATGAATTTAGGCTTCGCCGGCGTGAACGACGACCAGGCTATCGGCGTCTTGTTCGCGCGCGCTGCGGCAAGCGTGACCAGCGGTGTCGCCTTCTTGTTCGCGTGCTGCTCGCGCACCCGGACGTAGTCGGCGTTGAGCTCCTCGATGTAGGCGCTCGCGCGCTCGTCGCTGAGCAGGTCGGAGCACACGCCGACCGAACGGCTCGCGTCGGGCACGTAGACCACCGGCCCTTCGTAGTGCGGCGAAATCTTCACCGCGGTGTGCACGCGACTCGTGGTCGCGCCGCCGATCAGCAGCGGGATCTTCCTGATGCGGAAGTAATCGTCGCGCTGCATCTCGCCGGCGACATGCTGCATCTCCTCGAGGCTCGGCGTAATCAGGCCGGACAGGCCGACGATGTCGGCGCCCTCGACCTTGGCGCGCGCCAGGATGTCCTGGCACGCCACCATCACGCCCATGTTGACGACCTCGAAATTGTTGCACTGGAGCACGACGGTGACGATGTTCTTGCCGATGTCGTGCACGTCGCCCTTCACGGTGGCGATGACGATCTTGCCTTTCGCCTTGGCCTCGCCACCGGCCTCGATCAGCAGCTTCTTCTCGGCCTCGATGTAGGGCAGCAGGTGCGCGACCGCCTGCTTCATCACGCGCGCGCTCTTGACCACCTGCGGCAGGAACATCTTGCCCTGGCCGAACAGGTCGCCGACGATGTTCATCCCGATCATCAGCGGCCCTTCGATCACGTGCAGCGGGCGGCCGCCGGTGGCCAGAATGCGCTGATAGACCTCCTCGGTGTCCGCGACGATGAAGTCGGTGATGCCATGCACCAGCGCGTGGCTCAGGCGCTCGTCGACCGGCTTCGCGCGCCAGGCCAGGCGCGTGCTGTCGTCCTTGGCGGCGCCCTTCGCGCTCTCGGCGACCTCGACGAGCCGCTCGCCGGCGTCCGGGCGCCGGTTCAGCACCACGTCCTCGACGCGCTCGCGCAATTCGGGCTCGAGATCGTCGTAGACGCCGACCATGCCGGCGTTGACGATGCCCATGTCCATGCCGGCCTGGATCGCGTGGTACAGGAACACCGTGTGGATCGCCTCGCGCACCGGGTCGTTGCCGCGGAAGCTGAAGCTCACGTTCGAGACCCCGCCGCTGACCTTCGCGCCCGGCAGGTTCTGCTTGATCCAGCGCGTCGCGTTGATGAAGTCGACCGCGTAGTTGTCGTGCTCCTCGATGCCGGTCGCGATCGCGAAGATGTTCGGGTCGAAGATGATGTCCTCGGGCGCGAACCCGACCTCATCGACGAGCATCCGGTACGCGCGCTCGCAGATCCGGATCTTGCGCTCGTAGGTGTCGGCCTGGCCGGTTTCGTCGAAGGCCATCACGACCGCCGCCGCGCCGTAGCGCTTCACCAGCCTGGCCTGGTGCCTGAACTGCGCCTCGCCTTCCTTCAGCGAGATCGAGTTGACGATGCCCTTGCCCTGGATGCAATTCAGCCCGGCTTCGATCACCTCCCACTTCGAGCTGTCGACCATGATGGGCACGCGCGCGATCTCGGGTTCGCCGGCGATCAGGTTCAGGAAGCGCACCATCGCGGCCTTGCTGTCGAGCATGGCCTCGTCCATGTTGATGTCGATGATCTGTGCACCGTTCTCGACCTGCTGGCGCGCCACACTCAGCGCCTGCTCGAAATCGCCGTTCAGGATCATGCGCGCGAAGGCCTTCGAGCCGGTCACGTTGGTGCGCTCGCCGACGTTGACGAAGAGTGCACCTTCGCCGATCAGCACCGGCTCGAGGCCGGAGAGTTTCATCGGGGGCACGGGAATTTTCTCGACGGTCATCGCAACTCGAATCGATTGCGGCCCGCGCTGCTCACCGCGGACCTGGAGGGTCGGGTGAGCGCCGTTGAACCGGTGCAGCTCTCTTGACAAGACAGGCACCGTGCCCGAGCCTGGCAGCCACGCGGTTTCAAGAACCTTCGGCTGTCGCAACGCTCCTCGGGCGAGCTTTGAATTGTACGGTCAGGCCGCTTCGCGCTCCAGCGCGCCGAACAGCGTGCCTCTGTGGCCGCAGCGCGGGCTGTACTTTCCGACCTTCTGCGCGATCGCCGCGATGTGGTCCGGCGTCGTGCCGCAGCAGCCGCCGGCGATGTTCAGGAAGCCGGCCTTCGCGAACTCTTCGAGCAGGTTGCCGGTGATCTCCGGCGTCTCGTCGAAGCCGGTCTCGCTCATCGGGTTCGGCAGGCCCGCGTTCGGGTAGCAGCTGACGAAGGTGTCGCCGGCCACCCGCGCCAGCTCTTCGATGTACGGGCGCATCAGCGTCGCGCCGAGTGCGCAGTTCAGCCCGATCGCGAGCGGCCGGGCGTGGCGCACGCTGTGCCAGAACGCACTGACGGTCTGGCCCGACAGGATGCGGCCCGACGCGTCGGTCACGGTGCCGGAGACGATCACCGGCAGGCGCTCGCCGGTAGCCTCCATCAATTCGTCGAGCGCGAAGATCGCGGCCTTGGCATTGAGCGTGTCGAAGATGGTCTCGACCAGGAACAGGTCGCAGCCGCCTTCGAGCAGTCCGCTGGCCTGTTCGTGGTACGCGGCGCGCAACTCGTCGAAGGTCACGTTGCGTGCCGCCGGGTCGTTGACATCGGGGCTGATGCTCGCGGTCTTCGGCGTCGGCCCGAGCGCGCCGGCAACGAAGCGCGGCTTGTCGGCGCTGCTGAACTTGTCGCAGGCGGCGCGCGCGATGCGCGCGGCGGCGACGTTCATCTCGCGCGCGAACGCGCCCAGGCCGTAGTCGTCCTGCGCGACACTGGTCGCGCCGAAGGTGTTGGTCTCGACGATGTCGGCGCCGGCCTCGAGATACTGCTCGTGGATCTCGCGGATCAGCTCGGGCCTGCTGAGCTGCAACATCTCGTTGTTGCCCTTCAGGTCCTTCGGGTGATCCTTGAAGCGCGCACCGCGGTAGTCGGCCTCGACCAGCTTGTAGCGCTGGATCATCGTGCCCATGGCGCCGTCCAGGACGACGATGCGTTGCCTGAGGATTTCGGGCAAGCGCGCGGCACGGGTGAAGTTCGGCGGGTTCATCGGGCCATTGTAGGAAACCTGTCAAGCCCGCACCCCCTGCCGGCACGAGGCCGGCGCCTCAGCGCGTGTCGGCGCCGGGCCGGGCGCGGATCAGGCGGTCGATCAGGGCGCGGCAGACCGGGCCGGGCGGCTTCTGCACCGCGCCGTCGAGCTCGAAGGCGTCGGGAAGCCAGCGCGTGCGGTCCTGCGCCGTAAGCGGCGCCGCCAGCCGTGACCCGGCGAAACCGCAGAGCGCTTCGGCATCGCCGCACAAGGGTTGCTCGTACACCGTGACGCGCCCGGCCGCATCGAGCCGGGCGAAGTGGCGGGTCGCGGCCACAGCCAGCGCGATCGTCGGCGCCCGGCCGGTGTCGGGGCGACCGAGTTCGAACAGCCGGTCGAACCCCAGCGTCGCATCGACCTCGACCGGCCCCGACGCGCTCGCCCGCGCGAGACAGCGCCCGCTCGAGACGAAGCGCGCGGCCACGCCGGCGCCGTGGCCGGACCGGAAATCGACGGCGCGCAGCGGCGCGGTCGTCGGGTCGTCGGCGGCCGCCGCATCCGCATCGACGACGCGCACGCCGCCACCGGTGTCGGCCACCGCGAGCATGTGTTCGGCCAGCGTGCTGCTGCCGTCGCGGTTGAAGTCGACGCTGGCGACCGGGCGGCCGAGCCGAAGCCGCAGCACCGCTCGCGCGTCGGCGAGTTCCCACAGCACCGTCTCGCCATCTTCCGCGCCGCTGGCGAGCCGCTTGCCGTCGTTGCTGAATGCCACCGCGCGCGCCGCGCTCGTCGCATGCGCGATCCAGGTCTGCGTGGTCGCGGCGCCGGCCGCCGCGACGATCCGCACCGAGCCGTCGGCGTGGGCGAGCGCCAGCTGCTTGCCGTCGACCGCGAACGCCAGCGCCCGCACCGCGGGCAGCGCCAGCGTGCGCGCCGAAGGCGTGGCGCCGGCGAAGGTCCAGAGCTGCAAGCCCGCATGCCCGCCGATCGCCAGGGTCCCGTCGGGCCCCCAGCCGATCGCCTGGGCCTCGCCCGGCGCGGCCGGGGCCAGTTCGCCCAGCAGGCGGCCGGACGCGGCGTCGAGCAGAGTGACCCGCCCGTCGCCGCCGAGCACCGCGAGCCGCGTCGCGTCCGGCGCGAACGCGAGGTCGATCGCGCCGGGCACCGTCGCCTCGAAGCGCGGCGCCACGTCGCCGGCGATGCGCGCCAGCGCGCTGCGCAGCGCACTCGCGGCGATCCCGCTCGGCCGCAGCGCGACGCCGGCGAGCGCGATCTGCGCGGCCAGCTGCGGGTCGTTCGGCAACACCAGGAACGCCTTCGCGCCGAGCTGGATCGATGCCAGATTCTCCTTGCGGTCCATCGACACCGAGTACTGGTTGTAGCCGGCCCATGCGAACGCGGCGATCGCGACCGAGGCCGCCGCCGCGAACGCGATGCGCTTGTGTTGCTCGCCTTGTTCGACGTTCCACAGCGCGTCCTTCGACAGCCCGTGAATCTGCGCGGCGATAACCAGGAAGGCGTCGCGAAACACCGGGTTCGACACCGTCTTGCGCTTCGTGGCGGCGGCCGCCTCCAGATCGGCCCAGAGCGGCTCGGCCGCGAACCGGCCGCGCAGCACCGGCGACAGCGCGGTCGTGACGCTCCAGTCGAAGTCCTTGCCGGCGATGGCGTCCCAGGCGATCACGCCGCTGGCGCGCGCGATGATCAGCTTCGACAGCTCGCGGTGCGCCAGCCACCATTCGAGCTCGTGGCGAACCCAGGGCGCGGCCGCCGAATTCGGCGAGGCGATCAGGATCAGCCACTCGCTTTGCGCCAGGCCGCGCTCGATCGCGCCACCCAAGGTCGGGTCGCTCGCCAGGCTGTTCTTGTCGAGGAAGACGCGCATCGCGCGCGGGCGGTACCAGAGTCGTGCGAAGCGCGTGAGGCCCGCGGCGATCGCCGCATCGGCGCGGTTGTAGGAGATGAAGGCGCGATAGGTTTTCGTCTTCACGCCGTGGCCGCCGGCTGGAGCCTGCTGCCGCTACGGGAGGGCACCGGCCCTGCGGATGACCTCGGCAAACAGCCGCCCGCCGCGTTGCAAATGCGCGCCGCAGGCGCAGCTACGCCGGCGCTCTGCGCCTTGCGGGCGGCTGTTTGCTGAGTCACGCGTGCCCTCCCATGGCGCCAGCGGGCCCTAGTGCAGGAAACCCATCCCCCGCTGCTGGCGCACCTCGGGCTTGACGCGGTGCTCGGCCTCGAGCTGCGACAGGAACTCATCGGGCGCGAAGGCCTCGCCGAGCACGTCGATCTGGCGCTTCACCGATGCGAAGTCGCCGGGCGCCAGCGCACTCAGCTGCGCCAGCCGCCCGGCCTGCTCGCGCGTCAGCAGGTCGGCCTCGCCGCCGAGCGCCTCGACCACGAACATGCGCTCGCGCTGCGCCGCCGTCAGCGGCTTGAACTGGACCTTGAACGTGAAGCGCCGCAGCGCCGCCTCGTCGAGATCCTGGAACAGGTTGGTCGTGCAGATGAACACGCCGGCGAAGCGCTCCATGCCCTGCAGCATCTCGTTGACCTCGCTGACCTCGTAGTTGCGCTCGGCCATGCGCCGGCTGCGCAGAAAGCTGTCGGCCTCGTCGAGCAGCAGCACCGCGCTCTCGGTCTGCGCCTCGTCGAACATCTTCGCCATGTTCTGTTCGGCCTCGCCGACGTACTTGCTCATGATGTCGCTGGCCTGGCGGATCATCAGCGGGCGCTGCAGCGCGTGCGCGATGTGCTCGGCCAGCGCCGTCTTGCCGGTGCCCGGTGGGCCATGAAAGCACAGCGTGCCGTACGTCTTGCGGCGCAGGGCCTCGACGATCTTCGGCACCTCGAATTTCGATTCGGTGTTGACCAACTCGAGGTCGTAGCTCGTCACCACCCGGCGCGCACCGCGCTCGCTGGCGACGTTGCCGAGCGCCTTGTCGGCATTGACGAGCTGGCGCTCGATCAGCGATTGCAGGTCGTGGCCGGCTTCATCGGGCATGCTCGCCAGGCGCGCGAACTTGACCGCAGTGCGGATCTGCGCCGGCGTCAGCCCCCTGCGTTCGGCCAGCTTGGCGGCGAAGCCGTCGGCCACCTCGACCCCCGCGAGCGCGCGCGCCACCAGCGCCTCGCGCGCACCGGGCGGCGGGCTCTTCAGCTCGAGGTGGTACTGGAAGCGGCGCCGGAACGCCGGGTCGATCTGCTCGATGCGGTTGGTGACCCAGATCACCGGCACCGGGTTGGTCTCGAGGATCTGGTTGACCCAGGCCTTGCCGCTGACGCTGCCCGAGAGTGCGCCGTCGCCGGTGTCCATGCGCGCGATCAGTTGCGCGGCGTCGGTCGAGATCGGCGGGAACACGTCCTCGACCTCGTCGAACAGCAAGGCGACGTTCTGGCTGCCCTTCAGGAACACCTGGCTGATCTGCAGCGAGCGGTAGCGGTCGCGGCCGCTGAGCGAGTTGCCGTCGCGGTCGGCGTACTCGACCTCGTACAGCTCGAGCCCGGCCGATTGCGCCGCGACCTTCGCCAGCTCGGTCTTGCCGGTGCCGGGCGGCCCGTACAGCAGCACGTTGACGCCGGGCTCCTTGCGCGCCACCGCGTTGGCGAGCAGCGCGGTCATCATGCGCTGATCGACGCCGACGAAATCGAAGTCGGTCACGCCGAGTTCGCTGCGTTTGGCCGGGCGCGTGAACACCGCCATCAGGTCCGACGGGCCCTCGTACTTGCGCATCAGCACCGGCGGCAGCTGCTCGCTGACCTTCATCAGGTCGGCCAGGTCGGTGATGTTGTGCTCGGAAATCAGGTTCTCGACCATGCCGATGCGCTCCAGCCGCGAGCCGGCGCGCAGCGCCTCGGCGACGTCGGTCTCGCTGACACCGGCCACGCTCGCGATCGCGGCATAGGCTTCCTGCGCGTTGCTGACCTTGAACTCGACCAGCAGCCCGCGCAGGTCGCGCTGGTAGCGCGCGAGGGTGCCGTACAGCAGCAGCGCGCGTTCGGCCGGGTTCAGCTGCAGCAGGCCGGCGAGCGAGTCGATGTTCTTCTCGACCAGCGTCGATTCGCGCTGAAGGCTGCGGCCCAGCCAGTCGGCGGTGGCGCCGAGCACCGCGAGCAGGTCTTTCGGCGCGTCCTTGATGTATTCGTCGATGTAGAAGAAGAGGGTGCCTTCTTCATACGGGCCGCGCCAGCCGCCGTGGCGCAACATGAACGCATCGTCGGTCAATGCGTCGTGGCCGCGCCAGTGCTCGTTGGCCTTGCAGCGCGCGTTCAGGAACTCCCGCAGGCGCGCCAGCACCGAGGCCGGCCAGACCAGGTGCTTGCCGGTCAGCGACAGCAGGCTGTTCCAGTCGCGCCGCAGGTTGAAGCGCCCGGCGTTGTGCATCGTCAGGGTCAGCACGAACTGCGAGCACATGCGGTCGAGCACCGGGGCCTCCTTCAGCCCGGGGGACAGCAACAGCCGTGCTTCGGCGTGACTCTTGACCATGACACCTCCGCGGGGGTGACTCGTTGGACCATCTTGGCGCAGAGTTCCGGCCGGGGCAAGCCCCGGGCCGACGGACGACGCCGTGGACCATAACGCAGGCGGACGGGTTCGCAGGTCGCGCGCCGGTCGCGCGCGACCTCAGGCGAGCGCCGGGCCGCCCCAGGCCGCCTGAGTTCCCCCCGGGGGACGATGCCCCAGGCATCCGGGGGCGGTCATTCCATCAGTGAAGGATCACCGGCTGCTGCATTAGCGAGGCGAAGCGGCCGATGTAGTCGTCGATCTCTTCCTCGGACGGCTGGGTCTGGATCAACGCCTCGACGCCTTCCTTGAAACTCTCGGCCATCGCGCCCTGCAGAAAGATCTCCTTGCGCGCGAACTTGTCGACGATCTCGTAGCCGCCGTGGCTCAGCGGCTCGGGCGCGCTCGCCCCGACCGTCGCATCCGCGGCTGCGGGCACGGCATCGGGCGCCACGGCGGCGGCGACGTCGAACAGCACCACGGCAAAACTGTCGGAGTTGTAGAGCATCTGCATTCGGGGACCCTCCTGTTCGGGTAGCTGAGCATGCCAACGCAAATTTCAAGCCAGTGGACGACAGGGGAATCGCGATCTCACCCGAACCGGGGGTCAGTTCGAGGGCAGCACCTCCAGCAGTCGCAGCTCGTAGCCCTCGTCGTCGGGGCCCGATTTCTGCGTCGCGCGCACCGGCAGGTCGTGATGTTGCGGATCGAGCCAGACCTGCACCGTGGTGTCGTAGGCCTCGCGCGGCTCGCGCACGAACTTGATCGCATCGACGTTGCCGCCGCGCGCCGCCACCACCTCCGGGCCGACACAGCGGAACACCCACACGCCGACGTCGGCGTGCGATCCGGTCACGACCATCACGACCTTCGCATCCGGTTTCGCCAGCCGCGGCTCGGCCGCGACGATCGCGGCCAGCTGCACCATCCAGCTCAGCCGGTCCTGCGCGCCGGCGCGCAGCGCGAACTCCTTGGACGAGCCCGAATAGCTGATTTTGTCGGCCGCGCGCTGGAAGTTGGCGGCGGTCGCGGCGCGGCGCAGGCGCTGGTCGGTGAAGCGCAGCGGCGCGATGCCGGCGGCGTCGAAGCCGCCGCTGCTGGCCTGCGACAGGATCGCGAGGCCGCTGAGCTTGAAATCCAGCCTGAGTTCGTAGTGCTCGCCCTGAGGCCGCCACGCCAGGTCGCCCGTGCCGTGCAGCACGCCGCGCTGCACCTCGTAGCGCAGCGTCATCGCCGGCGGCATCTGGGTGCGGTAGTGCGGGATCGCCTCGTCGTCGGGTGCCGGCGTCGCGGCGGCCGGGGCCGAAGCCGTGTTCGCGGCGAGCAGCACGGCCGGCATCGCGACCACGGGTGATTCGGCATCGACCGCCGGCGCGGCCGGCGCCGGCACCGGCGCCAGTGCAGCGGGCGCGCGCGCAACGGCCACCTTGGCGCGTGCCCGCGCGACCGGTGCAGGCGCCGCCACCGGCTCGCCGATCGCCGGCACCGTCACAGTCAACCCGATCGCCGGCCGCGGCTCGGGCGGCAGATCGACCACACGCACCTGCATCGCTACGGTCGGTAGCGCCGGCGGTTCGGCGGCCGGCCAGGCCCAGTCGAGGCCGCCAAGCGCTGCCGCGTGCAACAGCAGGGCCGCGGCGCTCAGCACGCCCAGCCGAACCCAGCGCCGGCGCGCAGGCCCGCGCGGCGAGGAAGTATCGGGATCGAAGTCATGCGTCGACAATAGCGTTCCTTCGAAAACCCTGAAGCCCCTCGGACATCCATGAAACTTGCGACCTACAAGGACGGCTCCCGCGACGGGCAGCTCGTCGTCGTCTCGCGCGACCTGACACTCGCGCACTATGCCAGCGGCGTCGCGACCCGGCTGCAACAGGTGCTGGACGACTGGAACTTCCTGTCGCCGCAACTCGAGGAGCTGTCGCAGACACTGAACCACGGCAAGGCGCGCCACGCCTTCGCGTTCGACCCGCAACTGTGCATGGCGCCGCTGCCGCGCGCCTTCCAGTGGGCCGACGGCTCGGCCTTCATCAACCATGTCGAACTGGTGCGCAAGGCGCGCGGCGCCGAGCTGCCCCAGAGCTTCTACACCGATCCGCTGATGTACCAGGGCGGCAGCGACGATCTGCTGGGCCCGCGCGACGACATCGTCTGCGCCAGCACCGAGTTCGGCATCGACTTCGAGGCCGAGGTCGCGGTCGTCACCGGCGACGTCGCGATGGGCACCCCACCGGACGCGGCGATCGAGGGCATCCGCCTGCTGATGCTCGCCAACGACGTGAGCCTGCGCCACCTCATCCCCGGCGAGCTCGCGAAGGGTTTCGGCTTCTTCCAGAGCAAGCCCGCGACCGCATTCAGCCCGGTCGCCGCGACGCCCGATGAACTCGGCGCCGCCTGGCAGCACGGCCGCGTCCACCTGAATCTGGAGAGCGTCTGGAACGGCAAGCGCGTCGGCCTGTGCAACGGCGGCCCGGAGATGACCTTCCACTTCGGCCAGCTCATCGCCCACATCTGCAAGACGCGCAACGTGCGCGCCGGCAGCATCGTCGGCAGCGGCACCGTCAGCAACAAGGACTGGTCGCGCGGCTACTCGTGCATCGCCGAGAAGCGCGCGATCGAAACGATCGAGGGCGGCGCGCCGAAGACCGAGTTCATGCAGTTCGGCGACACCATCCGCATCGAGATGAAGGGCGCGGACGGGGCAAGCGTGTTCGGGGCGATCGAGCAGAAGGTGGCGCCGGTGGCGTAGCCCGCAGCCGGCTGCTCAAGCCGCCGCAACACGCGCTTGCGCGAACTCCAGAATGCGCTCGTTATTGGCCGCCTGCGTCACCTCGATGTTCATCTCGCCGAGCTCGCGCACGATGTCCGCGTAGGCCTGGTATCGGCGTGTGTCGGCCGCCTTCGGCCCGTCCACCGGCACCAGCATCCCGGCGGGCAACGCACCCAGGCTTTTCAAGCGCCTGAGCCGCCCGACCCAGAGGCCGCCGTGCTCGTAGATCTTGACCGGCTCGTCCTGCGTCAGGTCCAGCGGCTTGATCGCGGCCAGAACCTGCCCATCGCGCTCGTACACCAGCGGCAGCTGAACCGGAAACTCGTCCGGCCCCACCTCGTCCGGCTCGAACACATGCGCCAACTGCTGCGTCCGCAGCACCTTGTTCACATGCCGCGTCAATGCCTCTTCGCGGCGCTGGCGCAGCCCTTCCCCGTCGCGCTGAACATAGCGTGCCACCAGCCGCTTCAGCTCGGCCTCGGGGTCGTCGGTCATCAGCATGCGCAGCGGCGCGTAACGCACCATGCTTTCGCGCGGCTTGGTCAGGTCTTGCAGGACACGCAGCACCAAGGCATGGTCGCTGGCGCCGCTGCGGCCGATCTGCGCGTGGATGTGACGCAACTCGGCCTCGACTTCGCGCCGCACACGCAGGAACAGCTCCCCGGTGAACTCCTCGAAGAAACGCGTCACGCGCCCGTAGCGCTTGATCAGGCGAAACTCGAAATAGCCCTGCTTCGGGCACGCCAACAGCACGCCGATATTCGCGAACTCACCCGCATCCACCTGCGGCAGCAGGCGGACCAGCGTGTAGTGGGCGATGTCGCGTTTCATGATGAAGGCATGTCGGGGTGTCAGGTCCAAAAACCAGGCTCGTTGACCCGCCGCAACACGGCGAGGAACTCGTCCGGATCGACGCGGGCCTGATCATCTTCGTCGACCACCCAATTCTGAGGCAGTTGCGCCCAGAGCGCAGCAAAGCCCGCGAGCAACCCGTTGAAGCGCTGCTCGTAGTCGGCGCGCAGCAACATGTCGCCGGCGATCACGTCGAAGTCCGCCCGGAACACATGCGTTTGTCGGAACAGCGGCGCATCGAAGTCGCGGTCGAAGGCCATGTTGTGGTCGATCACGACCGGCGCCTCGATTTCGGAGTTCCACAGCAGGTTCGGGTTGCCGGAGATCGCGCCCAGCGTCCGGTCCGCATTGCGCACCCACCAGTCGAACGCCACCAGATCGCGCCGGAAGTCCGGGGCGCAGCGCGTCAGCAACGAGGGCTCGAACTCGCGCGTGTGTTCCGAGATGCGGGAACCGAAGGCCATGCCGGCGGCAAGATCATGGTCGCCGTAGAACCTCATCATGTCCTCGAACTGTTCATCCACGCGCACCTGCGCGAATGGCGCGATGGGCAGCTCGAGCGCCACGGCCAACTGCCCGGCGATCCATTCGCAGACCAGACTGCGCCAGCCCGCGCCGCGGCTCTTCAGGTAGTAGCTGTGGCCGTCGTCCGCGCCACAGCGAAACGGCCGTGTCATGCCCTGCTGGGTGCGCTCCCCGATTTCGGTGATGACGGGGTGTTGCAGCATCGTGCGGATGGCGTGGCGCTCAGGCAATCTCGGCGACCAGCGCGTCGGCGAGTTGGCTTTGCGTGCGGCGCGCTTCGACGAGCCGCTCGCGCAGTTGGGCACAGAGGCAGCGGAGTTCTTCGACGCGGGCGACGATGCGGTATTGTTCGGCGAGGGGTGGCAAGGGTGTCGGGCACTCCCGAATCAACCCGACATTCAACGTTGGTTGCGCCAGTGTCCTCGTGTCTCCAATGAAGCGAATCTTCATGAATTCGGATTGCAGCAGATTCAGCACGTAGCGGCGATCAACCAGCGAAGTCGGCACGACGCGACAAATCGCACGAGCAATGTTGGCGCCTTTCCAACTGTCTGGCGCTACGCCCAGCTTGCCAACGCTGCCAACAACACCGAGAAGAATCTCTCCGCCTTCCAGGCGAGTCCGAGCGAACTGCGCATCTACGTCGGCAGATATCGACTTCTCAGGCTTTGCTGCCGGGCTATGCAGCGACAAGTCCGCGAGGCGAACGAAGGGCACTCCGTCCGGTGTGTCGGGCCCGGGTACAAGCACACCATATGCAATGGGTTTGTCCGCACGCACGAGCTCATCGAATCGAACCCAAGCCCAGGTCTTGGGCAGCGAAAACGCGGCCTCGCCTTCCTCGACCGGCTTGAGCGTCTTCTCACGCTTTGCCGCGCCACTCGCGAACAAGCCAGCCCGTTCACTGTGTATGCGCTGCCGCAAAGATCGCGCGGGTTCATCGTTCGCGTCCTGCGGCACCAGCAACCCGCGCACCGCAAGTTGGAGAATGGTTTGTTCGAGGGCGTCGATGGCTTCGGGGCGATCGAGCATGAGGTCGAAGTGCTCGGCGATGCGCTGCCAATTTTTGGCGAGCGCATGGGCCGACTCGCTGGCGGCCATGGCATCGAACAGCGTGGACGTGAGCCGCGCATGCTGCTCGTCGGCCAGCCGTCCGCTTTGCTCAAGCGCGTCGCAGAGCTTCATCAGTTCTTCGACGCGGGCGACGATGCGGTGTTGTTCGGCGAGGGGTGGCAGCGATATCGTGATTGATCCGACGTGCGCTTGATTGACGGTCTTTTGCCCTGCCGTCGAAACAAAGAGCGAAGCAACCTTTGCCCTGACACTTGCCGAATCACCCACCAAACGAAGGTACTCAGAGATCACAACCGCCCTGTCGAAACGCATGCGGATGAAATGGTCGCAGTGGATCGCAGTCATGTCTGACCGGCACACGATGAACCGACCAACCAAGTCAGCGCTTCCGTTAACCCTGATCACCAGAATGTCACCTTGCCTCAGCTCGTACTTCGCACGGTCTGCCGCTCGAATTGGAAGCACTCTTGGATCAGCTGGGTCAATCTCGCCCGCGCTGATGTCAGCGAGGCGAATAACTGTCGTCGCCACACCGCCGACGTCGCCACGACTGGAGGCGCCGTTTTGAAAATCCGGCCTCAGATCGGACAGGCTCACCACCGGCCACGCATCACCTGAAGTCAAACGGCCACTGAGTGCCAGCGAGATAACCAACCCCCGAAGCCGGATCACGCCGGCCGGTGCGGTCGCCATCACGTTGAACCCGCGGACCAACGCCGGCTCGGCCCGTGCCAAGTATCTCGCGCCCCGCTCCCGCACCCCCAGCGTCGCCCCGCTCACGCAGCGGTGGCCTGCTTCACCACCACGCTGCGCAAATACAGCGTGTCGTAGCTCAAATCGATCTCTCCCGGCCATTCGACCGAGCCGTCCACCACGCGCGCCTGCGCGAACTCGGGGCTGTCGCGCAGCGCGCGGAACACGCCCTTGTCGAGCCAGGGGGTCAGGTCGAACAGGCGCGTCTCGCCGTTGTCGAATTGCAGCAGCAGGCGGTGCTCGGCCTGCGGGGTCGCTCGGGTGACACGGGGGTTCATGGTGCGGGCTCCTTCATCACTGCAACGGGGCGATTTTGCCGGGGCGCAAGCCGTTGACGGCCATCTGCCACGCTGCCGCCAGCTCGTCCTGATGGATTTCGATCCAGGCCTGCACGAGCCGCGTTTGCGCGCGCGGCAACGCACGGGCAAGCAGCTCGCCGCTGTCGATGGCGAACTGGGCCTGTTGCCCCTGGTACTGCGCGTGGATATGCGGCACGTGGTGCTGTTCTGCGTCGAAGAAATACATCCGGATCAGGATGCCATAGAAGCTGCTGATCGTTGGCATGGCGGGCACTGCGTCTGATCGCGTCTGGCCGCTATTGTCCCGCCAACGCCTTGCCCAGAATGGCCTTCAGCTGATCCCGAATCCCCTGCGCCTCACCCTGCAGCCGCCGGTACTCGGCCATCAACTCATCCGGATCGTGGCTCACCTCCGGCCCCGCATGCGGGTTCTTCTGGTCGAGGTTGAAGCCGCTGGCCTTGATCGCCGCCATGCCCACCTTCCACGCGAACTCGCCTTCCACGCGGCCCGCGAAGCCATCGGCTTCATCGCCCCACCACGCCTTCTCCACATCGAACTCTTCGATGCGGATCGGCTTGGTCTTGTTGTAGTTCTTCGCGCCGGCCGGGTACGGGTGCTCGTAGTACCAGACCTCTTTGGTCGGCGTGCCCTTGGTGAAGAACAGCAGATTCGTCTTGATGCCGGTGTAGGGGCTGAACACGCCGTTGGGCAGGCGCACGATGGTGTGCAGGTTGCACTCGGCGAGCAGCTGCTCCTTGATGCGCGACTTCACACCTTCGCCGAACAGCGTGCCGTCGGGCAGCACCAGCGCGCCGCGGCCACCGTCGCGCAGCAGGTGCTTGATCAACACGAGGAACAGGTCGGCCGTTTCCTTGGTGCGCACGTCGGCCGGAAAGTTGTTTTCGGTACCCGGTTCTTCGACGCCGCCGAAGGGCGGGTTGGTGATGATCACGTCGACGCGGTCGGCCGCGCCGTAGTCGCGCAGCGGGCGCGTCAGCGTGTTGTCGTGCGCGATCCGGCTCGGCACCTCGACGCCGTGCAGCATCATGTTGGTGGTGCACAGCATGTGCGGCAGCTGCTTCTTCTCGACGCCGCGCACGCTCCTTTGCAATGTCGCCTGGTCGTGCTCGTTGGCGACCTGTTTGCGCAGGTGCTCCAGTGCGCACACTAGGAAGCCGCCGGTGCCGCAAGCGGGGTCGAGCACGACCTCGCCGAGCTTCGGGTTCACCTGATCGACCATGAACTGCGTGACGGCGCGCGGCGTGTAGAACTCGCCCGCGTTGCCGGCCGACTGCAGGTCGCGCAGGATCTTTTCGTAGAGGTCGTTGAACTGGTGGCGCTCGGCCTGGCGGTTGAAGTCGATCGCGTTCAGCTTGTTGATGACCTGGCGCAGCAGCTGGCCGCTCTTCATGTAGTTGAAGGCGTCTTCGAACACGCTGCGCACGACAAAGCCGCGCGGGTTGCGCCCGGCATCACCGGGCAGGGTCTTGAGCTTGGGGAAGAGTTGGTCGTTGACGAAGCCGAGCAGGCCCTCGCCGGTCAGGCCTTCCGCATCGGTCGCCCAGTTGCGCCAGCGCAGGTGTTCGGGAATCGGGCTCTTGTAGCCGTCTCGGGTAAGTTCGAGCTCTTCTTCCTGGGCGTCGAAGACCTTCAGGAACAGCAGCCAGGTAAGTTGCGAGATGCGCTGCGCGTCGCCATCGACGCCGCTGTCTTGGCGCATCACGTCCTGGATCGACTTGATGACGGAAGTGAGGTTGGACATTCGGGGTCAGGGCTCAGGCCGATAGAGTTCTTGTTCGAGGCTGCGCAGCGCAGCGTCGTATTGGGCGCGGCCACCGAAGCTCCTGACGAGTTCGGTCGGTGTGCCCAGCGTGTCGAGCGGCGGCACGCGCAGCACTTCCATGCTCTCGATGGTTTGCACGCCTTCGTCGGCGTATTTGTCGATCAACGCCTCGATCACGCGGCGTGCGGTCTCGCCGTACTTGGCGAGGGCGTTGCGCTTCTTCACACGGTTGGCGCGCTCGCGGCGCGTCAGCGGCGGCATGTTGTACGCGACGTGCAGCAGCAGGTCGAAGGGATCGAGGTCCTTGCCGACCTCGTCGGCGAGCGCCTCGAAGAGCACGCCTTCGGCTTCGAGCGCATCGATCAGCGCGGCCTTGCGGTCGGCATCGCTCCAGGCTTGCAGAAACTTGTCGAGCGAGTCGTACCGGCGCATCAGGTTGATGCGGGTGTAGTCGCGCAGGCTCTCGGTGATGAGCTTGCCTTGGGCGTTGAGGTATTGGACACGCTCGCGCGCCACGGCAACGTTGACGGCGTTGCCGACGATGTAGCGGCGGATCGGCGTCTCGCCGGGCTCACCGGGGCCGTGCAGGCCGGGTTCGAGGCCAAGCGCACCAGAACCGTCGTCTGGCGTCGGGGCGGTAGGCGTATCAACCTCGGGCGGGTTGACCGGCTCGTCACCCCGCGGCTCATAAATCTGCACCGGGTCGCCATCGAACGCCGGGTCGGCAAAGTTGTCGGTCGCGCGCTTGAAGTCGAGGATGGTGAACCAGGTTTTGCCCAAATCCTCGCGCAGCCGAGTGCCACGGCCAATGATCTGCTTGAACAACGTCATGGACTTGATGTTCTGGTCCAGCACGATCAGCTTGCAGGTTTGTGCATCCACCCCGGTGCTCATAAGCTTGGAGG
>JANXZN010000080.1 GCA_025355545.1 Rhizobacter sp.
CCGCTGGGTCGCGGCCTTCTTCGAGCGCGAGGTCCGGCCGCTGCTGGTGCCGGTCGGGCTGGACCCGTCGCACCCGTTCCCGCAGGTCGCCAACAAGTCGCTGAACTTCATCGCGCGGCTCAGCGGCAAGGACGCGTTCGGACGCGAAAACACGATCGCGATCGTCAAGGTACCGCGCGTGCTGCCGCGCGTGATCCGCCTGCCCGACAAGCTCGCGGGCATGGAAACGTCGGGTCGCCAGGCGTTCGTGCTGCTGACCAGCGTGATTCGCGCGCACCTGGCCGAGCTGTTCCCGGGCCGCGAGGTCGAGGTGTTCTCGCAGTTTCGCGTCACCCGCGACTCGGACCTCGAGGTTGACGAGGACGACGTCAAGAACCTGCGCCAGGCGCTGCGCTCGGGACTGACGACGCGCCACTTCGGCCAGGCGCTGCGGCTCGAGGTGGTCAGCACCTGCCCGCCGGAGCTCTACGAATTCCTGCTGCAGCAATTCGCGCTGCCACCGGCGGCGCTGTACCGCGTCAACGGCCCGGTGAACCTGGTGCGGCTGTTCCAGCTGATCGACCAGGCCGACGACGACTCGGAACGCCCGGCGCTGCGCTTCGCCCCTTTCGAGCCGGCCTGGCCGCAGGCCGTGTTGCCGCGCCAGGAGTCGATCTTCGATGCGCTGCGCGAGCGCGACGTGCTGCTGCACCAGCCCTTCGAATCGTTCGAGCCGGTGGTGCAGTTCCTGCGCGAGGCGGTGCACGACCCCGACGTGCTCGCGATCAAGCAGACGATCTACCGCACCGGCAGCGAGTCGCCTCTGATGGACCTGCTGATCGAGGCGGCGCGGCGCGGCAAGGAGGTGATGGTCGTGGTCGAGCTGAAGGCGCGCTTCGACGAAGAGGCCAACATCAACTGGGCCGAGCGGCTCGAGGCGGTCGGCGTGCAGGTGGTCTACGGCATCGTCGGCCTGAAGACGCACGCGAAGCTGCTGCTGATCACGCGCCGCGAGGCCGGGCGCCTCCGCCGCTACGCGCACCTGTCGACCGGCAACTACAACCCGAAGACCGCGAAGCAGTACACCGACCTCGGCTACTTCACCGCCGAGCCCGACCTGACGCGCGACGCCGACGCGGTGTTCCAGCAACTGGCGAGCCTGGGCCGCACCAAGCCCTTGCGCGCGCTGCTGCAGGCGCCGTTCACCTTGCACAAGCAGATGCTGGCGCAGATCGAGAAGGTCGCGGTCGCGGCGCGTGCCGGGCGACGCGCGCGCATCGTCGTGAAGATCAACGCGCTGACCGACGTGCCTCTGATCCGCGCGCTCGTCAGGGCCGGGCAGCAGGGTGCCGACATCGACCTGATCGTGCGCGGCGCCTGCATGCTGGCGCCGGGCATCGCCGGCGCGACCGACCGCATCCGCGTGCGTTCTGTGGTCGGGCGCTTTCTCGAGCATTCGCGCATCTGCTATTTCTGCTGGGGCGACGCGGCCGACGACGAGGCGCTGTTCCTGTCGAGCGCCGACTGGATGGGCCGCAACATGTTCGGCCGCATCGAGATCGCGTGGCCGGTGCGCGACGCGGCGCTGCGCCAGCGCGTCATCGACGAATGCCTGGTGCCCTACCTGCACGACCGGCAGGACGCCTGGCAGTTGCTGGCCGACGGCAGCTACCGGCGCATCGGCAGCGACGGGCCGGGCGCGCAGCAGGCGCTGGTTCAACGTTACGCAACCGGCCACGCATGATGGACCTGATTCTCTGGCGCCACGCCGAGACCTTCGAGATGCGCGAGGTCGACGACGACCTGGCGCGCGCACTCACGCCCAAGGGCGAGCGCCAGGCGCAGCGCATGGCTGACTGGCTGAACCAGCGGCTCGCGCACTCGACGCGCATCCTCGTCAGCCCGGCGCTGCGCTGCCAGCAGACCGCGAAGGCGCTCGGCAAGAAGTTCAAGACCCTGAGCGAGCTCGCCCCCGACGGCAACGGCGAGGCCTTGCTGAAGGCGGCGCGCTGGCCCGATGCGAGCGAGCCGGTGCTGATCGTCGGCCACCAGCCGACCTTGGGCTTCGTCGCCTCGTACCTGCTCGCGGAACAGCCGCATCCGTGGACGATCAAGAAGGGCGCGGTCTGGTGGATCCGCGGGCGTAACCGCGAGGACCGCGAGCAGGTGATCCTGCAGGCCGTGCAGTCGCCCGACTGCCTGTAGTCCGCCCCCAAACGCGGCAGCGTACCGCCGCCGACCCCCGAGGGCGCGCGCGCTTGCTTGGGGCGGCCCGGCACTGCGCGCGGGCGGACGGTCAGCGCCGCAGTTCCAGCTTCAGCGGGCCGCCGCGCGCCCACATCGCCGCTTCTTCCTCGAGCAGGTGGCGGGTGCGCGGGTGGCTGTCGGTCCAACCGGCGTCGAAGCTCAGCTCGGCGGTCGAACCGTCGCGCTTCAGGCGGATCGCGTCGGTGCTGACCTCGCCGCGCGCGTGGCACTTGATCGCGCCCAGACGCAGGCACAGCAGCTGCCACGCGAAGTCGTCGCGCACCAGGCTGGCCTCGATCTTGCGCAGTCCGCCGCGCTGACCGAGCACGAGCGCACCGAGGCGACGCAGCTGGCTTTGCGAAAAGCCCGGCGCGTCGACGTGGTCGAGCACGTAGGCGCTGTGGCGGTGGTGGTCGTGGTGCGAAATCATCATGCCGATCTCGTGCAGCGCGCAGGCCCACAGCAGCTCGCGACGGATCTCGGCGCCGGCGCCGGGCTGCACGCTCGTGTAGAGCGCCTGTGCGACACCGCTCACGCGCGCGGCCTGCTGCGTGTCGACCATGAAGCGGCGCTGCAGTTCGCGCACCGAGGCGTCGCGGATGTCGTGGCCGTCCTGGCGCAGCTCGGCCGCCTTGCTGCGCTCGTCGAGGTCGAAGATCACGCCCTGGCGCAGCGCACCGCGCGCCGGCAACAGCGCATCGATGCCGAAGTTGGCGGCCAGTGTGTACAGGATGGACAGGCCGCCCGCGATCACCGCGCGGCGCTCTTCCTTCAGGCCCGGCAGCGCGAGCTTGTCGACCTTGCCGGCGCGCAGGCACTGCTGCATCAGCCAGCGCAGGCCCTCGGGCGTGATGCGGCCATCGGTGACGCCGCTCGCGGCGAGCAGCTGCGACACCGCACCCACGGTCCCCGACGAGCCCAGCGCTTCGTGCCAGTGCACCGCGGCGAACGGCTCGAGCGCCTCCTCGAGCTCCGCGCCGGCGGCGATCTGCGCCTGCCGGAACGCGGCCTCGGTGAAGCGGCCGTCGCCGAAGTAGCGCATCGACAGGCTCACGCTGCCGACCTGAAACGACTCGGCCCGCACCGGCCTGCGGCCGTGGCCGAGAATCATCTCGGTCGAGCGCCCGCCGATGTCGACCACCAGCCGCGGCACCGCCGAGGGCTGCAGCCGCGCGACCCCGGCGTAGATCAGGCGCGCCTCCTCGCGGCCCGAGATCACCTCGATCGGAAAGCCAAGGTCGGCCTGCGCGCGGATCAGGAACGCGTCGCGGTTGCGCGCCTCGCGCAGCGTCTGCGTCGCCACCGCCCGCACCTGGGCGGGCGTGAAGCCCTTCAGGCGCTGCGCGAAGCGCGCCAGGCAGGCCAGGCCGCGCGCGCCGGCCTCGTCGGCAAGCAGGCCGTTCGCGTCCAGACCGGCGCCCAGGCGCACGGTTTCCTTCAGGTAGTCGATACGGCGGTAGCGACCGTCGATCAGCTGGCCGATCTCGAGCCGGAAGCTGTTCGAGCCCATGTCGATCGCGGCCAGCTGGCCGGGCCAGCGCGGGGCCTCGGCCGGGCGGGGGCGGGAAGGGGAATCAGGCATGCCGCATTGTCCGTGCAAAGCGAAGGGTTCCTCGTGACGCGCGCCGCCGCACGGCCTTCCTACCTTCCTAGAATGCCGCCACTTCAAAAGGAGTCATGCATGTCCATCACCGAACTCGATCGCGCCGCCGACCCCCTGGCCCTGACCCGCCGCGACTTCGTGCGCACCGCGGTCGGCACCGGCTTCGCGGCTGCGGTGCAGCCGGTCAGCGCGCAGGCCATCAGGACCGACAGCGACGGCCTGACCGTCGGCGAGGTCACGATCCTGTCGGGCGACTTCAAGATGCCGGCCTACCGTGCGATGCCCGCCGGCCGAAGTGGCAACAGCGCGAATCTGCCGGTGGTGCTGGTGATCTCCGAGATCTTCGGCGTGCACGAGCACATCGCCGACGTCGCGCGGCGCTTCGCCGGGCTCGGCTACCTCGCGATCGCGCCGGAGCTGTTCGTGCGCCAGGGTGACGCGCAGGGCTACGGCGAGATCGGCAAGCTGGTCGCCGAGGTCGTCTCCAAGGTGCCCGATGCGCAGGTGATGGGCGACCTCGATGCCTGTGTCGCCTGGGCCGGGGCGAACGGCGGCGACGCCGGCAGGCTCGGCATCACCGGCTTCTGCTGGGGCGGGCGCATCACCTGGCTCTACACCGCGCACAGCCCGGCGGTGAAGGCCGGCGTGGCCTGGTACGGCCAGCTGCTCGGCGCGCCGAGCGAGCTGAAGCCGACGAATCCGATCGACCTCGTCGGCAAGCTGAACGCGCCGGTGCTGGGCCTGTACGGCGCCGAGGACCAGGGCATCCCGGTCGCCGCGGTCGACCAGATGAAGCTGGCGCTCGCAGCCGGCAACGCCGCGGCGAAGGCCTCGCAGTTCGTCGTCTACCCCGGCGCGTCGCACGCCTTTCACGCCGACTACCGGCCGAGCTACCAGAAGGACGCCGCCGAGGACGGCTGGAAGCGCTGCGTCGCGTGGTTCAAGGCGAACGGCGTCGCCTGATTGAACGACGGCCTCGAGGCCGGTTCAACGCACCACCAGCACCGGCACCTTCGAGTGCGTCAGCACCTTCTGCGTCTCGCTGCCCAGCAGCAGCGCCGAGACGCCGCGACGGCCGTGCGAGGCCATCACGAGCAGGTCGCATTCGCTGCGCTTGGCGTGCTCGATGATCGCCTCCCACGGGTGCAGCGCCTCGACCGTGTGCGACTGGCAGGGCACGCCGGCCTGCTGCGAAAGATCGACCACCGCCTGCACGCGCTTCGCGGCGATGCGCTCCTGCGCGTCGAAGAACTCCTGCGGCGGCGTCGGCTGCATCTCGGAGATCGCGCTGTACGGGAACGGCTCCTTCACGCTGATGGTGTAGAGCTGCGCGCCCAGTGATCGCGCCAGCTCGATCGCCGTGTCGATCGCTTTCGCGGTGATGTCGGAACCGTCGGTCGGAACGAGGATGCGCTTGAACATGGTCATCTCCTTCGCTGTCGGTAGCGGTGAGAGATCATGCTACGGCGAACGGTTCCCACGCCAGAGTTTTGCGCGCGCCGCTTGACGCAGGTCAGGAAACCGCTCGCGTGCCGGCTCAGCCGCCGCGCGCCACCGGCCGGGCCGGGTCGCTGGCCCATTCGCTCCACGAACCCGGGTAGAGCAGTGCGCCGGGCAGGCCGGCGTGCTCCATCGCGAGCAGGTTGTGGCAGGCGGTCACGCCCGAACCGCACTGATGCACCGTTTCTGCCGCGGTCGGTGTGCCGAGCAGGCCCGTGAAGTCGGCGCGCAGTTGCGACGCCGGCTTGAAGCGGCCGTCGGCGGCGAGGTTGTCCTTGAAGAAGCGGTTCAGCGCGCCGGGGATGTGGCCGGCGCTCGCGTCCAGTGGTTCGACCTCGCCGCGAAAGCGTTCGCCGGCGCGGGCGTCGAGCAGGCGCACCCGGCCGAGCGCCGCGAGCAGCATGTCGGCGTCCATCGTGCCCGCGAGCGGCGCGCGTTCGGGGTAGGGCGCGGCGGCGGCCGGTGCGGGCGCATCGGTGGTCAGCGCGCCGCCGGCGGCGGTCCAGGCGTTGAGGCCGCCGTCGAGCACCGCGGCGGCCCCGTGGCCGATCCAGCGCAGCATCCACCACAGCCGCGCGGCGTACATGCCGCCCTGGCGGTCGAACGCGACGACCTGGGTCGTCGGCGCGATGCCGCAGCGGCCCAGCGTCGCGGCAAACGCGGCGCGCGTCGGCAGCGGGTGGCGGCC
Organism: Rhizobacter sp.; assembly: GCA_025355545.1. GTDB lineage: Bacteria > Pseudomonadota > Gammaproteobacteria > Burkholderiales > Burkholderiaceae_C > LMDS01. The sequence continues at coordinate 6,018 of JANXZN010000080.1, forward strand.
ATTGCGGCCCGTTTTCGCGCCGCACAGGTCGCGGTCCAGGTGCAGGTAAATCGCACCGGGCAGGTGGCCGGCGCGCCAGCTCGACTCGCCGGCATCGACATCGGCGAGGTCGAAGCTGGTGTCGACGAGCAGCGGGGCGTTCGCGCCGCCGAGCGCGGCGCGCAGTTCGTCGGCGCAGATCAGGGTCGTGAAAGGCATCTCAGGCCTCCAGGGTCGAGTTGGCGGCGTCGGCGGCGGCCGGGCTGCGGCTGCGCAGGCGCGTTGCGGCGAGGCCCGCGCCGACGATCAGCAGCATGCCGGCGAACGCCATCCAGGTCATCCGGTCGGCGAACAGCAGCACGCCGTAGCCGAACGAGAACGCGATGCCCAGGTACTGCAGGCTCGCGATCACCAGCGTGCGCCCGGTGCTGTAGGCGCGCGTCATCAGCAACTGCGCGACGGTGGCGAGCACGCCGATGGCGAGCAGCAGCGCCGCGCCCCGCAGCGAGTGGCCGTGCACGCCGGTGAACAGGGTCGTCGCCAGCCCGAACAGCGCGCCGCCGATCGAGAAGTAGAAGACGATGCGCAGCTCGGGCTCGCCGGTGCGCGCGAGCGCGGTGACCTGCAGGTAGGCGGTGGCCGAGATCATTCCCGACAGCAGGCCGATCAGACCGTGCCACAGCTGGCCGTGCTCGATCGTCGGGCGCAGGATCAGCGCGACGCCGGCGAAGCCCAGCAGCACCGTGCCGATGAGCCGGCCGTCGACGCGCGTGGCGCCCAGCATCGCCGCGCCGCCGAGCAGGAACAGTGCCATCCACACCGACGACATGTAGTTCAGGGTCATCGCCGTCGCCAGCGGCAGGTTGCCGAGCGAATAGAACCACAGGAACATCGCGATCACGCCGGTCAGGCTGCGCCAGAAGTGCGTCGCGGGCACCGTGGTTGCGAGCGAGACGCCGCGCGAGCGCGCCAGCAGTGCCATCAGCAGCGCGCCGGTCAGGCCGCGGAAGAACATGATCTCGCCCGGCGCGTGGTGGTCGGAGGCGAACTTCACGCACACGCCCATGGTCGCGAACAGCAGCGACGCGAGCACCATCAGCCAGGCTGATGACGGCCCCCCGACCGGCGGGTACGCCGG
>JANXZN010000096.1 GCA_025355545.1 Rhizobacter sp.
GTTTGAATCACGGCTGCGTGCCCTCAAAAGCGCTGATTCGCAGTGCGCGACTGCTCGCCGACGCGCGTCGCGGGCGCGATTTCGGCTTCGAAGACACCGCACTCGTGTTCCAGTTCTCCGATGTGATGCAGCGTATCCGGCGTGTGATCGGCCAAGTCGCTCCGCACGATTCCGAAGAGCGTTACCGCGGTCTTGCCGTGGATGTGCGCCGCGGGCACGCGACGATCACCACACCGTGGACGGTTGAAGTGAACGGCGAGGCGATTGCCACGCGCTCCATCGTGATCGCCGCCGGCTCCGAACCGTTGGTGCCGCCGATCGAAGGGCTCGATCAGATGGAGTATCTGACGTCGGAAAACATCTGGAACCTTCAAGAACTACCGCGGCGTTTAATCGTGCTCGGCGGCGGCCCGATCGGTTGCGAGCTGGCGCAAGCGTTCGCGCGTTTCGGCTCCGAAGTCACTCAGGTCGAGCTGGTTGAACGATTACTGGTACGCGAAGACGATGATGTTTCGCGCTTCGTCCGTGGGCGATTAGAAGCTGACGGCGTACGCGTACTGACCGCTCACAAGGCCACGGCGGTGGAGCGCGACGGCGAAAGCAAGTATCTAATGTGCGTACACGACGACAAACAAGTGCGGCTCCCGTTCGATGCGCTCGTAGTCGCCGTCGGACGTAAGCCGCGCACCGCGGGATACGGGCTCGAGGAACTCGGCATACCCTTGACGAAAGCCAAGACGATCGAGACTGACGACTATCTGCAAACGCTGTACCCGAACATTTACGCGTGCGGCGACGTCGCTGGCCCTTATCAATTTACACACACGGCCGCGCACCAGGCGTGGTACGCCGTAGTCAATGCGCTTTTCGGGCGATTCAGAAGGTTCCGAGTCGATTACTCGGTAATTCCCGCCGTGACGTTCACCGATCCGGAAGTCGCGCGTGTCGGGCTGAATGAACGCGAGGCTAAAGAGCAGAATGTAACGTATGAAGTCACGCGTTACGGAATCGATGACCTGGATCGCGCGATTACCGAGGACGCCGCGCTCGGATTCGTCAAGATCCTAACGCCACCGGGCGAAGATCGCCTCCTCGGCGCGACGATCGTCGGCGAACACGCCGGCGATCTGCTCGCCGAATTCGTCTTGGCCATGCGTCACAAGATCGGCCTGAACAAGATCCTCGGTACGATACACGCGTACCCGACATGGGCCGAGGCGAACAAAAATGCGGCCGGTGTCTGGAAGAAAGCGCACGCGCCGCGCCGAGCATTGCGCTGGCTGGAGCGCTACTATCGTTGGCAACGTCGTTAGCGAAGTTCGAAGAGTGTCCACATGAACGCAGTCTCTCAAACGAGCATTCCTGATTTCGGCGAATCGCTGCGTGCTAACGGTCTGAGCCTTGGCCGCCTACCTCTGGAAATTCTCCAGATCAATGTCGGCAAGCGCTGCAACCAGGCTTGTCACCATTGCCACGTCGATGCGGGACCGAAGCGGATTGAGATGATGAATGCGCGCACGACGGCGCGGGTGATCGAACTTATGCGGGAGTCACCGCACGTGCGTATCGTCGACATCACAGGCGGCGCGCCAGAACTGAATCCTCATTTTCGCGAACTGGTGCTGGCGGCCTACGCCTTGGGCAAACAAATCATCGATCGTTGTAACTTGACGGTGCTGCTGGAGCCCGGACAGGAGGACACCGCGCAATTTCTCGCGATACACGGCGTGGGCGTTGTCGCCTCACTGCCGTGCTACTCCAAAGCCAACGTAGAGAAGCAGCGCGGGCTTAACGTATTCGGCCCTAGCATCGCGGCGCTGCAAAAGCTCAACGCTCTGGGGTACGGGCGGGCAGATTCCGGCCTGGAACTCAACCTGGTCTATAATCCGGGCGGCGCGTTTTTGCCGCCGCCGCAGGCTGCGCTAGAAGCGGACTACCGGCGGGAACTCGGGCGGCGGTTCGGCATCGTCTTCAATCAGCTGTACACAATCACAAACATGCCGATCAGCCGCTTTCTGCATGCGCTAGAACGCGACGGTGAATTCGGGGTCTACATGCAGAAATTGTTGGATGCATTCAACCCGCAAGCGGCGCTTGGCGTGATGTGCCGCAATCTCGTTTCAGTGAGCTGGGACGGCCAGCTTTACGACTGCGATTTCAACCAGATGCTGGAATTACCGCTCGGGGATCGCCCCCGCACAATCTGGGAGATCGCGCATCTTGGCGATCTCGAAAGAGAACCGATCGCATTCGCATCGCACTGTTATGGATGCACGGCCGGCCCCGGTAGCTCCTGCGGGGGCGCGTTGACGTGACTACACACGAAGTGGGTTTCGCGGAGTCCGTACTGCCGCGCCTCACAAGTGCCGGGGCGTGCTCACGCGCTATGGAGCAGCAATGTATACTCTCCGTCATCGTGCCGGTCGCGCGCGATGAAACGCACTGGCGGGCGCTGCTCGATGACCTTGCCAACTTGCCGGCAGCGAGCGAAGTGATTTTGGTTCGCGCAGGCCCCGACGAACTTTCATTGCCCGGGAAGTCGTCCTGGCCTGCGGGCAACCTCGTAGCGCAGATCGAGAGCGCGCCCGGTCGCGCTCGACAGATGAATGTCGGCGCGCGTCACGCACGCGGGCGATGGTTATGGTTCCTGCACGCCGATACGCGCCTGCCACTACCCGCGCTGGTCGCGCTCAACGCATTTCTGGCCTGCGGCCATGAAGCGCTCGGCTGGTTCGATCTGCGGTTTCGCGATGATGGTCCCGCGTTGACGTGCCTCAACGCCCGCGCCGCACGATGGCGTTCGCGCTGGCTTGGATTGCCCTTCGGCGATCAAGGTTTCGTCATTCCCGCGCGCGCATTCGCGCAGCTTGGCAGTTACGATGAAACAGTGCGCTATGGCGAAGATCATCTCCTCGTTTGGGCCGCGCACGCCAAACGCTTGCCGGTGCATCGAATCGGCGCGACGATACTCACCAGCGCACGCAAATATGCCGCGCGAGGCTGGATGCGCACGACGCTGCGGCACTTGACGCTGACCTTGCACCAAGCGCTACCCGCGTGGTGGCGTATGCGCCGGAGATTGCGCCACTGAAGGACGCTCTCGCCATCTTTGTCAAAACACCGGGCTTCTCGCCGATTAAGACGCGGTTAGCGCACGGCATCGGCGTCGCGGCGGCAGCTGAGTTCTATGCCCTCGCGATCACGGCGATAGCAGCCGTCGTGCGCGACGCGATTGCGGGAGGCATTGACGTGACGCCTTACTGGGCCGTCGCCGAATACGCCGCTCTTACCCACTCAGGTTGGCGCGAATTCCAGACAGTCTGGCAAGGACACGGCGAACTCGGCGATCGCCTCGAACACGTGCACCGCGAATTGCGAGCCCAACACGAGGGGGTGCTGTTGATCGGTGCCGACTCGCCCCAAATCAGCAGCGCCCACCTCGCCGCGGCGCTAGCCGCTGTGCACGACCCGGCTGCCCGGTTCGCAATGGGTCGCGCGCGCGATGGCGGATTTTGGCTGTTGGGTTCGCGCGCCGAGATTCCTCGGCACGTATGGCAATCGGTGCGCTACTCTGATTCGAATACGGCAAGCGAATTGCATCGCGTTCTTGGAACGCTCGGAAACATCGTCTACTTACCGCAATTGACGGACGTCGACTCGGCAAACGATTTACCGTCTCTACGAGCCGAACTCGCGGCATTGACCGCGACAGTGCCGGAACAACTCGCAGTAAGCCAATGGGTTATTTCGCGTTTGAGCGACCAGCGCAACTAGTGAGCCTGAGTTGAAATTGTGGTTAAGCCGGCAGGAGCCACCCAGTGCTAACTACCCAAGGTATCGGATGCCTTCAGAAGCTGCGTGACCCCCGACTCTTGGTTCCATAAAGCGAAGAACCCGCCGGCCTAGGCCATTCGCCATCCATGGCGTTGCGCACGGAACGTGTCAATGACTTTGAGACACCTGGTGTCATGAGATTGGCGAGCAAGTGGGTGTGATTGCGGGTGTCTTCGACTCCTTTTTCGGTGGGTTGATCCAAGCGGCGGTGGGCAGCGCCGGCGGCTTCGGTGCGATGCCCTTGAAGCGGATCGGATTCGCGGTGAACGCAGCGTCGAGCGTGAGGGCGCGTTGCGCGGTCATCGCCGCGGCCGTGCCGTCATGGACAGCGGCCGGCGCCATCAAGCCGATCCCGCCGTGGCGGTGTTCGTGGTTGTACCAGCGGAAGAACCTCTGGCAATGAGCCCGGGCGTCTTCGATCGAGCCGAAGCGATCGGGGAAGTCGGGTCGGTACTTGAGAGTTTTGAACTGCGCCTCGGAGTACGGATTGTCATCCGAGACGTGCGGGCGGCTGTGGGTCTTGGCGACCTCAAGATCGATCAGGAGCGCTGCGACGGGTTTGGATCGCATGCTGGTGCCGCGATCAGCATGCAGCGTCAGGGTCCCGGGTGCGATGTTCTCCTTGTGCAGGGTGTCGGCGATCAGTTGCTCGGCGAGCTCGGCGGATTCGCGCTGCGCGACCATCCAGCCCACCACGTAGCGGCTGAAGATGTCGAGGATCACGTACAGATGGAAGCAGGTCCATTTGGCCGGGCCCTTGAGCTTCGATATATCCCACGACCACACCTCGTTGGGTCGAACTGCGAGCAGCTCGGGCTTGGCATAGACCGGATGCACGCGCTGGTTGCGGCGCTCCCCGGTCTGGTTCTGTGCCGCCAGGAGCCGATACATCGTGCGGATTGAGCCGTGATAACGGCCTTCATCGAGCAACGTGGCGAACACTGTCGCCGGCGCCACGTCGGCGAAGCGCTCACTGTCGAGCACACCCAGCAGCAGATCCTGCTCGGCGCTCGAGAGTGCCAACGGCGGCCGCGGCCGTGCACGCGGCACGCACCGTGGGCCGACTGCGCAATGGCGAGCACGATCGCGGTAGACGAACGCACGGTTCAGCGCGAGGGCCCTGCAGGCGCTCTGGAGCCCGACGTGCACGGCGAGCTGGACGACCGCTTGCATCACTCGTCCTCGCTCGTCTCGTCCACCGTCGGCAACCCCAGTGCCACGCACAGCTTTTTTTGGGCGTCGATAATGATTTCGGCACGCTCGAGCTTGCGACGCAGACGGGCGTTCTCGCGGTTGAGTTGCTCGATCTGCCGGGCCGAGGGATCAGGCTTCGGTCCGCGCCGCTGGGGCGCGAGCGCCACACGATCGGACGCCTCCACCTGCTTGCGCCAGCTCGAGAGCATCGAGGAATAAATGCGCTTGCTGCGCAAGAACGCCCCGAGTGTGCCCGCCGCTTTGCAGCGGTCGGCCTCGCCCAGGAGCGCGCGCTTCTCGCCAGCGCAGAACTGCCGGCGCCTGGCGATCGCCACAACCTCCGGATCCGGCGCCGCCGCGGTCCTGGGCATCCCTTCACTGGCCCTACGGGCTCCTTCCAGGACGCCCAGGACCGAAGTGCAGGAATCGCTGATCATCGAAGACTTCTCTACTGCTGACATGAGTGGATACTACCTTTGGACTCTAAATTACCGAAGGCAGATGTCTCAGGTCACATTGGCACAGAGGGAAC
>JANXZN010000189.1 GCA_025355545.1 Rhizobacter sp.
GGGACGCCGCCTGGGCCGCCGCCTGGGACGCCGCCAGGGACGCCGCCAGGGACGCCGCCTGGGACGCCGCCAGGGACGCCGCCTGGGACACCGCCTGGGACGCCGCCTGGGACGCCGCCTGGGCCGCCGCCTGGGCCGCCGCCCCAGGCGGCGAGTACGGCGCCGCGCGGCTAGCAGCCGACCAGTTGCTGGCGCCGGTCACCTTGCGCCTGCAGACGTCCGCCCACCCGCTCTACCTGGCCATGATCAACGCCGAGCTGCGCGACGATGCGTTCCACGCGCAGCATCAGGCCGTGCTCGAAGAAGGAGGTCAGCCGTGAGCGACAACAACATCACCATGCTGCGCGTCGACGCGCTCCACGAAAGCCCGTTCAACCCGCGCAAAATCTTCGACGACACCGCGCTCCAGGAGCTGGCCACCGACATCAAGGCCCACGGCCGTGTGCTGCAGCCGCTGCTGGTGCGGCCGCGCATCCCGCCGCTGTTCGTCGGCGACCCCGCGGCCACCGCCGGCCATGAGATCGTGTTCGGCCACCGCCGCTACCGCGCCGCCGAGCTCGCCGGCCTGGCCGAGGTGCCGTGCATGGTGCGCGCGCTGGACGACGACGAAGCCCGCCGTGCGCAGATCAGCGAGAACCTGCAGCGCAAGGACGTGCACCCGATCGAAGAGGCCGAGGGCTTCCAGGCGCTCATCGACAACGACAACCAGACGGCCGACACCATCGCCGCGCAGTTCGGCAAGAGCCGCAGCTACGTCTACGGCCGCCTCAAGCTGCTCGAGGCCTGCCCCGAGATCCGCAAAGCCTGCCTGGCCGGCGAGATCGGCAGCGAGGTCGCGCTGCTGGTGGCACGCCTGCGCACCGCCAAGCTGCAGGAGAAGGCGCTCGAGTACATCAAGAACAACTTCAGCCAGACCTTCACCGACGGCGGCAAGCGAAGCTTCCGGCGCATCCGCGACATGCTCAACGAGAAGTTCACGCTGGACCTGAAGGGCGTGATGTTCGACGTCGAAGACGAGATGCTGTTGCCCCTGGCCGGCAACTGCGTCACCTGCCCCAAACGCAGCTCCAACGCCCCGGAATTCGAGGACGTGCTCAACGAGGTCAAGCGCAGCAGCTACAGCCCGCAGCACTTCGGTCCAAACGTCTGCACCGACCCCGACTGCTTCGACCTGAAGAAGAAGGCGCACCTGAAGCGCGAGGCCGACAAGCTCGTGACTCAGGGCAAGGTGGTCGTCTCGGGCAACGCAGCGCGCGCGGCCATCAGCGCAAGCGGCGAGATCAAAGGCGCCTACGTCGCGGCCGCCAAGCTCAAGGAGCTGCCGAAATTCAGTGCGAGCGGATACGAGTATGCGAAGGACATCGTCCTGATTCAGGATCCACGCACGGGCAAGACGCACAAGGCCGTGAAGGCCGAGGATCTGAAGGCGGCCGGCCTCAAGATGCCGGCGCCGAAGCCCGTCGGCTGCAGGACGCAGCGCTCGAGCCGGGAATATGAGGCGGAGCAGCGCGCGAACGAAGCCAAGGCCGCGATCGAGACGAAGGTGCACCGCGCGGTCTACAGCAAGGTCCTGGCCGAGCTGAGTCTGAGCCCGCGCACCAAGTTCGACCTGCAGCTGCTGGCGATCTACATGCTCGACCAGTTGGACTACGACACCGAGGAGGTGCTGCTCGAAGCGTACGGCGCGAAGCACACGGACCAGATCAAGAAGAAGGTCCCCGACATGTCAGCCGACGCATTGGCGAGCCTGATGCTGGCCGTTGCCCTGAGCAAGCGGGTCGATGTCTCGGCGTGGAACCTCGAGGAAGAGGCGACATACCTGATGACGGCCGCGAAGCAATACGAGATCGACGTCGACGCGACGCGAGCCGAGGCCACCGGAGTGGCGCCTACCCCTTCCACGGCTGCGCGCGACCACCGAAGCGAAGGCTGCGCCGGCGGGAGCGGTGGCCAGGCCGACTTGCTCGAGGAGGCCGGCGCGTGAGTGACTGGACCAGCGAGTACCTGCAGCTGATCGAGGACTGCACCAATCGCGACGATCGCCTGACCGACTGGGATCGCACGTTTCTCGACTCGATCTTCAATCAGCTCGCTGCCAAGCGACCGCTGTCGACGAAGCAGAGCGAGAAGCTCGACGAGATCTGGGAGCGCGCCACGGCGCGCGGCTGAGATGCGTAAGCGCACTCCACGCTGGCCAGCGGTGCCGCCCCGCGGCCTGCGCCCCAAGCTCGCGCCCGACCAAGTGCGCGACCTCGGCATCTGCCACCTGGAGAATCTCGACGCCGTGGCCAGCGGCCAGGCCACCGAGGCGACCCTGTGGCAGATCGCCGGCGCCGCGCTCACCTGGAGCAAGGTGGCCGAGATGCTGCAGGCCGGCGAGCCCGAGATGCGCACGCAGCTCGAGCTGGCCAGCACGCTGATCGAGCGCTTCGGCCGCACCGGCAAGGTCCTGTTCACCGGCCTCGAGTACCAGCGCGCGAAGGACGGCGTGCAGGTCATGGACCAGCTCGCCGAGATCGTCGACCGCGCGACAGCAGTGGTCGCGGCCGAGTGGAGCGAGCGCAAGGTCAACGAGCTCGAGGCCTCGTGCCGCGAAAGGCAGCCCGCATGACCTCGCAACCGCTGCCCGCCGTGCTCGATGTCGCCAACGTGGCCGCGCTCCTGCGCTGCGCCGAGACGACGGTCGAGGACCGCGCCAGGCGCGGCGAGCTGCCGGGCCTCAAGAGCGGCGAGAGCTGGGTGTTCCCGTCCGGCGCGCGGATCGCGCGCCTCGACGAGTTGGCGCTCGAGCAGGCCG
>JANXZN010000209.1 GCA_025355545.1 Rhizobacter sp.
TACGTTCTTGGTCTGCTGGTTGTTGATGGCGCCCGACGCGGTCGTCGGCATGAAGCCGTAGGTGCCAGCCGCTTCCGCAATGGTGGTCTTGCCCGCAGAGGCAGCCAGCACCACTTCAGAGACCTTCGCGCGGACCGTGTAGTCGCGGTAGGCCGGCAGCGCAACCGCCGCCAGGATGCCGATGATCGCGACGACGATCATCAGCTCGATGAGGGTAAAGCCTTGCTGAACACGTTTAAGTTTCATGACGAAATCTCCGAAATGGTATGGGGAGTCGAAAGAACCTTTTGCTCGCCTTCCTCAAGCGCAGCATTCGTGCCAAGCCTCCGGAGGCGAAAACAAGGACAAGTTGGCATTTTTCCCACCCGCTGGCCACGGTACTGACCAAACTCGTCATCTCACCGCGACCTGTCGCGTCCACGTCACCTGTAATGTGACGATTTGTGTCCGACACTTCTCGGTGAACCGCCCGAGCGGCCACCGAGGGACACGTGCGCCTGCCAGATGCCAGCGAGCGCCTCCGCCAGACGCTGCGCAAACAGGCGAACATCGAACAGCGGTGTCGCCTGGATACGCTCTCGCAGTGACGAGCGCAGAGTGGACAGGCTGACAAGATCGGTGCCGAACGACACGGCCTTGCGCACGTACTCCGCCGGGTCGTCAGCGACCCAATCGGCTAGCCCGGCGGCGCTCAGCAGGGCAACGCCCTGCCGCGCGATCATCGAATCTCCCGCCAGCGTGACGGTGGGCACGCCCATCCAGAGCGCCTCGCAGGTCGTCGTGCCGCCGGTGTACGGGAAGGTGTCGAGCACGATATCGACCTCGCGATACGACTCGAGGTACGCGTGGCGAGGCGCCGGGCCGCGCACCGTGACGCGATCGGAAACGATGCCCACCGCGGCGAGCCGCGCCAGAATCTGCTCGACGTAGATCGGCCGCCCGGTCTGATGGCTCTGCAGCAGCAATCTTGCAGTGGGCAACGCCTCGAACACCTGACTCCAGAGATCGAGCACGGCGTCGCCGATTTTCGGGAGACGCTGGAAGCATCCGAACGTCACGTGGCCGCGTTGCAGCGCCGGCAGCGGCGAGACCTCGGGCGCGATGCCCGCGGCCGGCGGTGTGAAGCAGAGCCGCGTATCCGGCAGGCGCCACACGGCCTCGATGAACTGGTGCTCGTTGCCGTGCGGGACGCACGCCTCATCGGCAAGCACCCAGTCCATCTCCGGAATTCCGGTGCTCGCAAAAAAGCCGAGCCAACTCACCTGCACCGGCGCCGGGCGAAAACCGAACACCGGCACACGGTTGTCACCGGTGTGTCCGGAAAGATCGAGCAGGACTTCGATATGGTCAGCGCGGATCGCGCGCGCGGCAGCCTCGTCGTTCAGACCCTTCAGCATCCGCCAGCCGGCGAAGAGCGGGCGGATGCGGGCGGTGAGTTCATCTTCCTTCGCGGTCGTTGGGTACGCGTAGAGTTCGAACCGCGCAAGGTCGAGATGGCGAAGGATGCCTTCGAGAAAATATCCGACCGGGTGGCTGCGCAGATCGCCGGAGACCAAACCGACACGTAGCCGTCGCCCTTCGGCGGGTACCGGCGGATCGAATGGCGCGGAGAGCGGCGGGCCGAGCTTCGCGCCGAAGCGGCGAGCCTCGGCAAGGTACTCGGCAGATCTGCAGGTTGGATCGACACTGAGATTGAAGAGCAGGTTGCTGTGCGCGATCAGGTGGCGTGGATGCAACTCAAGAATCTGTCGGAAAGCGGCGATCGCCTGCGGCGGGCCGCCACCTTCCGCCAGGGCTCCCGCAAGGTTGCAGCGTGTATTCAGGTTATCGGGCTGCAGCGCGAGTGCTCGGTGGTAGTGCTCGATCGCCTCGTCAACATGGCCGCGCTTCAGCAGCGCGTTGGCCAGGTTATCGTGAATCTCGGCGACCGGGCGGATCGCCAAGCCCTGACGATAAACGACGATGGCCTGCGCAACGTCGCCCTGGTCATACAACGCCAAGCCAAGGTTCGCATAGCCGCCGGGCAGATCCGGCCGCAGCGCGATGGCGCGACGGTAGGTAGCGATAGCCTCGTCGATCAGGCCCTGCTGTTGTAGCAAGATGCCGAGGTGATTCAGCGTTTCGGCGTGGTCAGGGCGCAGTTCGAGCGCGCGCCGGATCGAAATGGTGGAGTCGACGAGCCGCTCCTGCGCCTTGCGCGTGAGCCCGAGCTTGATGTGTCCTTCGACGAGGCTGGGGTCGAGCGCGAGAGCCTTTTCGAGGGTGGCGGCCGCGTCGTCGTAGCGTTTCAGCGCCTGCAGTGCCCAGCCGTTGTTGGCGAGCACTGTCGGGTCGTCGGGCCGCAGCGCCAGTGCCCGCGCGTAGCTCTCGAGCGCCGCGGTCGGTTCGCCCTCGGTCATGCACAGGTTGCCGAGCGCATGGTGGAAGTCGGCATTGCCCGGGCTGCGCGAGATCGCCGCGCTGATCGCCGTACGCGCCGCGGCCGTGTTGCCGGAGAGCGCAAGTACACGGCAGAGGTCGGCGTGCACCGGTTCGAATTCGGGCCGCAACGCGACCGCCGCGCGCAGCTGGTCGGCGGCGGCGGGCAGGTCGGGCAGCTGTTCGAGCGCCGCACCGAGCATGTAGCGCGCGTCGAACGACTGCGGATCGAGCGCGACCGCCTCGCGCAGAGGCTGCAGGGCCTCGACCTCTTGCCCGGTCTGCTGCAGCGCGTAGGCGAAGTTGACGTGGTGGGCCGCCACGCCCGGTTCGAGCTCCACAGCCTCGCGGAACGCGTCGCGCGCGCCAGCGAAATCCGACGCGCCGAGCCTCGCGACGCCACGCCGCGCGGCCTCGGCCGACGTGGCGGCGCGCTGCGCAAGGTCCGCCGGTGACGCGGCAGGCGCTTCACCAGCGCTCGAAGCGTCGGCACCTCTCGGGCGGCGCATCGCCCATTTGAACAAACCCATCGAAGCTCCTCAGGAGGTCGAACCGCAATCGGGGTGCACCTGGCACCGCGGCTCTTTCCGCGGATCCGGATGCGGCGCGATTATGCGCAATGGTGCGCGGCGCCCTCGTCGGATCGTCAGTCTGCGCTTTTACAGCGGCGTGGCGATCGAGCAGATACTCTCACCCAGTTCCATCACCTGCCTCGCCACCAGCGCATGGATCCGATGCGCCGACCCGAGCCGCCCGATCTCCGCCATCACAGACTCGCTCTCGCCGGGCTTGATGTGCGTGATGTGCACGTCGACGCTGCCTTCGAGCTGTGCCAGTCGTGGCCGAGCGCGGTCGGGCACAGGTGGCGGCTGATGCGGGTGAGCTGGCGCTCCTCGTCGCTGAACGCGGTCTCGATCACGAGGTGCGCGACCTTCATGCGGCGCAGCCGCTCCCACAGCAGCGGGTTCGGGCCGGTGTCGCCGGTAAAGACCCACCAGCCCCCGTCGTCACCCTGGCCGGTGTCGACCGCGAAGCCGACGGCCGGCACGGTGTGCGAGGCGCTCAGCGCGCCAAGCCCGACACAGAAATCTGTAACAAGTGCCGATGAAGACCACCCTCGACATCAACGACCACCTGCTCGCCGACGCAAAAGTGCTGGCCGCCCGGCAACGAACGAGCCCGACGCGGTTGATCGAAGAGGGGCTGAGGCTGCGTCTTCGCGCCACGGTTGGCGCGGGGCCCCGCGGCGCCCTGCGCCTGCCGGTGTTCAAGGGCCGGGGCGGGCTCGTGCAGGGGGCGAATCCACTCAGCAACAAATCCCTCTTGGCCGCGCTGGACGATGACGCCTGACGTCAACGTGTTGGTGGCCGCGTCACGCAACGATCATCCTCACCACGCCGTGGCCCGCGCCTGGCTCGAGCGGGCGGTTTCTGCCGGCTCGGCCGGTGCGTCGTTCACGCTGATGCCGATGGTCGTCGCCAGTTTTTTGCGGCTGGTCACCAGCTCGAGGGTTTTTAGCATGCCCACGCCGTTGGTCGATGCGATCGGCTTCGTCGACGCATTGCTGGCAGCGCCAGGGGGCCGAACTGGCGCGCCTCGGTGCCGAATGGCCGGTGCTTCGGCAGCTGTGCCTGAACAAAGGCCTGGTCGGCAACGATTTGCCCGATGCCTGCCTGGTGGCGGCAACACTGCAACTCGGGGAGCATCTGGTCCGTTCGATCGCGACTCCAAGAAGCTGCTTGGGCGCGCGCAGGTGACGCTGTTGGTGCCCGCGATCGCGTGACCCGCGCGTCGGGGTCAGGCCCCGACTGCACCAGTGCGCGCACTTCTGCGGTGGCTCGCCCTTCGAAGCGCGGGCTATCCCTGAGGACCGGCTCGCTTGCGTGGCGGCCGTTTCGCGCCACCGGTGCCGCGCTGGTTGCCGGGCTGCGCGTCGACGTAGGCGTCGAGCAGACGGCGAATCATGCGCTGATATTGGGTGCTGTGTTTGGTCGCCTCGGACTTGAAGAAGTCCACGCTCTTGCGGCTCAGCGCCAGGGTCACCTTGACGCCCTCTTCGCGCAACGCAAGTGCAGCAGGGGGCGGGAGGAAGTCTGCAATGACCTCGATGTCGCCGAGTGGCTCATCGGTGTAGCCTATTTTCCTGTTCATACACTGTCTTTCCTTTGCGCCAGTAGCCGGCGCCGATGATGCGAATCACGCCTTGCCGGTGGGTGAAGCGCACGGTCAGTACGCCGTTCCCAACCTTGCCAAAGCAGTAGAACCGCTCCTCGGCCTGGCTGTGCCCGACATCGCGTGCGAACACCCGCAAGGGGTCAAGGAACGCGTACTGCGCCTGGGTGAACGAGACCAGATGCTTGGCCTGATTCGCGGCGTCCTTCCCCTCGTCCCATTCGAATTGGGTTGTGCGCACGAGCGGAGCCTAACCGACAGCCATACAAATAGCCATACCACTGCAGCGCCCGGCGCGGGGATGACGCCGCCTCTGATCGCAGCGCAACGACCGTTCGTTCCGAACGCTCGCGCTTGCTCACCCCAACCGCATCACCTGCCCCGCCACAAGCGCCCGAATCCGGTGCCCGCTGCCGAGCGCGCTCGGGCACAGGTGGCGGCTGATGCGGGCGATCTGGCGCTCGTCGTCGCTGAACGCGGTCTCGATCACCAGGTGCGCGACCTTCATGCGGCGCAGGCGCTCCCACAGCAGCGGGTTCGGGCCGGTGTCGCCGGTAAAGACCCACCAGCCCCGTCGTCACCCTGGCCGGTGTCGACCGCGAAGCCGACCGCCGGCACGGTATGCACGGCACTCAGTACCTCGATGCGCTTGCTATGCCGCGCCGCTTGGACGCAGGCATGATGCTCCGGGTCCGATGCAACGTTGCAGGAGGACCATGCGCACGACACTGAACATCGACGACGAGGTGCTCGCTGCGGCGAAGGCGCTGGCGGCGCGCGAGCGTAAGAGCGTCGGCGGGGTGATTTCTGCGCTCGCTCGCCAGCCACCGATGACCTCGCCCACCGGCCTGCCAGTGCGCAATGCGCGAGCATGCGCGGGCCGAGCTCCTCGCCCATCGTGAAAGGCGAACACGAAATCTGTCCAGCCATCGCGCGACACGTGCGATGCGAGCCGGATTGCCGCTTGATCTGCGAACCGATCCGCACGAGCGCGGCAAAGACACGCCTGGCCTTCGACGAAGGCCACTGGCTCATGCGGCGGCTGGAATGGAAATGTCGATATCCAGTGGCAGGGCTTCGCCATGCTCGAGTTGTTCCGCCAGGACGCGAAGTGCGAGCACCTCGGCCTTTGCCATCGCTTCATTGGCGGACGCGCCGTAAGCGAGGACTCCCGGCAACTCGGAGACCTCGGCCAACCATCGCCCATCGTCTTCGCGTTCGCATTCAAGACTGAACTGCATGCGCTTCTCCTTGGTGGAGCGGAGTCTGTCAACCCACCCGCATCACCTGCTCCACCACCAGCGCATGAATCCGGTGGGCCGAGCCGAGCTTCGCAATCTCCGCCGTCACCGCCTCGCTCTTGCCGGTCCGATCTGCGCGGCGCTGGGTGTTGATTCGCGATGCGCATCCTTGCCGCTCGAGCCGCCGGCCGGTCCGCACGGGTGAGCCGAAGACTCGCCGTCTGAAGTGTGTATAGTACACACGGTGAAGAGCGCTGACCGGATCAAGCTGCTTCAGCGCAATGGCTGGGTGCTTCGCGGCGTCAAGGGCTCGCATCATGTGTTCAGCCACCCGTCGCGGGGCGGACACATCAGCGTGCCGCATCCGAAGAAGGATCTGGGCACCGGGTTGGTCGAGAAGTTGCTGAAGCATGCCGGTTTGAAGTGAGGAAGACACCATGAGGTACCCGATTGCCATCGAGCCAGGAACCGCCACCACCGCATGGGGGGTGGTCGTCCCTGACCTGCCCGGTTGCTTCTCGGCGGGCGACACGATGGACGAAGCGATCGT
>JANXZN010000258.1 GCA_025355545.1 Rhizobacter sp.
GCTCATGACGGCAGCCTCGCGACCTGGCGCTTGCTCACCCGCGGCCTCAACGCGGCGCGCTCGCGGCCGGCCCGTCGGCGTCGGAAGCGCGGTGCCGGCGGCCAAACGCGCCCGACGCGGCACCGGCCGGCCGGTCGACGCTGGTCTGCACGCGCGCGCCGTCCTTCAGCCGATCGCCGCCCTCGGTGACGACCTGCTCGCCCAGCGCCAGGCCGGTCGCGATCGCGACGTTGTCGACACCGGCTTCGCCGCGCGTGACGTTGCGCAGCGCGACGGTCTTGTCCTCGCCGACGACGTAGACGAAGTCGCCGTTCGGGCCGTGGCGCAGCGCCGTCACCGGCACGACGGTCGCGCCGGTGATCGTGCGCAGCAGCAGCCGCGCGTTGACGAACTGGTTCGGGAACAGCGTGCCGTCGGCGTTCGCGAAGCGCGCCTTGGCCTTGACGGTGCCGGTGGTCGTGTCGATCTGGTTGTCCAGCGTCGAGAACGCTCCGGTGTCGAGCGCGTGCGTGCGCGCCCGGTCCCAGGCGGCGACCGGCAGCTTCACGCCGGCGGCCACGCGCGCCTGGATCTCCGGCACGCGGTCCTGCGGGAGTGCGAACTCGACGTCGATCGGCGCGACCTGCGTGATCAGCGCGACGCCGCCGGTCGTGCCCGTCGTGACGTAGTTGCCGGCATCGACCGGGCGCAGCCCGACGCGACCGGCGACCGGCGCCACGATGCGCGTGTAGCCCAGGTTCAGCCGCGCCGTGCCCTCGTTGGCGCGGTCGATCGTGACCGTGCCTTCGAGTTGCTTGACGAGCGCGGCCTGCGTGTCCACGTCCTGGCGCGCGATCGAGTCCTGGCCGAGCAGCGTCGTGTAGCGCCGCAGCGTGACGCGCGCCGCCTCGAGCTGCGCCTCGTCGCGCAGGCGCGCGCCGGTGGCCTGCGTCAGCGCCATCTGGAACGGCTCGGGCGCGATCGTCGCGAGCAGTTCGCCCTTCCTGACCATCTGCCCTTCCCTGAACAGCACCTGGGTCAGCACGCCGGAGACCTGTGGCTGGACCGTGACGTTGGCGGCCGGCACGACGGTGCCGAGCGCCTCGATCACGACCGGAATGTCGGCGCGCCGTGCGACCGCGACGCCGACCGTGCTCGGCGGCGCGCCGCGCCCGCCGGCCGGGCCGCCACGGGCACCACCGGCGCCGCCGCCGGGCGCACCCGCCGCACGATCGGGCGGCTGGTGCGTCAGGTGCCAGGCCCACCAGCCGAGCGCCGCCAGCGCGAGCACCGCGACGATGCTGCCGATCCAGCGGCTGCGCCGCGACACCGGGCGTCGCGGGGCCCGCGCCGGGGTCACGGGAGGCGGGGGTGGGGGCGGCGGCTCGGTGTGTTCCATCGGTGGAATTCTGAAGTCCTTGCAGGGTGTGCCGGCCGCAGCGTACCGGAGTGCGCGCCGAGGCGCACGCGGAAGCCCCGGCGTGCGTCGCGACGTTCAATCCCCGTTCGCCGGTCGCAGCCGCGGGCAAACCCGATGTTGACGCGAGCCGGGCAGGTCAACTATTCTTTACCCAACTGGTCAGGCCACTTGGCCACTTCCGCCCGGCGGGCGATCGACCCGCGCCCTTCTCCCATGCCGATCCAGACCATCGAACCGCGCCGCCTGTACCGCCAGATCGCCGATCAGCTGCGCGGCCTGATCGAGCGCGGCGAATACGCGATCGGGTCGAAGCTGCCGCCCGAGCGCGACCTGGCATTGCAGCTCGGCGTCTCGCGGCCCTCGGTGCGCGAGGCGCTGATCGCGCTCGGGGTCGAGGGCCTGGTCGAAGTGCGCATGGGCTCGGGCGTCTACGTGCTGCCGCAGCAGCAGGCACGCTCGGGCGAGGTCAGCGCCGAAGGGCCGCTGGAGACGATCCGCGCACGCCAGCTGATCGAGAGCGAGCTCGCCGCACACGCCGCCGCGCACATGAAGAAGGCGCAGATCGCCGGCCTGCGCAACGCGGTGGCGCTGATGCAGCAGGAGGTCGACAGCGGCCACACCGCGACGCGCGGCGATCGCCTGTTCCACCTGCGCATCGCCGAGGCGGCCGAGAACTCGGTGCTGGAGCGCATCGTCGGCGAGCTCTTCGACGAGCGCCACAACCCGCTGTTCGAGCAGCTCGGCAGCCACTTCGAGACCGCGGGCAGCTGGCGCGCGGCGATCGCCGAGCACCATGCGGTGATCATCGCGATCGCCAGCCGCTCGCCCGAGGCCGCGCGCGCCGCGATGGCCGCGCACCTGGCGAACTCGCACGACCGCTTCACCGCCAACATCACGCACGCGGCGAGCGCCGACGCGCCGCCCGTCCTGCGCCGCAAGCCGACGCGCAAGGCGGCCTGAGACACGGCCGGCAGCTGGCTGAAGCAAGACCGCCGAATCATCCGCTGGAGATTGACCCCATGACCGATCGACTCAAAGGCAAGACCGCCTTCGTCACCGCCGCCGGCCAGGGCATCGGCCGCGCGACCGCCGAGGCCTTCGTGCGCGAAGGCGCGCGCGTGATCGCCACCGACATCAACGAAGCGCTGCTCGCCGAGCTCGCCAAGGCCACCGGCTGCGAGACCCGGTTGCTAGACGTGACCGACCCGAACGCCGTGAGCGCCGCGGCGCAGGCCGCCGGCGCGGTGCAGATCCTGTTCAACGGCGCCGGCTACGTGCATGCGGGCACGATCCTGGACTGCGACGACAAGGCCTTCGAGTTCTCGTTCAATCTGAACGTGCGCGCGATGTACCGCGTGACCCGCGCCTTTCTGCCGGCGATGCTCGACAGCGCCGCAAAGGGTCGAACCGGCTCGATCATCAACGTCGCTTCGGTGGCCGGCAGCATCAAGGGCGCGCCGAACCGTTTCGTCTACGGCGCGACCAAGGCCGCGGTGATCGGCATGACCAAGTCGATCGCGGCCGACTTCATCACGCGCGGCGTGCGCTGCAACGCGATCTGCCCGGGCACGGTCGAGTCGCCCTCGCTGCGCGAGCGCATGGCAGCATTGGCCAAATCGACCAACCAGACGCCGGCGCAGGCCGAGGCCTGGTTCGTCGCGCGCCAGCCGATGGGGCGCGTGGGCACGACCGCCGAGATCGCCGCGCTCGCGGTCTACCTCGGCTCCGACGAATCGGCGTTCACGACCGGCACCGCGCAGGTCATCGACGGCGGCTGGTCGAACTAGTGTAGTGTTTGAATCTTGACGGAACTTAACATCGCTACCCGACTCGAATGCCCTACTTCGATTTGAATTGGAGCGAGCAATTGCGAGTAGCCCCGGCGGTTGAGTTGACGGATGAGCAGGAGAGCGAGCTGACGAG
>JANXZN010000268.1 GCA_025355545.1 Rhizobacter sp.
GCTTCGTACGCATGGATGTCGTACGGGAAGCCGTGCATCAGCAGCACCGGCGGCGCGTCGGCCGGGCCGCTCTCGTGGTATGCGACCTCGAGCACGCCGGCCTGCACGCGGCGCAGCGGTTCCATGCGGGCCGGCGCGGGATTCATCGCGATCGCGGTCAGTAGATCACGACCGAACGGATCGACTCGCCGCGCTTCATCAGCTCGAAGCCCTGGTTGATGTCGCCGAGCGCAAGCCGGTGGGTGATCAGCTCGTCGATGTTGATCTTGCCGTCCATGTACCAGTCGACGATCTTCGGCACGTCGGTGCGGCCGCGCGCGCCGCCGAAGGCCGAGCCTTCCCACTTGCGGCCGGTGACGAGCTGGAACGGCCGCGTGCTGATCTCGGCACCCGCTTCGGCCACGCCGATGATGATGGAGCGGCCCCAGCCCTTGTGCGTGCATTCGAGCGCCTGGCGCATCAGTTGGGTATTGCCCACGCATTCGAAGCTGTAGTCGGCACCGCCGTCGGTGAGCTGCACGATGGCGTCGACGACGTTTTCCGTCGTCTTCGGGTTGATGAAATGCGTCATGCCGAATCGGCGCGCCATGGCCTCGCGCTCGGGGTTCAGGTCGACGCCGATGATCCTGTCGGCGCCGACCATCTTCGCGCCCTGGATCACGTTCAGCCCGATGCCGCCGAGACCGAACACGACCACGTTCGCGCCGGCCTCGACCTTGGCGGTGAACAGTACCGCGCCGACGCCGGTCGTCACGCCGCAGCCGATGTAGCAGATCTTGTCGAACGGCGCGTCTGCGCGGACCTTCGCGACCGCGATCTCGGGCACGACGATGTAGTTGCTGAACGTGCTCGTGCCCATGTAGTGCAGGATCGGCTTGCCGGCGATCGAGAAGCGCGAGCTGGCGTCCGGCATCAGCCCCTTGCCCTGCGTGCCGCGGATCAGCTGGCACAGGTTGGTCTTGCGCGACAGGCAGAACTTGCACTGCCGGCATTCCGGCGTGTACAGCGGGATGACGTGATCGTCCCTCCTCACCGTGGTCACGCCCGGGCCGACATCGACGACGATGCCCGCGCCTTCGTGGCCGAGGATCGCGGGGAACAGCCCTTCCGGGTCGGCGCCCGACAGCGTGTAGTAGTCGGTGTGGCAGATGCCGGTGGCCTTGACCTCGATCAGCACCTCGCCGGCGCGCGGGCCTTCGAGGTCGACGGTCTCGATCGTCAACGGCGCACCGGCTTTCCAGGCGACGGCGGCTTGGGTCTTCATGGGTCGGGCTCCTGATGGCTGGGGTTCGCCACCATTCTCGCCGGAAGCGGAGCGCCGCTACGCCACCGCCTTGATCAGGTCGGCGGCCTTCTCGGCGATCGCGATCACCGGCGCGTTGGTGTTGCCGCCGACGATGCTCGGCATGATGGCCGCGTCGACGACGCGCAGGCCCTGCACGCCGTGCACACGCAGCTGCGCGTCGACCACGTCCAGCGGCCCGGGGCCCATGCGGCAGCTGCCGACCGGGTGGTAGATCGTGTCGGCATGAGCGCGGATGAATTGCTCGATCTGCGCGTCGGTCTGCGCCGCGGCGCTGGCCGGCAGCTCGCGGCCGCGGTAGCCGGCAAGGGCGGGCTGGTTCAGGATGTTGCGCATGAGCTTGAAGCCGCGCATCAGCCGATCGAGGTCGTCGCGTTCGGCAAGGAAGTTCGGGTCGATCAGCGGTGCGGCGAACGGGTCGCCGCTCGCCAGGCGCAGGCTGCCGCGGCTCTTCGGCCGCAGCAGGCACACATGGCACGAGTAGCCGTGGCCGAAGGTCGGCTTGCGGCCGTGGTCGACGAGCTTGCCGATCACGAAGTGCAGCTGCAGGTCGGGCAGCGGCTCACCGGGCTGGCTCTTGATGAAGCCGCCGGCCTCGGCGAAGTTGGTCGTCAGCATGCCGCTGCGCGCGCGCCGCCATTCGAAGATGCCCTTGATCGCGTTGACCGCGCCGGCGAGCGAGACGCCGAACAGGTCGGTGAGATGCGGCGCATCGACGACCTGCACCACGTCGACATGGTCGTGCAGGTTCGCGCCGACGCCGGGAAGGTCGTGCACGACCGCGATGCCGTGCTGCTGCAGCTGCGCGCCGGCACCGATGCCCGACAGCATCAGGAGCTGCGGCGACTGCAGCGCGCCGGCGCACAGCAGCACCTCGCGCGACGCCTTCAGCTGCTGCAGCGCGCCGTTCACGCGCAGCTCGACGCCGACCGCGCTCCGGCCTTCCATCAGGATGCGCGTGGTGTGCGCGCCCGTCATCACGGTCAGATTGGGCCGCGCGAGATTCGGTGTCAGGTAGGCCTTCGCGGCGCTGCAGCGCTCGCCGTTCTTGTGCGTGACCTGGTACAGGCCGACGCCTTCCTGCACCGGCCCATTGAAGTCGGCGTTGCGCGGGTAGCCGGCCTGCGTTGCGGCGTCGACGAACACCGGACCGAAGCGGTTCGGGCTGCGCAGATCCATCACGTTGAGCGGGCCGCCGGTGCCGTGCAGTGCGTCGGCGCCGCGCTCGTTGTGCTCGGCGCGTTTGAAGTAGGGCAGCAGCTCGTCGAAGCCCCAGCCGGGGTTGCCCGCGGCGGCCCAGGCGTCGTAGTCGGCGCGCGGGCCGCGCAGGTAGATCATCGCGTTCACCGAGCTCGAGCCGCCCAGCACCTTGCCGCGCGGCTGGTAGCCGCGACGCCCGTCCAGCCCGGCCTGCGGCACGGTCTCGAAGGCCCAGTTGGCCTGACCGGTCTGTGCCAGCAACGCGAGGCCGGCGGGGCAGTGGATCAGCACGTTCCTGTCGACCGGGCCGGCCTCGATCAGGCAGACGCTCCGGCTCGGGTCTTCGGTCAGCCGCGCGGCGAGCACGCAGCCGGCCGAGCCGCCGCCGATGACGATGTAGTCGAACATGCCTGTCTCCGTGAGGGTGGCGCGGGCCGCCGGCCGGCGACTGCGCTCCGATGCGGGGCGGATCATATCGGCGCGACCCGGCCGAACTTGGGGCGTGCTGCCTGGCGGTGGTGGTGAATCCAGCGCCAGCCTTCGCCCGTATCCAGCACGGGTGCGGCCGTTCTGGCAAGATCGCGCGATGGTTGGCGCAGCGTGCGCAAGGAGCCGAAGATGACGACGAAGACGATCGTGACCGCCGTGCTGGGCGCGCTGACGCTGGCGGCGCCCGCCTGGGCCGCGCTGGACATCGGAGACAAGGCGCCCGACTTCACCGCACCGGCCGCGCTGGCCGGCAAGCAGTACGACTTCTCGCTCGCCGACTCGCTCGCGAAGGGGCCGGTCGTACTGTATTTCTTCCCGGCGGCGTTCACCGCCGGCTGCTCGGCCGAGGCCCACGAGTTCGCCGAGGCGACCGACAGGTTCGCGGCGCTCGGCGCCACCGTGATCGGCGTCTCGACCGACGACATCGCAACCCAGCTGAAGTTCTCGACGCAGGCCTGCCAGGGCAAGTTCCCGGTCGCCTCGGACGAGAAGAAGGCGGTGATCAAGTCCTACGACGCCGCGATGATGATCATGCCGGACTTCGCGAACCGCGTGTCCTATGTGATCACGCCCGACCACGCGATCATCTACAGCTACCAGAGCCTGAACCCGGCCAAGCACGTGACGAACACGCTCGCCGCGCTGCGCGACTGGGAAAAGACGCGCAAGAAGCAGGCGCAGTAGGCGCTCAGGCCCGCGCCGACGCACCGGGCAGCGGCAACCTCAGCTCGATCTCCAGCCCCGGCTGGGCGTTGCGGATCGTCAGCGAGCCGCCATGCGCCTGTGCGACGAGGCGGCACAGGTACAGGCCCAGACCCACGCCACCGGTGGCGCGCCGGCGCGCGCTGTCGGGGCGGTGGAAGGCCTGGGCCAGCAGCGGCAACTGCGCGTCGTCGACACCGGGGCCGTGGTCGCGCAGCGTCAGCAGCACGGCAGCGGCGTCGATGCGTGTCGTGACGGTCGGCGCCGTGGCGGCATCGGGGCTGTGGCGCAGCGCGTTGTCGATCAGGTTGCGCAGCAGCAGGCGCATGCGCGCCGCATCCAGTTCGAGCGCCGGCAGCTGCGCATCGAGCGCCAGCGTGATGCCGCGCGCGGCGAAGTGTGCCGCGACGAGCTCGCGCAGCAGCGCGTTCAGGTCGACCGCTTCGGTGTGCAGCGCGGCGTGCCCGGCCGCGAGGCGCTCGCTCTCCAGCAGGTCGGTGATCAGGTCGCGCATCTCGGCGAGGTCGTGCAGCAGCGCGTCGCGTGACGGGCTTTCGTCGACCAGCTCGGCGTTCAGCCGTGCGCGCGTCAGCGGCGAGCGCAGTTCGTGGCTGATCGCGAGCAGCAGCTGGCGTTTCGCGTCGAGCAGGTGGTGCAGCCCATCGGCCATGCCGTTGATCTGCAGCGCGAGCTCGCCGAGTTCGTCGTGCGCGCGCGGCGCGATCGGGCGCGAGAAGTCGCCCGCGCCGTAGCGGATCGCGCCGGCGCGGATGTCGGCCAGCGGCCGCAACAGGCGCCGCACGCGCGCGTAGGCGAGCGCCACCAGCGCCAGCAGCACCAGCAGCGTGGCCCAGCCGATCAGGCGCGCGCGGTCTTCGGGTGCGTCGTCGCGCGGCAGGCTCGCGAGGCCGAAGCTGATGCGGTGGCCGTCGGCGAGCACGCGCGTCGGGCGCCACAGGCTCGGGGGGCGGTCGCCGTCGGCGCCGCGCTCGAGCGCGCGCGCGTCATGCGGATCATTCGGACGCGAGGACCAGTGCACGACCGGCCCGTCGATGCGGATGCGCAGCGGCAATCGCCGCGTCAGCGCCTGCGCCTTCGCGATGTCCGGCGGCGTGCCGATCTCGGCCGTCAGCCGATCGATGTAGTCGCCGGTCAGCGGCCGCGCCAGCTCCTGCCAGCCGTCGCGCATCACCGCCTGCATGCCGGCGATCAGGGTCAGCGTCATCGCCAGCGCGAGCAGCAGGAACAGCCCGGTCAGGCGCGCGCGCAGCGAGTGCCGGGCCTGGCGCCAGCGGCGCTGCAAGCTGCCGCGGTTCAAGCGCGCGCCCCGGCGAAGGTGTAGCCGGCGTTGCGCAGCGTCTTGATCAGGTCCAGCGGTTCGAGCTTCTTGCGCAGCCGGCTGATCAGGATGTCGACCGCACGCGTGTGCAGCTCGGCGTCGATACCGCGCAAGCGGTTCAGGATCTCGTCGCGGTTGAAGACCTTCTGCGGCTCGCTCGCGAGCAGCACCAGCAGGTCGAACTCGGTGCCGGCCAGCTCGATCGCCCGGCCGGCGCTGTCGACACGGCGGCGCTCGAGGTCGATCTGCAGCCCGTCGAAGCGCAGGCGTTTCGCCGTCCCGGCCGGCACGCGCGCGCGCCGCAGCACCGTCTGCAGCCGGGCCAGCAGCTCGCGCGGCTCGAAGGGCTTGGGCAGGTAGTCGTCGGCGCCGATCTCGAGGCCGACGACGCGGTCCATCACGTCGCCGCGCGCGGTCAGCATGACGATCGGCAGCTCTCTGATCGCTGCGTCGCTCTCGCGGCGGATCGTGCGGCACAACTCGAAGCCGTCCATCTCGGGCAGCATCACGTCGAGGATCGCGGCGTCATAGGCCTGCGTGCGCAGCAGCGCGAGGCCCGCGCTCGGTGTCGTCGCCGCATCGAGCGCGAACTCGAAGCGGGCGAAGAAGGTGGCGAGCGGGGCGGCGAGGCGTTCGTCGTCGTCGATCAGGAGCAGGCGGCGCATGGTCGCGATTGTCCCTTGCGCCGCTTGCCGGATCTCGGGCCAGCGCCGGGCCGCCAACGGCCACGAAGAGGCCCACTGCGTGGACCTCGGCGGCCCGATCTCCCCACGGGGGACGACACCGCAGGCGTCAAAGGGCCGTCGTTTCAGGACTTGCGCGACCAGCCGCGGCGCTTCGCGATGAACTCGCGCAGCAGCTGCTGCTGCTCGGGCCGCAGGCCGTCGAAGAAGTCGGCGGCGGCCGCGATCACCTCGGGGCTCTTGCTGCGCAGCGCTGCGGTCTTGGCTTCGACCACGGCCTGCGCGCCGCTGCGATCGAACGTGGGTCCGGCCATCAGCGCCTGGAAATCGGCGCGCGGGTCGGTCGCCCCCATCAGCGCGACGCGCTGTTCGCGCAGCTTGTCGGCGAGTGCGGTCAGGCGCTGCTTCTGCGCGTCGTCGAGCTTGAGTTGGGTGCCGACGCGCTCGAGCATGCGTTCGCGCATCTTCGCCGAGTCGGCTTCGCTCGTGGCCCGGTTGCCGTGGTAGCCGCCGTGGCCGCAGGCGCTCAGGCCGCCGATCAGGATCGAGGCGCCGAACACGCCGACGAGGGTTCGTTTGAGCCAGGGCTTCATGATTTTTCCTTGCGGGAGTGGAGAGGAGGGCGGTGTTTTGAACACAGGCTCATCGTGCCGATGCGCGCGTGCCGCGTCCTTTCAGCGCGGTATCGGCGTGTTTCGTTTGATGTCGTGCGCGTGGCAACATGTGAAGCACAGCCACCGCCCGGGAAGACACACGACGGCGACCTCCCACACCGCCTTGATCACCGGCGCGTCGTTGGGCATCGGCGAGGCGCTCGCGCGCTGCTTCGCCGCCGACGGCCATGCGCTGGTGCTGGTCGCGGGCAGCATGGCCAAGCTCGAGGCGCTCGCGAAGGAACTCGCCGCGACGCACGGCGTAAAGGTGGTGGCGCAGCCCGACGCGGCCAAGCGCCTCGCGGTCGACGTTCTGGTCAACAACGCCGGCGTGCTGGCGCAAGGCGCGTTCGCCGAGATGGCGGCGCAGCGGCATCAGGACATGATCGTGCTGAATGTCGCGGGCCTGACCGCGATGCTGGCGCACTTCGTGCCGACTATGCGCCGGCGCGGTTTCGGGCGCGTGCCGAACGTCGCGTCGATCGCGGCGTTCCAGCCGGTGCCGACCTTGGCGACCTATGCCGCGACCAAGGCCTATGTGCTGTCGCTGACCGAGTCGCTGCGGCAGCAACTGAAGGGCAGCGGTGTGACCGTCACGGCGCTGTGCCCTGGCATCACTGCCACGAGCATGCCGAGCACGGCCGCGGCGGCGAACGGGCAACTCGGCAAGCTGCCGGGCGTGCTGGTCGGCGGCGGGAACGAGGTCGCCGCGCCAGGCTACAAGGCCTGCATGTACGCCGCAGCGAGGGCTCCATCACCTCATGAAGATGCCGTAGGAGCCGATGGCGTACAGGTTGTGGCGGCCCGAATCGACCTGGCGCATGCGGCGCTCGAGGTCATAGATGTCGGTGGCTTCGGCCAGGTACTGGTCGTCGCGATCCTGGGCCGGGCTCGCCGACACCTTGAACAGGTTCTTGATCGACTGGAGAAGGGAGAACATGATGGTCTCTGGAGTGGTTGGAGTCGGTAGTCTAAGGGAAAACCCTAGTCAACGCACGAAGCAGGGGCAGGCTTCTGAAGAGCGGCAGCTCTGAGCTGCGATGAGTCACGCGGCGGCGCCGCCTGGTGCTCGACGGCATCGCGCACCACGCGGCGCCAGATCGGCTAACCTCGCCGACCTTGCCCGAACCCCGCCGGAGATCCCGCGTGTTCCTGCTCTTCGAAAAGCTCGTGCAGCCCTACCCGGATGCCGAGCCCGCGCCGCCGCCCAAGCGCTTCTTCCCGTTCCTGTGGGCCTGCACTCACGGCCTGCGCCCGTACATGGCCGCGATGACCTTGTGCACCGCGATCATCGGTGCGTTCGAGGCGCTGCTGTTCGCGTTCCTGGGCCGCATTGTCGACTGGCTCGGCGCGACCACGCCGGCGCGCTTGTGGGCCGACCAGGGCCACCACCTGGTGCTGCTGGCCGGCGTGCTGACCGGCAGCATCCTGCTGGTCGCGCTGCAGTCGCTGCTGAAGCAGCAGGCGCTGGCCGGCAACTTCCCGATGCTGCTGCGCTGGAACTTCCACCGCCTGATGCTCGCGCAGAGCATGCACTTCTACCAGGACGAGTTCGCCGGCCGGATCTCGACCAAGGTGATGCAGACCGCGCTGGCGGTGCGCGACGCGTGGATGATCCTGGCCGAGCTGATGGTGTTCGTGGTGATCTATTTCGTCACGATCATGGCGATGCTGGGCGGCTTCGACCGCTGGCTGCTGGCGCCGTTCACCGGCTGGCTGCTGCTGTACGGCGCGGCGCTGTGGTACTTCGTGCCGCGCCTGGGCAAGGTTGCGAAAGCGCAGGCCGATGCGCGCTCGATGATGACCGGTCGCATCACCGACGCCTACACCAACATCGCCACCGTCAAGCTGTTCTCGCACTCGAAGCGCGAGGCCGGTTACGCGCGCGCGGCGATGCAGGAGTTCCTTGGCACCGTGCACGCGCAGATGCGCTTCGTGACCGCGTTCGAGATCGTCAACCACGCGCTGAGCATGGCGCTGATCGCGAGCACCGCCGGCGCGGCGCTGTGGCTGTGGACGCAGGGTCAGGTCGGCGTCGGCGCGCTCGCCGCGGCGACCGCGATGGCGCTGCGCCTGAACGGCATCTCGCACTGGGTGATGTGGGAGATGGCGTCCCTGTTCGAGCACATCGGCACGGTGCAGGACGGCATCAACACCCTGAGCCGCCCGCACGCGGTCGTCGACCGCGCCGACGCGCAGCCGCTGCAGGTGCGGCTGGGCGACGTCCGCTTCGAGCACGTCAGCTTCGCCTACGGCGGCACGAAGCGGGTGATCGACGGGCTGTCGCTGCACATCCGCCCCGGCGAGAAGGTCGGGCTGGTCGGCCGATCCGGCGCCGGCAAGAGCACGATCGTGAACCTGCTGCTGCGCCTGTACGACGTCGAAGGCGGCCGCGTGCTGATCGACGGCCAGGACATCGCGCAGGCCACGCAGGACTCGCTGCGCGCGCAGGTCGGCATGGTCACGCAGGACACCTCGCTGCTGCACCGCTCGGTGCGCGACAACATCCTGTACGGCCGGCCCGACGCGAGCGACGCGCAGATGATCGTCAGCGCGAAGCGCGCCGAGGCGCATGAGTTCATCCTGGGCCTGGCCGACCCGAAAGGGCGCAGCGGCTACGACGCGCATGTCGGCGAGCGCGGCGTCAAGCTCTCGGGCGGGCAGCGCCAGCGCGTCGCGATCGCGCGCGTGATGCTGAAGGACGCGCCGATCCTGCTGCTCGACGAGGCGACGAGTGCGCTCGACTCCGAAGTCGAGGCCGCGATCCAGGCCAGCCTGTACAAGCTGATGGAAGGCAAGACCGTGGTCGCGATCGCGCACCGGCTGTCGACGATTGCCGCGATGGATCGGCTGATCGTGCTCGACCAGGGCCGCATCGTCGAGCAGGGCGATCACCGCAGCCTGCTCACCCAGGGCGGCCTCTACGCGCGGCTGTGGGCGCACCAGAGCGGCGGCTTCCTCGGCGAGGAAGACGACGAGCCTGTGCTCGACGTCATCGCCGCGGGCTAGCGGCTGGCGCGTGGGTACCGCGGCCTTGCCGCAGCATCCAGACCAGGTAGGCGACGAGCGCGACGTTCAACAGCAGCGTCGTGGCCTTGATCGGGCCCGGCTTGTGCCACAGCTCGTAGAGCTCGACCGGCACGTAGAACGCGCCGCTGGACGCGCCCAGCCAGGTGGCCCAGCGCCGGTTCAGCCACAGGCCGCAGGCCTCGGCCCAGCGCAATGCGGTGTAGGCCAGCGCGAGCGCGGCGAAGGCCCAGAGTTTCGCGTCCGTCATGTGGTCGGCGGCGTCCAGAAAGATGCCGGCGTAGTGCTGCTCGGGGTCGACATGCAGCCGGGTCACCAGCGCTTCGGCGACCTGGCGCGCGTCGTGGTGCAGCAGCGCGAGCAGCCCGAAGCCGGCACCGAAGACGATCAGGCCCTTGAAGGCCTCGAACAGCGCGACAGCGCGCAGAGCAGGGTTCGGTGCAGCGGTGGCGGGAGTGGTCATGCGGTGTTGTGACGAGCCGTAAAAGTCGCGGAGTGCTGCGATCATTTCACACCCGGGTGCGGCGGGTCGCTCCAACAATCGCCGCACGCGGGCGCTCGCCCGGACCGGGAACTCGATGATCGAACAGGATCGGCGCAAGGCGATGGTGGCGCTGTCGGCGCTGTGGCTGGCGGCCTGCGGTGGTGGCGGCGGTTCCGCCGCGACGCCAGGCGCTCCCGGGCCCTCGCCTTCGCCGGCATCGGTCGCACCCTCACCACCTCCGGCGGGTTCACCGACATCTTCGACCTCCTACGGTGACTTCCGCGCGGCCGCGCTCGGCATCGGCGCCGCGCTCGGCGGTGCGCTGGCGTTCCCGGCCGACAACGCCTGGAACCTCGATGTCTCCGGCGCCCCGGTCGACCCGAACTCGGACGCGCTGATCGCCAGCATCGGCCTCGCCACCGGGCTGCACCCGGACTTCGGCGCGGGCCTGTACAACGGCAGCGCGATCGGCATTCCCTATGTCGTGGTCGACGCCGGCCAGACGAAGGTCGCGCTGCACTGGACGGCCTACTGCGACGAGAGCGACCCGGGCCCGTACCCGGTGCCGTCGACCGCGCCGGTCGAAGCTGCGCCCGACACCGGTGGCGATCGCCACGTGCTCGTGATCGACCGCGACGCGAACCGCCTGTACGAGCTGTACCGCGCGTTCCGGAACACCGACGGATCCTGGAACGCCGACTGCGGCGCCGTCTTCGATCTGGCCAGCAACGCCGTGCGCCCGACGGCGCAGCCCGGCTGGACCAGCGCCGACGCCGCCGGACTGCCGATCTTCCCCGGCCTGGCGAAATACGAGGAGGCGGCGCTCGGCCCGGGCGGCGTGCGCCACGCGCTGCGCTTCACGGTGCAGCGCTCGCGCCGCGCCTACGTGCCGCCGGCGACGCACTTCGCGTCGAACAGCATCAGCACGAGCCTGCCGCCGATGGGCATGCGCGTGCGCCTGAAGGCCAGCTATGCGATTCCGGCGAGCTTCGGCGCCGAGACGCGCGCGCTGCTGATCGCGATGAAAACCTACGGCATGCTGGTTGCCGACAACGGCAGCAACTGGTACGTCAGCGGTGCGCCCGACGAACGCTGGAACAACGACGCGCTGGTGCGCGAGCTGGCCCAGGTGCACGGCAGCGATTTCGAGGTCGTGCGGATGGACGCGATGGTGACGGGCTGAGTTCTTGTAGCGCCTCCGCGCGCGGTGTGGTGTGATCGGGCCCTCGCCAACGGAGCCGCCCGCATGACCGCACCCCGCCTCACGCTGATCCAATGTCTTGCCGCCTACGTGGTGGTGCTCGTCGTGATGGGCGCGCTCGAC
Source organism: Rhizobacter sp. (assembly GCA_025355545.1). Lineage (GTDB taxonomy): Bacteria > Pseudomonadota > Gammaproteobacteria > Burkholderiales > Burkholderiaceae_C > LMDS01. The sequence continues at coordinate 11,205 of JANXZN010000268.1, forward strand.
GGTCTGTGGCTGGGCTGGCTCGCGAGCGCTTTCTACAAGCAGGAACTCGGCCCGCTGATGACCGACTCGGTGCACGTCGTGCCGGCGGCGCTGTACTACCTGCTGTACCCGGCGGCGATCGTCTACCTCGCACTGATGCCGGCGTCGACCTTCGGCGCGGCGCTGCGGCGCAGCGCGGTGCTGGGCCTGACCGCGTTCGGCGTCTACGACCTGACCAACCTCGCGACCTTGCGGGGCTACAGCGCGACGATGACCGTCGTCGACATGGCCTGGGGCAGCTTCGCCAGCGCGCTCGGCGGTGCCGCGGCGTTCCATTTCATCGTCGGGCGCGGCCGGCGGCTGAAGGTCAGCGCGCCGCGCTGACGCGCCAGATCACGTTGCCGACGTCGTCGGCGACCAGCAACGCGCCTTTCGCGTCGAGTGCCACGCCGACCGGCCGGCCATTCGCGCGACCGTCGCCGCTCAGGAAGCCGGTCAGCACATCGAGCGGTTCACCGCTCGGCTGGCCGCCGCTGAACGGCACGAAGATCACCTTGTAGCCGCTGTGCGGCTGGCGGTTCCACGAACCGTGCTGGCCGACAAACATGCCGCCGGCGAAACGCGCCGGCAGGCTCGTGCCCTGCGACCACGCCAGGCCCAGCGAGGCGGTGTGCGGCCCGAGCGCGTAGTCCGGTGCGATCGCCTTCCCGACCAGGTCGGGGCGCGCCGGCGCGACCCGCGCGTCGACGTGCTGGCCGTAGTAGCTGTACGGCCAGCCGTAGAAGCCGCCGTCGCGCACCGACGTGAGGTAGTCGGGCACGAGGTCGCTGCCGATCTCGTCGCGTTCGTTGGCGACCGTCCACAGCGCGCCGGTGCTCGGCACCCACGCCATGCCGTTCGGGTTGCGGATGCCCGACGCGAACTCCCGCGACTGACCGGTTTTCGGATCGATCTGCCAGATCGCCGCGCGGCCCTCTTCGGCCGCGACGCCGTTCTCGCCGACATTGCTGTTCGAGCCGACCGTCGCGTAGAGCAGCCGGCCGTCGGGGCTGGCGATCACGTTCTTGGTCCAGTGGTGGTTGATCGTGCCGGCCGGAAGCTCGACCAGCTTCTGGCCTGGCTGGTCGATGTGCGTCGCGCCGGGGCGGTACGGGTAGCGCACGATGCCGTCGGTGTTGGCCACAAACAGGGCGTCGCCGACCAGCGCCATGCCGAACGGCGATTTGAGGTGGTCGATCAGCACGCTGCGGGTCTCGGCGACACCGTCGCCATCGGCATCGCGCAGCAGCGTGATGCGGTTCGCGCTCTGCGGCCCGGCCCCGGCCTTCTTCATCACCAGACCCATGATCCAGCCGCGCAGACCCTTTTCGTCGTCGGGCTTCGGCGGCGCATTGGTCTCGGCCACGAGCACGTCGCCGTTCGGTAGCACGTACAGCCAGCGCGGGTGATCGAGGCCGGTGGCGAACGCGTTGACCGCCAGGCCCGGCGCGGCGCGCGGCGTCGCGCCCGCGGCCCAGCCCTGCGCCGGCGCGATGTTGACAGTGGGCAGCAGGGTCGAGTGCGGCGCCGGCAGGGTCGGGCTCGGGCCGGTGCCGGCGGAGACCGGCAGGGTCGCGACATCGCCACAGGCCGCGAGCGCCGCAGCGGCCGACAGCGCGGCCATTTTGTAAAGAATGTGCATGCACGCCACTGTGAACGACGCTGCGCGCTCGTGCTGTAGGCCGGCGCCCCGTGCCGGGGTCGGTATCGGGCGCATCAGGCCCGCTCGTCCTGCACCAAACGCACCTTGACCTTCTTGCCCTTGACCTTGCCGGCCGTGAGGCGCTGCAGCGCCTGCTCGGCGATCTGCCGATCGACCGCGACATAGGTCGAGAACTCGTTGACGTTGATCTTGCCGATCTGCCCTGCCCGGAACCCGGCCTCGCCGGTCAGCGCGCCCAGCACGTCGCCGGGGCGGATCTTCTCCTTGCGACCGCCGACGATCTGCAGGGTCACCATCGGCGGCAGCAGCCGGCCGCCGGGCGCCTGTGTCAGTTCGGCGAGCGGATACCACGTCACCTCGCTGCCCTGGATCAGCTCGATCTTGCCGACGCTGCCCATTTCGTCCAGGCTCGCCAGGCTCAGCGCCAGCCCGGTCGCATCGGCGCGGCCGGTGCGGCCGATGCGGTGGATGTGCAGCTGCGCGTCGGGCGTGGTGTCGACGTTGATCACCGCCTCGAGCTGCGCGATGTCCAGCCCGCGCGCGGCCACGTCGGTGGCGACCAGCACCGAGCAGCTGCGGTTCGCGAACTGCACCAGCACCTGGTCGCGCTCGCGCTGTTCGAGTTCGCCGTGCAGCGCCAGCGCCGCGAAGCCCTGCGCGACCAGCACGTCGGCCAGGTCGCGGCACTGCTGCTTCGTATTGCAGAACGCCAGCGTGCGCACCGGCCGGAAGTGCTCCAGCAGCAACGAGACCGCGTGCAGGCGCTCGTCGTCGCGGACCTGGTAGAAGCGCTGCTCGATCTGCGCGGCGTCGACCTGCGAGCGCACTTTCACGGTCTTCGGCGCACGCATGAACTGCTGCGCGAGCTGCGCGATGCCGTCGGGGTAGGTCGCCGAGAACAGCAAGGTCTGGCGCTGCTTCGGGCACTGCTTGGCGATCGTCGCGATGGCGTCGTGGAAGCCCATGTCGAGCATGCGATCGGCCTCGTCGAGCACCAGCGTGGTCAGCGCCGCGAGCTGCAGCGCGCCGCGCTCGAGGTGGTCGATGAGGCGCCCCGGCGTGCCGACGACGATGTGCGCGCCGTGCTCCAGGCTCGCCTGCTGGTTGCGCAGCGGCACGCCGCCGCACAGCGTCAGCGCTTTCACGTTGTCCTCGCTGCGCGCGAGGCGCCGGATCTCGGTCGTGACTTGGTCCGCGAGCTCGCGCGTCGGGCACAGCACCAGCGCCTGCACCGCGAACGGCTGCGACTGGCCTTCGAGCCGGAGCTTCGCCAGCAGCGCGAGCGCGAACGCGGCGGTCTTGCCGCTGCCGGTCTGGGCCTGCACGATCAGGTCGTCGCCGGCGAGCGCGAGCGGCAGGCTCGCGGCCTGCACCGGCGTCATGGCGAGGTAGCCGAGTGTGGCGAGGTTGGCGAGTTGCGCGGGCGCCAGGGGCAGGACGGCGAACGAGGCGCCGGCGGCGGGCGAGACAGAAGAGTCGGGGCGGGTCATTCGTGATTATCGCGGAGCAGGCCGGCCGCCGACGCCGCGCATGGCAGTTCGCTGACACGCGTCAGCGAGTCGGCCCGACATCATCTGCGCCGGCCCGTGCCGATACTGGCATCAGGCGCCGGTCGCTTCGAAGATGCCGGTTTCAGGGAGTGTTGTTCGATGAACGCTGCATACGAAATCAGATTCCAGTCGTTGTTCCACGAAGGGAGGGCCCTGTGCTTCCCGTGCGATGAAGCCGGTCACGTCGCAATGGATGCGCTCAGCGACCGGGCCCGCGACAACTACTTTCCTCTCAAGAAACAGTAACGGGGGCTGGGTCTTCATGCCGGCACTGAGGACAGTTTGATCTCGAAGCCGAGCGCGGCGGCGCGGCGTTTCAGTGCGGCGACGCTGCGCTGGTGCTGCTGCTCTTCGTAGTGCTGTTG
>JANXZN010000364.1 GCA_025355545.1 Rhizobacter sp.
CGCAGGCGCTGATCGAGGCCGAGCGCTGCTACTACTGCTTCGATGCGCCCTGCGTCGCCGCCTGCCCGACCGGCATCGACATCCCGGCGTTCATCCGCCGCATCGACGAAGACAACCTGCGCGGCGCCGCGCAGGCGATCCTCGAGGCCAACATCTTCGGCGGCATGTGCGCGCGCGTCTGCCCGACCGAGGTGCTGTGCGAGCAGGCCTGCGTGCGCAACACCAATGAAGACAAGCCGGTCGAGATCGGCCTCTTGCAGCGCCATGCGACCGATCATCTGTTCGCGTCGAACGGCGCGCCGCTGTTCACGCGTGCGGCGCCCACCGGCAAGCGCATCGCGGTCGTCGGCGCCGGCCCGGCGGGCCTGGCCTGCGCGCACCGCGCGGCGATGCTCGGCCACGAGGTGGTCGTGTTCGAGTCCAGGGCCAAGCCCGGCGGCCTGAACGAGTACGGCCTGGCGACCTACAAGACAGTCGACGACTTCGCGCAGAAGGAGATCGCGTGGCTGCTGACGATCGGCGGGATCGAGATCCGCCACGGCCAGGCGCTCGGCGAGCAGCTGCTGCTGGCCGATCTGAGCCGCGATTTCGACGCGGTGTTCCTCGGCCTGGGCCTCGGCGGCGTCAACGCGCTCGGGCTGCAGGGCGAGGCGACGCCGGGTGTAGCCAACGCGGTCGAGTTCATCGCCGGGCTGCGCCAGACGCGCGACTACGGCGCGCTGCCGGTGGGCCGGCGCGTCGTCGTGATCGGCGGCGGCATGACCGCGGTCGACGCCGCGGTGCAGTCGCGCAAGCTCGGCGCGCAGGAGGTGACGATCGTCTACCGCCGCGACCAGCCGCGCATGCCGGCCTCGAACTACGAGCAGGACTGGGCCCGACGCAACGGCGTGTCGATCCGCGAATGGAGCGTGCCGAAAGCGCTCGACACGAGCAGCGGCCATGTCGAGAGCATCAGCTTCGCGAGCGTGCAGGAGCGCAACGGCCAGCTCGTGCCGACCGGCAAGCACTGGAGCCTGGAGGCCGACACGGTGCTGAAGGCGATCGGCCAGACCCTGGTGCTGGCCGATCCGGCCCTGGCGACGCTGGCGCTGCGCAGCGGCCGCATCCTGGTCGACGACCAGGGCCGCACATCGCTCGCGCAGGTCTGGGCCGGCGGCGATTGCAGCTTCGGCGGGCAAGACCTGACCGTCGAGGCGGTCGAGCACGGCAAGATCGCCGCGCACTCGATCGACCGCGCACTCGGCATCCGGCGCAGCGGCAAGCCGTTCACGCGGGTGCGGCGCGGCGCGGCTTGAACCGTCACATCGAGTCCATCGCCGCCGCCTGACCCTCCGGAAGAGATCCACGATGGCCGACCTGTCCACCACCTTCGCGGGCATCCGCAGCCCGAACCCGTTCTGGCTCGCGTCGGCGCCGCCGACCGACAAGGAATACAACGTCAACCGCGCCTTCGAGGCCGGCTGGGGCGGCGTGGTCTGGAAGACCTTGGGCGAGGCGGGCCCGCCGATCGTCAACGTCAACGGCCCGCGCTACGCCGCGCTGTACTCGCAGGACCGGCGTCTGATCGGGTTCAACAACATCGAGCTGATCACCGACCGGCCGCTGGAGACGAACCTCGACGAGATCGCGCGCGTCAAGCGCAACTGGCCGGATCGTGCGGTGGTCGTCTCGATCATGGTGCCGTGCACCGAGGAGGCCTGGAAGGCGATCCTGCCGGGAGTCGAAGACACCGGCTGCGACGGCATCGAGCTGAACTTCGGCTGCCCGCACGGCATGAGCGAGCGCGGCATGGGCTCGGCCGTCGGCCAGGTGCCCGAGTACATCGAGATGGTGACGCGCTGGTGCAAGCAGGCGACAAGGCTGCCGGTGATCGTCAAACTCACGCCCAACATCGCCGACATCAAGCCGCCGGCGCTCGCGGCGCAGCGCGGCGGCGCGGATGCGGTGTCGCTGATCAACACGATCAACTCGGTGATGGGTGTGGACCTCGACGCGCTCCTGATCCACCCGAACACCGGCGGCACCGGCTCGCACGGCGGCTACTGCGGCCCGGCGGTCAAGCCGATCGCGCAGGCCATGGTGGCCGAGATCGCGCGCACGCCGGAGATGGCCCGGCTGCCGATCTCGGGCATCGGCGGCATCACGAACTGGCGCGATGCGGCCGAGTTCATCGCGCTGGGCTGCGGCAACGTGCAGGTCTGCACCGCGGTGATGACCTATGGTTTCAGGATCGTGCAGGATATGTGCAGCGGCCTGGCGGACTACATGGACCGCAAGGGCTTCCACAACATCGACGCGTTCCGCGGCCGTGCCGTGGCGTCGATCGTCAACTGGAACCAGCTGAACCTGAACCACATCGAGAAGGCGCGCATCGACCAGGATCTGTGCATCCAGTGCGGCCGCTGCCACGTGGTGTGCGAGGACACCTCGCACCAGGCGATCACCGCAACGAAGGACGGCAAGCGGCATTTCGAGGTGATGGACGACGAGTGCGTCGGCTGCAACCTTTGCGTCTCGGTCTGCCCGGTGCCGGAGTGCATCACGATGCACGCGCTGCAGCCCGGCCAGACCGACCCGCGTACCGGACAATGGGTGAGCGGCGAATACGCCAACTGGACCACGCACCCGAACAACCCGGCGCGCGTGGCCTGACCCTCAACCCTTGCCGGCGACCAGCCCCAGCCTTTGTCCATCCCGCTGATCTCGACTGTCGAAGTCCAGGGCGTCTCGGTCGTCTACCCAGCCCGGGAACACTCGGTCACCGCGCTCGACAACGTCAGCCTGGCCGTCCAGCACGGCGAGTTCGTCTCGCTGATCGGCCCCTCGGGCTGCGGCAAGACCACGCTGCTGCGCGTCATCGCCGACCTCGAGCAGATCACCTCGGGCGTCGTGCGCATCAACGGCATGAGCACCCGGCACGCGCGGCTCGCGCGAGCCTACGGCTACGTGTTCCAGGCGCCGGCGCTGTTCCCGTGGCGCACGGTGCTGGCCAACGTCTGCCTGCCGCTCGAGATCCACGGCCTGAGCAAGGCGAAGGCCCGGGCCACGGCCTTGGAGCACCTGGAACGCGTCGGCCTGCAGGGCTTCGAGGGCAAGTACCCGTGGCAGCTCTCGGGCGGCATGCAGCAGCGGGTGTCGATCGCGCGCGCGCTCGGCTTCGAGCCCAAGCTGCTGATGATGGACGAGCCCTTCGGCGCGCTCGACGAGATCACCCGCGATCGCCTGAACGAGCAGCTGCTGCGCCTGTGGCGCTCTGACAAAGACAGCGAGAAGCGCACCGTCGTGTTCGTCACGCACTCGATCCCCGAGGCGGTGTTCCTGTCGTCGCGCATCGTCGTGATGTCGCCGCGGCCGGGACGCATCGTCGACGTGATCGAGTCGGGCCTGCCGGCCGACCGCACGCTCGAGATCCGCGACACACCCGAGTTCGCCGAGATCGCGCACCGCGTGCGCCTGGCGCTGCAGGACGGGCATGGCGGCAGCCACTGAGCCGGCGCCGGGCCGCGGCCGCCTCGCCGCGCTCCGGTTCCGCGCCGGCCCCGTGCTCGCGGTGCTCGCGCTCGTGCTCGTGCTCTGGTACGCGCTGGCGGTCTGGCTGAACGCGCCGCAGGTGATCGAACGCACGCTGTCGGCGCAGCCCGGCTGGGGCGCGTCCGATCTGATCCGGCTGACGCTCGCGATGGACCGCCCGGTGCTGCCCGCGCCGCATCAGATCGCGCTCGACCTGTTCGATTCCATCTTCGGCTGGCCCGTCGATTCGCCGCGCAACCTGCTGTACCACGCCGCCGTCACCAGCTCGGCCACGCTGCTGGGCTTCGTGATGGGCACCCTGCTCGGCGCGGTGCTGGCGGTGGCGATCGTGCACTCGCGCACGCTCGACCGCAGCCTGTTCCCCTGGGTCATCGCGTCGCAGACCGTGCCGGTGCTGGCGATCGCGCCGATCATCATCGTGATCCTCGGCAGCATGGGCATGACCGGCGTGTTCCCGAAGGCGATCATCTCGATGTACCTGTGCTTCTTCCCGGTCGCGGTGGCGCTGGTGAAAGGGCTGCGCTCGCCGGGCGCGATCGAGATGGAGCTGCTGCACACCTACGCCGCCTCGCGGCGCAACACCTTCTGGAAGCTGCGCGTGCCGGCGTCGCTGCCGTTCCTGTTCCCGTCGCTGCGCGTGGGCATCGCCGCCGGCCTGGTCGGCGCGATCGTCGGCGAACTGCCGACCGGCGCGCAGGCCGGCCTGGGTGCGCGGCTGCTGACCGGCTCGTACTACGGCAACACGGTGCAGATCTGGTCGGCGCTGCTGATGTCGGCGCTGCTCGGCCTGGCGCTGACCGGCGCGGTCGCGCTCGCCGAACGGCTGCTCACGCCCGGGGGGCGGCGGTGATCGCGCTGCTGCGCGCGTCCTGGTTGTCGGCATTGGCCGCACTGTTCGCCGCGCTGTCGTTCGTGCTGCCGCTCGGGCTGACCACCGCCGGCGCGACTTTGCACTGGCCCAGCCTGGCCGCGCCGCTGGTGTTCGCGTGCAGCGGCCTGTTCGGCGCGCTGCTGGTGGTGCTGCGTCCGCCGCGCCAGCCTGGCCCGGTGCTGGGCTTCGCGCTGCTCGCGCTGCTCGCCGCGCTGGCGCCGCTGATCATGCTCGCCACCGACGTGCGCGCCGCGCTCGACGCGAGCACCTGGCGCAGCGGCTTCTGGTGCTACCTGATCGCGCTGGCGCTGCTCGCCGTCGCCAGCGTGCGCCGCGTCGCCGCGCTCGACACCGGCCGCACGTCGGGCGCCGGGAGCACCTGGGGCGCGCTCTACGCGACGCCGCTGCTGTTCGGCGTCTGGGTGCTGGTGTTCTGGCAACTGCTGACGCGCGCCCTCGAGGTGCCGCAGGTGCTGCTGCCCGCGCCCAGCACCGTCGGCCACGCGCTGGTCGGTGGGCTCGGCACGCTGGCCTCGGACTTCGTGCAGACCGTGCTGCACGCGGTACTGATCGGGCTGGTGGCGGGCAGCGCGCTGGGTTTCACGGTCGGCGTGCTGATCGACCGCAGCCCGTTCCTGCAGCGCGGCCTGCTGCCGCTCGCCGCGCTGGCGAGCACGGTGCCGCTGGTCGGCATCGCGCCGATCATGGTGATGTGGTTCGGCTTCGACTGGCACTCGAAGGCAGCGGTCGTCGTCATCATGACCTTCTTCCCGATGCTGGTGAACACGCTCGCCGGCCTGGCCGAATCGGGCCACATGGAGCGTGACCTGATGCGCTCCTACGGCGCGGGCTACTGGCGCACGCTGTGGTCGCTGCGCGTCCCGGTGGCGCTGCCCTTCGTCTTCAACGCGCTCAAGGTCAACTCGACCCTGGCGATGATCGGCGCGATCGTCGCCGAGTTCTTCGGCTCGCCGGTGTCGGGGCTGGGATTCCGCATCTCGACCGAGGCGGCGCGCCTGAACATGGGCCTGGTGTGGGCCGCGATCCTGGTCGCCGCGCTGGCCGGCTCGGTGCTGTACGGGCTGCTCGGCTGGGTCGAGCGGCGCGCGACCTTCTGGCACCCCTCGATTCGCAGCCACGTTTGAGGTCAAATCCGCTTTCCCCCACGCCGCAAGGCACAACCTCCCGGAGTTCTTCGATGCGCAAAACGAATCTTCTGCCCTCTCTGATGCTGGCCTCGCTGATCCTGGCCGGCATCGCCGGCGCGGCCCAGGCGGCCGACAAGGTGACGGTCCAGCTCAAGTGGCTGCCGCAGGCCCAGTTCGCCGGCTACTACGTGGCCGCCGCGAAGGGCTTCTACAAGGACGCCGACCTCGACGTGACGATCAAGCCGGGCGGCCCCGACATCGCGCCCGCACAGGTGCTGGCCGCGAAGGGCGCCGACCTGACTGTCGACTGGATGCCGAGCGCGCTGGCCGCACGCGAAGCCGGCGTGCCGATGGTCAACGTGGCGCAGATCTTCGACCGCTCGGGGATGATGCTGACCTGCAAGAAGGCCAGCGGCGTGAACACGTCGAAGGACTTCAAGGGCAAGACGATGGGTGTCTGGTTCGGCGGCAACGAGTACCCGTTCCTGAGCTGGATGGGCACGCTCGGCCTGAAGACCAGCGGCGCGAACTCGGACGTGAAGGTGCTCAAGCAGGGCTTCAACGTCGACCCGCTGCTGCAGAACCAGGCCGCGTGCATCTCGACGATGATCTACAACGAGTACTGGCAGGTGATCGATGCCGGCGTGAAGCCGGCCGACCTGGTGACCTTCCCGTACGAGGATCAGGGCGTGGCGACGCTCGAGGACGGCCTGTACGCACGCGAGCCCGACCTGAAGGACGCGGCCTATGTCGCCAAGCTCGCGCGGTTCGTCAAGGCCAGCATCCGCGGCTGGGAGTACGCGATCAAGAACCAGGACGAAGCCGTCAAGATCGTGCTCGCCGCCGACACCTCGGGCGGCTCGACCGCCGCGGTGCAGAAGCGCCAGCTCGAGAACGTCGCGAAGCTGATCACCACCGCGGGCACGCCGAAGATGGGTGTGCTCGACCCGGCCGCCTACCAGCGCACGGTCAAGGTGCTGCTCGCCGGCGGCAGCGACCCGGTGATCAAGAAGGACCCGGGCACCGCCGCCTGGACCCACGCAGTCACCGACAAGGCGATGGCGAAGTAGACGCGCCCGAGACGGGCCCGCGGTGCGAAGCCGCGGGCCTGATTTCGGCGCTTACAGGCCCGCGAGGTAGTTCGCGAGGTTCGCGATGTCCTGGTCGCTCAGCGTGTTCGACACGCTGGTCATGCTGCCGGCGTCGTTGGTGCGGCGCCGCGCCTTGAAGTCGGCGAGCTGCTTGACGATGTAGTCGTACTGCTGGCCGCCGACGCGCGGGATTTCGTTCTGCCCCGCGAAACCGCCGAGGTGGCACATCGTGCACAGCGTTTCGTCGGCCTTCAGCTTGCCCAGCCGGGCCTTCTCCGGATCGGAGTTGAAGCCGGTGACCGGCGCCTTCTCCTTCGAGAAGTAGTCGGCCAGTTCGGCGATCTCTTCGCGCGTCAGGCCGGTCGCCATCGGTGTCATCTGGGGGTCGCTGCGCCGGCCGGCCTGGTAGTCGCGCAACTGCAGCGTGAGATAGCGCGCGGTCTGGCCCGCGAGGATCGGGTAAACCGGCTGGGTCGAGCGCCCGCCCGGGCCGTGGCAGGCGGCGCACACCGCGGCCTTGGCCGGCGCAGCGGCGGGGGGCGCCGTCTGCGCCCCGGCGCCGGCACTTCCGGCAACCAGGGCGCAGATCCAGACCCGCAGTACCGACACGTCAGGGCAGTGCAAACACGATCACCGAGTTGCCGCGCTTGAAGTCGAGCTGGGTGTTGCCACCGGCCGCGACCGCGACGTACTGCTTGCCGCCGACCGTGTACGACACCGCCGGCGCGTTGACGCCGGCGCCGCACTGGTACTGCCACAGCATCTTGCCGGTCTTCGCGTCGAAGGCGCGGAACAGGCCGTTGCCCTCGCCGTTGAACACCAGCCCGCCGGCGGTGGCGAGCACGCCGCCGATCAGCGGCTGCTCGGTGTCGAACTTCCACGCCAGCTTGCCGGTGTCGAGGTTGACTGCCGCCAGCCGACCCCACTGCTTCTCGCTCGCGATGACCTTGAAGGCACCGCCGAGCCAGAGCTTGCCGCCCGGGTACTTTGCCTCCTCGACGTGGTAGGTCATCGGCTGGTGCAGGTTCGCCGCGTAGACCATGCGCAGCATCGGGTTCACCGCCATCGGGCTCCATTCGACGCCGCCGTTCGCGCCCGGCAGCATGCGAGCGCCGTCCTTGGTCGGCAGCACCCACATGTTCTCCTGCGGGACCATCGCCTCGCTGAAGCGGATCAGCTCGCCGGTAGCGCGGTCGTGCACGTAGACGTGGCCGGTCTTGCCGCCGTGGATCGCGACCTTGCGCATCTTGCCGGCCTTGTCCTTGGCCTCGGTCAGGATGACCGGCGACACCGCATCGAGGTCCCAGAGGTCGTGTGCGACGTACTGCGAGTGCCACTTGTAGGCGCCGGTGTTCAGGTCGATCGCGACCATCGAGTCGGTGTACAGGTTGTCGCCCGGCCGCTCGGCGCCGTAGAGGTCGGGGCTGGGGTTGCCGACGACGAAGAACGCCGTGTTGCTCTCCTTGTCGATCGCCGGCGCCATCCAGACGCCGCCGCCCAGGGTCTTGTAGAAGTCGCTGTTCTTCGCGAATTGAGCCTTCTCGGCGGCGACGTCGCGGTGCATGTCGCGGCCGGTCGCGTCCTTGGCCGCCCAGACGCCTTCGTGGCCCTTCTCCGGAATCGTCGCGAAGCTCCACAGCTCCTTGCCGGTCTGCGCGTCGAACGCCTTCACGAAACCGCGGATCCCGTACTCGCCGCCGTTGGTGCCGATCAGCACCTTGCCGTTCACTGCGACCGGCGCCATCGTCTCGGAGTAGCCCGCCTCCGGATCGCCGATCTGGGTCGCCCACAGCACCTTGCCCGACTTGGCGTCGAGCGCGACCAGTTTCGCATCGAGCGTGCCCATGTACAGCCGGTCGCCCATCACCGCAACGCCGCGGTTGTTCGGGCCGCAGCAATACGTGGTCACCGCGCCCAACTTGTGCTTGTAGTGCCAGTACTCCTTGCCGGTGGCGGCGTCGAGCGCGTACACGTGGTTGTACGAGGTCGTGATGTACATGATCCCGTCGATCACGATCGGCGCGGTCTCCATCGACTCGAGCACCTCGGTCTGGAACTGGAACGCGGGCCGCAGCTTGGCGACGTTGCTCGTGTTGATCTGCGCGGCCGGGTAGTACCGGGTCTGCGCGTAGTCCATGTTCGAATGCAGAAAATTGGCGCCGTCCTTGGTGGCTCCGTCGAGCCGGCTCTGCGACACCGATACCGTCTTCGGGACGGGCGCGCCGGTGGCCGCGGCTTGGCCCGAGATTTCGGCCTGCGCCCATGCGCCGCCTGTCAGCGCCGCGCATGCCGCGGCGATTGCCCCGGTCATCGCCCGGCGCGCATTGAACTCCATTGTCCTCATTGCTGTCTCCTTGGTTTTGGTTCTTGGTTCGTCGACCCGCGGCGGGACCGCGAACGGGCAACGCCCGGAAGGGGCCTGACACGGAGCGCTTCGCAGCAGTGCTCTTGCGCCAGGCACTTCGGGGACTGCCCGGTTGCAAGGCTAGCGACATTCGGGCCCACTGAGAAGAGGAATTTGAGCAATTGCGAGCCGATTTCGGTCGCCACCCTTTGAAGGAGATGACAGCCATGCACCATCGGCCTTGCCGCCGGCTTATCGACTGGATCGGTGCCTGCGTGATCGGCCTCGCGGTCGGCGCTGCGCAGGCCCAGGCGCCCAGCAACCCGAACCTGAACGCGCAGCTGCTCGTGGCCGCGCGCGCGAACGACCAGGCGCGCGTCGGGCAGTTGCTGGACCAAGGCGCGGTGCCGGACTCGCGCAACCGGCTCGGCAAGTCCGCGCTGCTGCAGGCCTGCGAGAAAGGCGATCTGGCGCTGGCCGAGCTGATGCTGACGCACGGCGCCGATATCGCTCTCGCATCGATCGAAGGGGTCACGCCGCTGATCGCGGCAAGCTACGCCGGCAACGCGGCTCTGGTCCGGCGCCTGCTCGCCGCGGGTGCGCGCACCGTTGCAGTGGACCGGATGAGCAAACCGGCGATGGTCTACGCGGCCGGCCAGGGCCACGCGGCGGTGGTCGCCGCGCTGCTGGACGCCGGAGTCGACATCGACGCCACCTACGAGCACGGCCTGACCGCGCTGATGTGGGCCGCCGGTCAGGGGCATGCCGAGGTCGTGAGTCTGCTGGTCGCGCGCACGGCGCGAACCGAACTGCGCGACGACCGCGGCATGACGGCGCTGGACATCGCCCGCGCGACCGACCATCGCGAGGCGGCCGATGCCCTGACGCGGCCCAGGCCCGCAAAATAGGCCCCGCCGCGGGCGTCGCGGCGCCCTGGCGCGTGCCATGAAACTGTCGCAAGTGCTGTTCTCCCAGGGCTTCGGCGCACGTCGCGAGTGCGCGGGCCTGATCCTCGGCGGCCACGTCACGCTCGCCGGCCGCGTCTGCGACGACCCGTTCCACGAGGTCGAGCCCGCGGGGCTGATCTTCGACGTGCGCGGCGAGCGCTGGCCCTACCACGCGAAGGCGCTGGTGCTGCTGCACAAGCCGGCCGGCTACGAGTGCTCGCAAAAGCCCAAGCACCACCCGAGCGTGATGAGCCTGCTGCCGCTGCCGCTGCGGGTGCGCGGGCTGCAGCCGGTCGGGCGCCTGGACGAAGACACCACCGGGCTGCTGCTGATGACCGACGACGGTGCGCTGATCCATCGCCTCACGTCACCGAAGAAGCATGTGCCCAAGGTCTACGAGATCGAGACCGTCGATCCCGTCAGCGACGCCCAGGTCGACGACCTTTGTCGCGGCGTCGTGCTGCACGACGACCCGCTGCCGGTGCGCGCTGCGGCCTGCGAACGCAGCGGCGAGCGCGCGCTGCGCATGACCCTGCTCGAAGGCAAGTACCACCAGGTCAAGCGCATGGTCGCGGCCACCGGCAACACCGTGACCACGCTGCACCGCAGCGCCTATGGCGTGCTCGCACTGCCGGCCGATCTGGCGCCGGGCGCATGGCGTTGGCTGGACGGGCCGGCCGCGGTGCTCGGGCCCTCGGCCTGAGCCACCGCGCGCGGTTCAGGCCGGGGCCGGCGGTGCGTCGCCGAGATCCCGGTACGCGCCGGGCCGCTTGGTCGCCGAAACAGGTCGATTGCGGCGGCGCGTCGTCGCAGATCAGGCTCCGGTATATATCGGAAAGGCTGCGGCAGGACTCGGACACGGGTTGGGCGCCATCTTGCTGCCACGGTGGGTGTTCCGTCATGGAACAGGCTTTCGCTCAGCGCCGTTGCCAACCCCATGGCGCCGCACGCGGCCGCAAGATGTCGGGCGCGGTGGTCGACCGGTCGCCCCCACATCAGGGATGCCCCTAGGTTCCTCCGCCGGCCAGAGCCCCGTACCGTGTCGGTTCCGGTCCGGGCGCGTCCACGCGTCGCCAAGCCGTCCAAAAAAACCCGATGGAGACAGCAACATGAAGGCATTACGTTCGTGCCAGTTCGCACTGGCCTGCACGCTCGCGCTCGGTGCGTGGTCTGCGGCCCAGGCGCAGACCCTCAACGATCTGCGCAACGACCACGCCACGCCCGACAACGTCCTGACCTACGGCATGGGCTACGCGAACCAGCGCTACAGCCCGCTAAAGACGGTCAACAAGTCCAATGTCGGCAAGCTCGTGCCGGTGTGGACCTACAGCCTGAACAACTCACAGGGCCAGGAGTCGCAGCCCATCGTCTACGACGGCGTGATGTACGTGACGACCCACACCTCGACGGTGGCGATCGACGCGCTGAGCGGGCGCCAGATCTGGAAGCAGGAACTTGAGTTTGCCTCCGACGTGTTCAAAATGGCCTGCTGCGGCCTGCTGAACCGCGGCGTGGCCATTCTCAACGGCAAGATCTACCGCACCACGCTCGATGCTCACGTGATCGCGTACGACGCGAAGACCGGCAAGCAATTGTGGAAGTCCAAGGCCGCCGACTACAAGCAGGGGCACGCGATGACCGGCGCGCCGCTGATCGCCAACGGAGTGTTGATGACCGGCATTGCCGGCGGCGAATACGGCACGCGCGGCTTCATCGACGGCTGGGATCCGGAAACCGGCAAGAACCTCTGGCACCTGTTCACGACCGCCGCCACCGGCGAAAAGGGCGGCGACACCTGGCCCGGCGACACCGCGCAGAAGGGCGGCGCCCCGACCTGGCTGACCGGCGCCTACGACCCCGATCTGGACCTCGTCTACTGGGGCACCGGCAACGGCGGCCCGTGGAACGCCGAGGCACGCAAAGGCGACAACCTGTACGTCGACTCGGTGCTCGCATTCCGGCCCAAGACCGGCGAGTTGGTGTGGCACTACCAGTTCTCGCCTAACGATCCGTTCGACTACGACTCGACCGAAGTCGGCATGCTGATCGATCTAAAGGTGGATGGCGCGACCCGCAAGGTGCTGGCGCAGGCGAACCGCAACGGCTTCTTCTATGTGCTCGATCGCGCCAACGGCAAGCTGCTGGCCGCCAACCCCTACGTCAAGGTCAACTGGGCCGACAAGATCGACATGGCCACCGGCCGGCCTGTCGAATCGGCGGTGTTCAAGCGCGTGCGCGCCGGCGGCGACGAGGAGATATTCCCGTCGGTACTGGGCGGTAAGAATTGGGAACCGATGTCGTGGAACCCGACCACCGGGCTAGCCTACGCGAACACGCTCAACATCAGCTGGCCGTACCAGCTCGCGAAGCCCGAGTACAAGCAGGGCGAGTGGTACCTGGGCATCAACTTCCGCGGCGTGAACATGCCGAAGGACCAGCCGCACGGCTACCTCAGCGCGATCGACCCGATGACGGGCAAGAGCAAGTGGCAGATGGCGTGGCCGGGCCAGCCGAGCATGGCCGGCACGCTCTCGACCGCGGGCGGTCTGGTGTTCACCGGCGCCGCGACCGGCGAGGTCATCGCCGTTGACGCCGACGACGGCAAGCCGCTGTGGAAGTTCCAGACCGGCTCCGGGATCATCGGCCTGCCGGTGACCTGGGAACGCAACGGCACGCAATACGTCTCGATCGTCTCAGGCGGCGGTGGCGTCTGGGCGTTGCTCGGCGACGAACGCATGGCGCAAACGCCAGCGGGTGGATCGGTCTGGACTTTCGCGATTCGATGACGCACAAGCAGTGGCGCAAAT
>JANXZN010000381.1 GCA_025355545.1 Rhizobacter sp.
CGGCTCGAGACGTTGAGCTTCTTGTAGATGGACTTGATGTGGTCGTTGACGGTGAACCACTTGATGCCCATCAGGTTCGCGATCTCCTTGATCGTGAAGCCCTTGCTCAGGTAGGTCAGCACCTCGCTCTCGCGCGGCGTCAGCCGTTCGTGGTCGAGCGGCGCGCCACGCCCCATCGGCACCGGGCGGCTGCTCTGGAAGCCCGAGGGAAGCGGCACCGGTCCCGAGTTGGGCGCACTGCCGCCGCCGGGGCCGTGGCGGAAATGGGTCAGCAGGCGGCGCGCGATCGCCGGCGACAGCGGCGGCTGGCCGCGCACGATCTTCTGCAGTTCCTCGACCAGCACTTCGAAGCGGTCTTCCTTCAGCAGGTAGCCGTCGGCGCCGCACTGCAGCGCGGGGAACAGATGGTCGTCGTCGGAGTACAGCGTCGTGACGATCTTGGTGGCCGGGTAGCTGCCGAGCTCGGCGAGCAGCTCCATGCCGTTGCCGTCTGGCAGCTCCAGGTCGACGAGGATCAGCTTGAACGGGTCGACGGCATTCGCAGCGTCGTGCAGCGGGCCGATCTGGCGCCGCGCGGTTTCGAGGTCACGGGCTTCGGTGATGACCAGCGCGTCACTGAAACTCTCGCGCACGACCCGGGTCAGAAAACTGCGTGCGACCGGGTTGTCCTCGACGATGAGTACCTTGACTGGCATCTCCTGCGCCCCTCGTTCTTGTGTGTCAGTGATGGTAGCGCAATCGACACGCCGCGCAGGCCCCGAAACGCGGCCTCAGGGGTTGGTCATCACCAGCTTGCCGCGCACCTGGCGGCTGGCCATGATCTCGAAAGCCTTGGGCAACTGGTCCATCGGCAGCCGCTGGTCGATCACCGGCTTGACCTTGCCTTGCGCGTACCACTGCGCGAGCTCGGCCAGCGACTTCGCGTTTGCCTTTGGTTCGCGGCGTGCGAAGTCTCCCCAGAACACACCGACGATAGCCGCGCCCTTGAGCAGCGGCAGATTCCACGGCAGTGCCGGAATGCCGCCCTGCGCAAAGCCGACGACCAGGTAGCGGCCGCGCCACGCGATCGAGCGGAACACCGGCTCGGCCAGGTCGCCGCCGACCGGGTCGTAGACCACGTCGGGGCCCTTGCCGTCGGTCAGCGCCTTGATCTCGTCGCGGATGTTGGCCTTGCCGTAGTTGATCGTCGCGTCGGCGCCCAGCGTCTTGCAGAGTTCGCACTTGGCATCGGTCGACGCGGCCGCGATCACGCGCGCGCCGACCGCCTTCGCGATCTGGATCGCCGCGGTGCCCACGCCACCGGCCGCCCCCAGGATCAGCACCGTTTCGCCAGCGCGCAAGGCGGCGCGGTCGAGCAGCGCGTGGTGCGTGGTCGCGTAGGTCAGCACGAAGGCCGAGGCGTCGTCGAACGCAAAGCCCGGCGGCAGCGGCATCACGAAGGCGGCTTTCACGACCGCGTGGGTGGCGAAGCCGCCGGTGGCACCGAAGGCCGCGACCGCGTCACCGACCTTCAGCTGCGTGACGCCCGCACCGACCGCCTCGACCACGCCGGCGTACTCCGAGCCGGGCACGAAGGGCAGTGGCGGCTTCACCTGGTACTTGTTCTGGACGATCAGGATGTCGGGGAAATTCAGGCTCGCCGCGCGGATCGCCACGCGCACTTCGTCGGAGCGCGGTTCCGGGGTCGGCAGTTCTTTCCAAACCAGCGCGTCGACGCCGATGGGGTTCTCGCACAACCAGGCCTGCATGGGGTTCTCCTCGGGTTCGGGCCACTGCGAACGCAGCGTCCCGAGGAATCATACGCAGTGCAGCGGCGGCCGCGCGACGGGTCGTCACGAGTCCATACAATCGAACTCATGCGCATCCTGATCGCCAACGACGACGGTTATCTCGCCCCCGGCCTGGCCGCGCTCGTGAAGGCCTGCGAGGGACTGGGCGAGCTCGACGTGGTCGCGCCCGAACAGAACGCGAGCGGCACCTCGAACTCGCTGACCCTGAGTCGGCCGCTGACGGTGCACACCGCGGCCAACGGCTTTCTGTACATCAACGGCACGCCGTCCGACTGCGTCCACCTCGCGCTGACCGGCGTGCTGCCGCAGCGCCCCGACCTGGTCGTCTCGGGCATCAACAACGGCGCCAACATGGGCGACGACACGCTGTACTCGGGCACCGTCGCCGCGGCGATGGAGGGCTTCCTGTTCGGCGTGCCGGCGATCGCGTTCTCGCAGGTGCAAAAGGGCTGGGGCGATCTCGACGCCGCGGCGCGGGTGGCGCGCAGCATCATCGAGCAGGTGCTGAAGCACCCGCCGCTGCGCGCGCCGTTCCTGCTGAACGTCAACATCCCGAACCGGCCCGACGCCGATGCGCTGCCGCGTGTCGTCACGCGGCTCGGCCGGCGCCATGCGAGCGAACCGCTGATCGCACAGACGAGCCCTCGCGGCGACACGATGTACTGGATCGGCCCGGCCGGCGACGCGCGCGAGGCCGGCCCCGGCACCGATTTCCACGCCACCGCGAGCGGCCAGGTCTCGATCACGCCGCTGCAGGTCGATCTGACCGAGCACGCCGCCTTGCCCGACTGGTCCGACTGGCTGGGCCTTGCCAGCGCATGAGACATCCGCCGGGCCGCCAAGGGCCACGCCGGGGCCCCTTCGGAGCCCTGGGCGATGCCGGAGCGCGCAGCGCGCAGGTTTCACGATGAGCGGAGCCGGCAAGCGCGCGTCGAAATTCCCGCTGCGCCTGGACGAGCTGAGCTCGCGCAGCAAGGTGGCGCGCAAGCCGGTCGTGCCGGCGGTCGCACCGGCGCCGACGATCGCGCCGAAGCTGCAGGCCACGGCAGCGGCCGCGCGCGCAGTGCTGCGGCCGCAGCGGCTCGTCGAGCATGCGCACGACTACGCGGCGCGGCGCGTGGCGCCGTCGGGCGTCGGCCTCGATTCGGTCGATGTCCGCAAGCGCATGGCCGCGCGCCTGCGCGGCGCGGGCGTCAATCACGAGGCCGTGCTCGAGGCGATGGCGACCGTGCCGCGGCACCGCTTCGTCGACGCCGCGCTGGTCACGCAGGCTTATGAAGATACCAGCCTGCCGATCGGCCACGGGCAGACGATCTCGAAACCTTCGGTGGTCGCGCGCATGATCGAGTTGCTGATGGGCGGTGCGAGCGCGCGCGCGTCGGGTTCGCTCGGCAGGGTGCTCGAGGTCGGCACCGGCTGCGGTTACCAGGCGGCGCTGCTGGCGCTGCTGGCCGCGCAGGTGATCTCGGTCGAACGCCTGCGCCCGCTGCACGACAAGGCGCGCGAACTGCTCGCGCCGCTGCGCAGCGCGAACCTGCGGCTGGTGTATGGTGACGGCATGCGCGGGCACCCGCCGAACGCGCCCTACGACAGCATCATCGCTGCGGCTGGCGGCGATGCGCTGCCACCGGCCTGGCTCGAGCAGCTCGCCGTCGGCGGCCGGCTGGTATCGCCGGTGCGACTGGCCGGCTCGGACCGGCAAGTGCTGATGGTGGTGGACCGAGGCGAACACGGTTTCGAACACAACGCGTATGAGGCGGTGCACTTCGTCCCTCTAAAATCGGGCTTGGTTGCAGGATGACGAAGGACAAGAAATACATGCTGAGCGAACCGAGGTGGCTGGGTGCACTGATGCTCGCTGCGGCGCTGACCGCGGGTTGCACGAGCACGCCCAACCGCGCGCCGGTCGAGGACCGCGGCGCCGGTGCCAGGACACCGGCCGCAGCACCGGTGGCATCGGTGCCCGCCGATGCCGCGAAGCCGCTGCCGGGCGCCGAGAACGGCGGCAAGGTCGGCTACTACACCGTGAAGCCGGGCGACACCCTGATCCGCATCGGCCTGGAGAACGGTCAGAACTGGAAAGACCTGGTCAAGTGGAACGCGCTCGAGAATCCGAACATCATCGAAGTCGGCCAGGTGCTGCGCGTCGTGGCGCCGGGCGTCGACCCGAACGCCGCGGCGAGCAAGCCGATCACGAACGCACGCGTCGAGACGCGCCCGCTGGATGCCAAGGCGCCGGCCGCCGCATCGGCCGCGAGCGCGGCGCTGCCGGCCCCGACGGCGGGCGCAACACCGCCGCCGCCCGCACCGGCCGTGCGCGATGCCGACGACGATGTCAACTGGGCCTGGCCGGCAGCCGGCCCGGTGATCGCGAACTTCGACGAGGGCAAGGTCAAGGGCGTGGTGATCGGCGGCAAGGCCGGTGACCCGGTGCTCGCGGCCGCCGACGGGCGTGTGGTTTATGCCGGCTCGGGCCTGCGCGGCTACGGCAACCTCGTGATCCTGAAGCACAACAACACCTACCTGACGGCCTATGCCCACAACCAGGCCCTGCTGGTCAAAGAGGACCAGTCGGTGCGACGCGGTCAGAAGATCGCCGAGATGGGCTCCACCGATGCCGACGGCGTGAGGCTGCACTTCGAGATCCGCAAGCAAGGCAAGCCGATCGACCCGGCGAAGCTGTTGCCGCCGCGCTGACGCGCCGCTGCACGGGGATGAGGACATGGTCAGAAAGCGCGCGCCGCTCGATGGCCATGTGCCCGATCCGCCGAGCGGCGCGAAGGGCCCGCGGCCGATCGTCCCCACCGCGCAGGTCAATGGTGATGCCCGCGGTGTCGAGTTGCCGCGCGAGCCGGGCGTGGACATCGGGGTCGCCGTGCCGCAGCCCGACGACCCGGACGCCGGTCTCGCCGGCGAGCGCGCCGAGCTCGCGGCAGGTGACTCGGAGATCGGCAACACCTTGCAGAGCTACCTGCGCGAGATTCGCCGCGCGCCGCTGCTGACACCGCAGGAAGAGTTCGACACCGCCACGCTCGCGCGCCAGGGCGATTTCGCGGCGCGCCAGGTGATGATCGAGCACAACTTGCGCCTGGTCGTCAGCATCGCGAAGAACTACCTCGGTCGCGGCCTGCCGATGACCGACCTGATCGAGGAGGGCAACCTCGGGCTGATGCACTCGATCGGCAAGTTCGAGCCCGAGCGCGGCTTCCGCTTCTCGACCTACGCGTCGTGGTGGGTGCGCCAGAGCATCGAGCGCGCGATCATGCACCAGGCGCGGCTGGTGCGCCTGCCGGTGCACATCGTGCGCGAGCTGAACCAGGTGCTGAAGGCGCGGCGCGCACTCGAGGCGTTGGCGGCCAGCGCCGGCCACAGCGACCGGCCGGTGCGCGTCGAGGATGTCGCGCTCGCGCTCGGCCGGCCGGCGAAGGAGGTCGACGCGCTGCTGAAGTTCGCCGAGCAGCCGACCTCGCTGGACGCACCGATGGAACGCCACGCCGGCGAAGGCGCCGGCGACTCGGTGCTCGACGGCGTCGCCGACGATGGCGCGACCGATCCGATGAGCCTGACGCTGTCGAACGAGGTCGAGTTGCTGCTCCACCATGGGCTGGACGAACTCAACGAGCGCGAGCGCGAGGTCGTGGCCGGGCGCTATGGCCTGGGCAACCGCGACCCCGAGACGCTGGAGGTTCTGGCCGAGCGCCTGGGCCTGACGCGCGAGCGCATCCGCCAGATCCAGCAGGAGGCGCTGGTGAAACTGCGCCGTCGCATGGCGCGTCAGGGCGTCGACCGCGATTCGATCTTCTGATGCCCGCGCCGCCGTTGACGCGCCGCATGGCCGAGGTGCTCGAGAATATCCGCCGCGCAAACCCGCCGCCGTTCCACACGATGCGCCCGGTCGATGCGCGGCAGGCCTACGAAGCGGCGTCCGCGATCCTCGAGTTGCCGCGGGCCCCGCTGGCGCGTGTCGAGGATATCCAGAGCCGGCCTCGAAACCCACGACAGCCTGTGCCGCCAGCTCAGGCTGCGCAGCGGCGTGGCGGTGGTCGCGCTCGACTACCGGCTCGCACCGGAGCAGCGTTTTCCGGTCGCGGTCGACGACGCGTGGGCCGCGATGCGCTGGCTCGCTGCACACAGTGCGACCTTCGGTCTCGACGGCACACGCATCGACCCCGCGCAGCGCCCCGACTGGCGTTTCGCGCCGCTCGAGGTGGACGCGCTCGACGCGGTCGCGCCGGCCTGCATGGTGCTGGCCGAATGCGATCCGCTGGCCGACGAAGGCCTGGCCTACGCCGACCGCTTGCGCGCCGCCGGCGTGCCGGTCGAGCCCGAGCTCGCGCGTGGCGTGACCCACGATTTCATCAAGCTCGGGCGCGTGCTGCCCGACGCCGGCGCGGCGCAGGCGCTGATCGGTACCGCGCTGAAGATCGCGTTCGACAATCGACCCTGAAGGCAAGCCCCGCATGAATCGAAGCGACTTCCGGTTCCACGATCACCTGCGCGTGCGCTGGGTCGAGATCGACGCGCAGAAGATCGTCTTCAACGGCCACTACCTGATGTACTTCGACACCGCGGTGGCGGGCTACTGGCGCGCGCTGGCGATGCCGTACGCGCAGACGCTGGAGCGCCTGGGCGGCGACCTGTTCGTGCGCAAGGCCAGCCTCGAATACGCCGGCTCGGCGCGCTACGACGACCGGCTCGCCATCGGCCTGCGTTGTGCGCGCGTCGGCAACTGGTCGATACGGTTCAGCGGCGCGGCGTTCCGGCAGGACGAGCTGCTCGTGTCGTGCGAGCTGGTCTACGTGTTCGCCGACCCGCAGACGCAGACCTCGAAGCCGGTGCCCGATGCGCTGCGCGCGATCCTGCAGGCCTTCGAAGCGGGCGAGTCGATGGTCGACGTGCGCGTGGGCGGCTGGGACGTGCTGGAGCTGCACGCCCGCGCGATCCGCACCGAGGTGTTCATCGCCGAACAGAAGATCCCGCTCGAGATGGAGTGGGACGATGCCGACGCGGGCGCTGTCCACGCGGTCGCGCTGAACCGCTTCGGCCAGCCGCTGGCGACCGGGCGGCTGCTGCAGGACGCGCCCGGCGTCGCGCGCGTCGGCCGCATGGCGGCGATCCAGTCGCTGCGCGGCAGCGGCGTCGGTCGTGCGGTGCTCGACGCGCTGATGCGGGCGGCAGCCGCGCGCGGCGATCGCGAAGTGAGGCTGCACGCGCAGACCAGTGCGCAGGGCTTCTATGCACGCGCCGGCTTCGTGCCGCTCGGCGCGGTGTTCGAGGAAGCCGGCATCGCCCACATCGAGATGGCGCGGCCGCTGTAGCGGGCACGCGAGCGCGCCGTCAGGCGGTCGCGACCTCGTGCTCCGAGACGACGGCCTGCGCGACCGGGCCGTGTCCGTCGTCCCCGACATAGCGCGGCGGCCAGTTACGCAGCCGCGCGCGCCGCAGGCTCACGACCGCGCCGGCGGCGTCGAACGTGCGCTCGTGGACGTGCGTGATCGGCTGGCGCGCGGTCTTCTCGGTGATGATCAGCGTCGAGCAGCGCGTACCGTAACGCTGATCCGGCGTGCCGATGAACGCGGCCGACAACTGGCGCTCCAGGTCGATCGAAATGCCGGTGCGGGGCAGGGCATGGTCGGCCGCGAGTCGACGGTCGGCGAGCGCGCCGAACAGTTGCGTGGCGAGCACGTCGACCGACCTGGCCGCATCCAGCGAAGCCTGCAGCCCGGCCTTGAGCGAATCGACCTTGGGCCACGGCGCATCGAGCCCACCGTTCGACAGGCCGTAGACGCCGCGGTCCAGGCGCTGCGGATGCGGGTCGGTGTTCGATGCCCAGAAGCATTCACCGCGCCGGAAATCCGCGGCGATCAGGTTGAAGCCGTTGTAGCCCGACAGCGCCGTACGCATCCAGAAGTCGCCGGTTTCCTCGCGACCCGTGAGCCACTCGGTCACGACGCGGCCGCGCGACGGCGCACCAGCCTCGAGCGGCAGCACGCCGCGCACGTTGGTCAGCAGGGCGAGCCGGCCCTGCGCGGTCAGGCCCATCCAGGTGCCGCCGGATTCGAGATCGCGACCGCTCAGGATCGCCGAATCGCCGGGCTTCGGCGACCACCAGGCGAGGCCGGCGGTCGGGCGCTTGAAATATTCGTCGCGGTTCGAGGCCACGACCAGCGGGAAACGCCGGCTCTGGTCGATCGCCAGGGCTACGAGACACATGCAGTGAACACCTCGGTGTGGCGCGGCCCGTCGAGCAGCGGCCCGAGCACGGCGGCCGCGGCTTCGATCACGGATTGCAGTTCGGCGGAGACGCCGGCGGGCTCGCGCATGGGGTCGGTCGAATAGATTTCCATCCACGTCTGCCGGCCGCCGGCCTCGTCGGACGGATCGGGCCGGTGCAGCAGACGCGCAATCAGCTGCGGGTACTGCGTTCGCAACAGCGCCTGAAACCCGAGCACCAGGCCGCGGGCGGCTTTGGCGTCGATCGAGCGCAAACGATAGTAGATGAACAACTCGCGCATCGTGACGGCGCTGCGTGCGTGATGCTGGCGGCTTGTGAATTGTTGACCGAAATGTGGCCCGGGCCGCGTCCGTGCGGCGTCAGGCCCGGAGCGCGGCTTCGCTCGGCAACGCGTAGGGCAGCACGCCGAGGCGCAGGGCCGCCCCGTCGACAGCACCCACGTGCAGGCTGCCCGACTCGAGCGCCGCCAACTTCACCTCGACCAGCGCCGCACAGCCGGCCCGATCGAGCAGCGGCGCGGAGTTCACGACCATGCCGGCGGGCTGGCCCGCGTCGCCGCTGTGGAAGACCTCCTGCCCGGCGCTGACCGGCACCTCGCACTCGAACAGGAACATGCGCCGCTTGATCGTGCCGCGGTACTGGCTGCGCGCGACCACCTCCTGGCCCGGGTAGCAACCCTTCTGGAAGTCGACGCCGCCGACGACCTCGTAGTTCAGCATCTGCGGCACGAACTGGTCGACGGTCGCGACCTCGATGAACGGGACGCCGGAGCGCACCTCGAGCAGGCGCCACGCGTCGGGCGCCAGTGCGGGCGCCTGCGGCAGCGCCAGCGCGGGGTCGAGCGCGACCAGGGCGCGCGGCACAGCGTCGACGTCGGGCAGGCGCAGCACGCTGCCGCCTTCGATCTCGCGACGGGCCCACACCGGCAGATCGTTCGTCCAGCGCGTTGCGGTAGCGCCGACCGCACCGAGCAGGCGCAGTTCGGCACTCGCGTCGGTCAGCTTGCACTGTGCGCGCAGCACGAACATCGACAAGCGCTTCAGCGTCGCCGGCAGCACGCTCGCGGCACACGCCAGCAGCAGTTCATCGTCGGCGAGCTTCCAGACCACGAAACTCGCCTGCAGCCGGCCCTTGGCCGAGCAGAAGCCGGCCAAGCGCGCCTGCGACAGGCCGAGTGTTACGACGTCGTTCGTCAGCTGACCCTGCAGGAACGCCACGGCGTCGGCGCCACTGGCACGGATCAGGCCCCAGTGCTTCAGTGCCACGAGGCCGTCGACGGTGAGAGGCATGTTCATGGCCGATTATCATCAGCACCCATGATTCTTGTTTCGTCAGGGTTACGGAGCTTGCACGCCGCGCGCGGCATGCTGGCGTGATGAAGTTCTGGCGTGGGTTCGCGGTCCTGCTGCTGCTCGGCGCGCTCGGCGTGGTGGGCGGCTCGGCGTGGTGGCTGAATCGCCCG
Organism: Rhizobacter sp.; assembly: GCA_025355545.1. Lineage (GTDB taxonomy): Bacteria > Pseudomonadota > Gammaproteobacteria > Burkholderiales > Burkholderiaceae_C > LMDS01. Next base: position 9,488 of record JANXZN010000381.1, read on the forward strand.
CTCGATCTCGAAGCCGCGTCGGTCGAGGTGTCGATCGAGCCCGGCACGCCGCCGCGCGAGATCGCGCAGGCCTGGGTCAAGGCCGGCACGCAGGCCTCGCCGCTGCTGCTGTACGAATGGTTTCGCTGGTCGGGCCAGGCGCGCAAGATCCGCGCCGGAAGCTACGAGATCGGTCCCGGCGTGACGCCGATAGCGCTGCTGAGCAAGATGGTGCGCGGCGACGAAACGCTCGCCGTGGTGCGACTGATCGAAGGCTGGACCTTTCGCCAGTTCCGCGCCGAGCTGGTGACGGCTGACGCGCTGAAGCCGACGACCGCGGCGATGAGCGACGAGCAGCTGATGGCCGCGCTCGGTGCGCCGCCCGGCGTCTCGCCCGAGGGCCGTTTCCACCCCGACACCTATGCCTACAGCAAGGGCAGCAGCGACCTCGCGGTGCTCAAGCGAGCCTACCGCGCGATGCAGAAGCGGCTCGATGCCGCTTGGCAGGAGCGCGCACCCGACACGCCGCTACACAGCGCCGACGACGCGCTCGTGCTGGCGTCGATCGTCGAGAAGGAAACCGGCATCGGTGCCGACCGCGGACTCGTCGCCGGCGTGTTCGTGAACCGGCTGCGGCTGGGCATGCCGCTGCAGACCGACCCGACCGTGATCTACGGTCTGGGCGCCAGCTTCGACGGCAACCTGCGCAAGCGCGACCTGCTCGCCGACACTCCCTACAACACCTACACCCGCAGCGGCCTGCCGCCGACGCCGATCGCGATGCCGGGCAAGGCCGCGCTGCTCGCCGCGGTGCGGCCCGACCAGACCAAGGCGTTGTACTTCGTCGCGCGCGGCGATGGCCACAGCGAATTCAGCGAAACTCTGGCCCAGCACAACCGCGCGGTGAACCAGTACCAGCGCAAGAAATGACCAAGGGCAGGGCGACGCGTGTGAGCGGCAGATTCATCAGTTTCGAAGGCATCGACGGCGCCGGCAAGTCGACCCACCTCGACGCAGTCGCGCAGCGGCTGCGCGCAGGCGGCGCGACCGTTGTCTGCACGCGCGAGCCGTGCGGCACGCCCTTGGCCGAACGGGTGCGCGAGATCTTCCTGCACGAATCGGCCGACGTGCTGACCGAGGTTCTGCTCGCGTTCGCCGCGCGGCGCGATCACCTGCGTGCGGTCATCGAGCCGGCGCTGGCGGCCGGGCACACGGTGCTGTGCGATCGCTTCACCGATGCGACCTTCGCGTACCAGGGCGCCGGCGGCGGCGCGCCGCCGGCGGTGTTGACGCAACTCGAGCAGTGGGTGCAGGGCGATCTGCAACCCGACCTGACGATCTGGTTCGATCTGCCGGCCGCGCTCGCGGCACAGCGCCGCGCGCAGGACCGCGCAGCCGACCGTTTCGAGCAGCGCGATCTGGCGTTCTTCGAACGGGTGCGCGCCGGCTACGCGGCGCGCATGGCGGCGGCCCCGCACCGCTTTGCGCGCATCGACGCGAGCGTGGCTCGCGACGCCGTCTTGCAGCAGATCCACGCCGCAATGAAGGCCCGGGCATGGTAGGCGTCGACGGACTCCTGCCGCTGCCATGGATCGAGTCCGTGCTGCGCCGGACGCTGCAGTCCCAGCATGCCCACGCGCTGCTGCTGCACGGCCCGCAGGGCATCGGCCAGTTCGAGCTGGCGCTGACGATCGCGCAGGCCTGGCTGTGCGAGGCGGCCGATACGCCGGCGCGGCCTTGCGGCGTGTGCGCGAGCTGCCGGCTGGTGCAGGCGCACTCGCACCCGGATCTGCTGGTGCTGTTGCCCGAGGCGCTGCAGGAGCCGCTCGGCTGGGCCGCGGCCGACAGCGACGACGGCGGCTCCGAACGCGCGAGCAAGGCCAAGCAGCCGAGCAAGGAGATCAAGGTCGAGGCGGTGCGCGCCGCGGTCAACTTCGCGCAGACGACCTCGGCCAGGGGCCGCGCCAAGGTCGTCGTGCTGCACCCGGCCGAGCGCATGAACGGCGTCTCGGCCAACACCTTGCTGAAGACGCTCGAGGAGCCGCCCGGCGTGGCGCGCTTTGTGCTGAGTTGTGCCGCGCCCGACGCGCTGCTGCCGACGATCCGCAGCCGCTGCCAGGGCGTCGCGCTCGCGTTGCCGCCCACTGAACAGGCCGGCGAGTGGCTCGCCGCGCAGGGTGTGGCCGACCCGGCCGTGCTGCTCGCCGCCGCCGGCGGCCAGCCGCAGGAGGCGCTCGACTGGGCCCGGCAGGGCATTGCCGCGGCGGCATGGCTGCGCCTGCCTGCGCTGGTCGCGCAGGGCTCGGCGGCGGGCTTCGGCACGTGGCCGCTGGCGCGCGTCGTCGATGCGTTGCAAAAGCTGTGTCACGACGCGGCCTGCGTCGCCGCGGGTGCGGCGCCGCGCTATTTTCCGGCCGAGTCGGTGCGTGCCGGCGCCGACCCCGCAGCGCTGCACGCCTGGATGCGCGAACTCAACCGCGTCGCGCGCCACGCGGAGCACCCGTGGAACGCGGGGCTGATGGCCGAATCGCTGGTCCAGCAGGGCCAGCGCGCGCTCGCGATCGTCGGCGCCAAGGGCAGGGCGCCGCGGAACACTTCGGTACACTCGGGCGCATGAGCGAAAAGCCGCCGCCGCGAACCGTCCCGTCCGCGCTCGCGCCAGCGACGAGCTCGGCGCGCCCGAGCGTGATCCAACTGGTGTTCCGCGAGAAGGGCGCGCTCTACGCCGCCTACATGCCGGTGTTCACCGACGGTGGTCTGTTCGTGCCGACCACGCGCGAGTACCGGCTCGGCGAAGACATCTACCTGCTGCTGTCGCTGCCCGACGATCCGCAGCGCTATCCGGTGGCCGGCAAGGTCGGCTGGATCACGCCGGCCAACGCCTCGGGCGGCCGCACCCAGGGCGTGGGCGTGCGCTTCCCGAGCGACGAGAAGACGCGCGGCTTGAAGCTCAAGATCGAAGAGGCGCTGGGCACCTCGATTTCATCCGCCAAGCCGACGCAAACGATCTGAAGCCGCTTCGTCGCAATCTGCACGAGGCCCGCGCATGTACGTCGATTCCCATTGCCACCTGAGCTTTCCGGAGCTGGCCGAACGGATCGGCGACATCCGCGCCGAGATGGCCACCGCGCAGGTCGACCGCGCACTGTGCATCTGCACCACGCTCGAGGAGTTCGAGCAGGTCCATGCGCTGGCGACGGGTTACGACAACTTCTGGTGCAGTGCCGGTGTCCACCCGGACAACGAAGGCGTGCGCGAGCCGACCCTCGGCGACCTGCTGGCGCTGGCCGCGCGGCCCAGGGTCGTCGCGATCGGCGAGACCGGCCTCGATTACTACCGCCTCAACGGCCGCAGCATCGAAGCGATGGAATGGCAGCGCGAGCGTTTCCGAGTCCACATCCGCGCCGCGCGCGCAACCGGGTTGCCGCTGGTCGTGCACACGCGCAGCGCATCGGACGACACGCTCGCGATTCTGCGCGAGGAGGGCGCCGCCCGTTCGCCGAATGGCACGCCGGGCGACGGCCCTGGTGGGGTCTTCCATTGCTTCACGGAGACCGATGCGGTGGCACGCGCAGCGCTCGACCTCGGTTTCTACATCTCGTTTTCGGGCATCCTGACCTTCAAGACCGCGCAGGCGCTGCGCGAGGTCGCCGCGTTCGTGCCGCTGGAGCGCTGCCTAATCGAGACCGACAGCCCCTACCTCGCGCCGGTGCCGCACCGCGGCAAGACCAACAGCCCGGCTTACGTGCCGTTCGTCGCGCAGCAGATCGCGGCCCTCAAGGGCTTGTCGGTCGAAACGGTCGCGCGTGCCACATCGGCGAACTTCGAGCGGCTTTTCAGGCTGCCGACGCCAAATTCAGACCAATACTGACCTCATGAAATACTTTAGATATATCGTCTACACCTCTGTCATGGTGACAGTTTTATGTGCAAGAGCTGGCTCCTACGAAGATTTCTTCGGCGCCATCCGCAACGACAACGCCACCACGCTGGCGAGCTTGCTGGAGCGCGGTTTCGACCCCAACTCGCGCGATCCGAAGGGCCAGCCCGGGCTGACGATGGCGATCCAGGAGCAGTCGCCGAAGACCGCGAAGGCGCTGCTGGACCGACCCGGGACCGACGTCAACGCGCTCAACCAGGCGGGTGAATCGGCCCTGATGATGGCCGCGCTGAAGGGAAATCTGCCGACCCTGCAGCGCCTGCTCGAGCGCGGCGCCAGGATCAATCAGCCCGGCTGGTCGGCGCTGCACTATGCGGCCGCCGGGCCGGATTCAAAGACCGTCGAAGTGTTGCTCGAGCGTGGCGCCGACATCGATGCGGCGTCGCCGAACGGCACCACACCGTTGATGATGGCCGCGCAATACGGCAGCGAAGCCAGCGTCGCGCTGTTGCTGCAGCGCGGTGCCGACGCGAACAAGCGCAACCACCGCAATCTGGGGGCGGTCGATTTTGCGAAGCTCTCGGGACGCGAGCCGCTCGTGAAGCGCCTCGAGCAGGCGCAACGCTGACGCGCCGCGTAGGAAGATTCCCGACAGTCGTTTTGGATGCGCGCCCACTGGGGCCGGGGCGCGAGTCACCCTACAGTTCATCGCACCGACCACCGGAAGGATTGCCATGACGACTGTTCAGATTGCTTCCAACCCGTTCGCGCTGATGATGGATCCCGAGGCCGTGTTCGCTGCGCTGGCGAGCTCGGATCGCCTTGACCGGCTGAAGAGCCGGGTGTGCCGGCCACTCGACAAGCCGCACGTCGTCCGACCCGAAGGCGACAAGTCCGCGCCCGACACGGCATTCGATCCGGCGGAAGACCGAACCAGCGCGTAGCAACGAGCCGTTGGGTGCCGGCGCTTGTGCCCGGATGCGCGCAGAGGCTCGGCCGGTTCGCCGAACGTAAGTGCGACAATGTATATTATGTAAACTCGTTTGACGAGAAGCCCGGCGACTTCCCTTTGTCCGCCCCAGCCTTCCCGATCAGTCGACGGGTGCTGACGGTGACGACTAGTGTAGTGTTGCATTCTGTTTAGAACTTAAGCGGCTATTCGCGCGGATGACCTTCTGCAGGATGTCGGCAGCGCTCTTGGTCCAGATGAACGGCTTGGGCTTGGTGTTGTGATGGGCGACGTATGTTGGCGCTGGTGTAAATCCGCCGCTATTCGCTGGCGAGGACGCGGTTTTCGGCGTAGGTCGGCCCAGATCAGTTGCTTGCAAGGACGAAGCGACGATGGCCCCGTGAGGGGCCATCGTCTTGTTCGGCATTGCGGCGG